>NZ_CP022222.1:5186433-5487428 GCF_009930815.1 Bradyrhizobium sp. CCBAU 051011 | reverse complement strand
CAGACCTTCTTTACGACCAAGGAAACCGGCATGGGAGTCGGCCTGTCGATCAGCCGCTCTATCATCGAGGCCCATGGCGGACGGATGTGGGCCGAGTCCAATCATGCAGGCGGCGCGACCTTCCGTTTCACGGGGCCGGCCGCCCGCAGCGAGAGTTTGACAGATGGCACGTAAGGGAAAAGTCTACGTCATCGATGACGATGAGGCGATGAGAGATTCACTGCAATTCCTGCTCGATTCCGCAGACTTCGAGGTCAGCTTGTTCGACTCAGCGCAAACTTTTCTGGATCGGCTTTCCACGATCGAGTTCGGCTGCGTGGTTTCTGACATCCGCATGCCCGGCGTCGACGGCATCGAGCTGTTGAGACGCATCAAAGCGAGCCGTGCCACCCTGCCGGTCATTATCATGACCGGCCACGGCGACATTCCCCTTGCCGTGGAGGCCATGAAGCTCGGCGCCGTCGATTTCCTCGAAAAGCCATTCGAGGACGAGCGCCTGGTTGCCTGGATCGACGCCGCACTGCGGCAAGCCGAGGCCGGCGCCCACGATGAGGCGATGACGCAGAACGTCGCAGCAAGGATCGCTTCCCTCAGTCCACGCGAGCGGCAGGTGATGGAGGGGCTGGTGGCTGGACTCTCCAACAAGATGATCGCGCGCGACTACAATATCAGCCCACGCACCATCGAGGTTTACCGGGCCAATGTGATGACCAAGATGCAGGCTTCGAGTCTTTCGGAATTGGTCCGCCTGGCCATACGGGCCGGAGCGCTTAAGGATTGAGTGGAAGCAAGCCCGACAGCGCCGAACGGCTCTGTGGATGCGGCCTGGACCGACTAGTCGGTCCGCAAGCCTCTGCAGCCGCACATCGATGAGCTTTCGCCCGACGCCGCGGTCAGCGCCCTAGTTCTGCACCTCCGGAGTTCCACGTAGGGACTCGCCCCTAAGGCATCGAGCGAGGAGGACTTTGCACATTTTGAACGCGCTATACTGCCCCAACACGTGCTGTTATTGGACTGCCCACGGCGCGCTGATCAAGTAGGGCCGGCTGATCAAGCTAGCGCGTAGTTCGTCGGGGGATGCCGCGCAGCCCCCATCTTTCATCTTCTACGATGGAAAGTCGGCGGGCTTCATCTCGATCCGGTCGGCATGCAGGGTCCAGTCATAACCCCTGCATCTCGCAAAACATTCGCTTGGCAAGATCGATCTGCCTGCGATTGTGCAGGACGTCAAGGTCCACTACGCACTGACAGATGTCACCTTCGGCCCAGAACATGTTTGTAGTTCAAGCGATAAGCGCGGCTGCAGTTAGGGAGACATTGCGTTGACCTAAAGGGATCGTGATGACTTGGCGGCTCACCATCCCGCCGGGCAGCTACGCAACCAGATCGCGTCCTCCGGACCTCCCCTTAAGGTAACGGCCCGAATTTTCCCCTGACATTCACGGTGCTATCGAATCAGGGGGCAGTACTTTTTTCGAAGGAGACGGAACATGAGTCAGCTCTATTTCCATTGCTCCAACGCTAAGGGGACACTGATCGATCGATACGGCGCTGCGATCGCCGATTTGGCTGAAGCACGTGACCACGCCACCCGTGTGGTTCGCTCGCTCCTAATGACGCGCAGCTCCGAGGATTGGCGCGGTTGGGCCTTGCACGTCAGTGACGATCTCGGCGACGAGATCTTCGTCATGCCCTTCGCCTTCGTGCTCGGCAAGCCACATTGAGGAGGGTGCCATGCCAGTTGCCCGAAAGTCAGTGATGGTTCTCGGTCAGCTAAAGATGACCATGACGAGGTGGCGGAAGCTGCTCGAAACGGTCCGCGATCCGTATCGGCCCGAGCGTCACTACATGCGAGGCCCCGGCCCAAAGTGGCACGCTAAGCATCACACTCTCCACCAGAATGGCGTGCTTTAGCTCCCACTTGGTGGGCCGATAACGGCTCCCGGAGGCGCACGCGAGCTTGTCTCTTCAAAGCCTCGGCTGTCCTGCAATGCGACCGCGAACCTCCTGGCTCGGTATCTCAGGTGCCTAGGCCCTCCAAGCACCCATCGCAGCTCGAGCAGCTGCGTCTGGCGCCGTGATGAAGCGAGCAGCATGCGGAAATGGGCTTGCGAGCTAATCGTCGACCCAGGAATACCCTTAATTTTACACGCTTCCCGACGATCACAAGGGATAAGCAGACCAACAGAGGATCGGCGCTCGCAAGCCTCACGTGCTCTTTCTCCTTGGGAGGTGCAGAGGAACCAAGGGACAGCACAGGGAGCCCAGCCAGTTTTCATGCAGCTCGCCGACCCTCATCGTGTCCCGGTGCGACAGTCTTAAGCGCACGATACGCCGAACCTTTTCGGCCACGCGACGAAGTTCGCCGACCGCCTCAACGCGCCCACCAAATCTGCCGTTCATGAGGGCCGGCTGACCAGCCTCGGCGCGGGCTGAAACAATAGCAGCACAATAACCGCGACCGCGATCAGACCACTGAAGCCAAATGCCAATTCCGGGCCGCCAGCCATCCATAGCGCCCCGGCGGCCGAGCTTGCGACGAAGGTCGCGACGCCAACCGCCAGATCATAGATCCCAAACGCCGTCCCGCGCAGCTCCCTTGGCGCCGCGTCACCAACGGATGCCAATAGCAGCCCCTGCGTCACCGCCATCTGCAGCCCCCACAGTCCGGCTCCGGCAGCGCTAATCCAGCCGACTTGCGCAACCGCCAACACGATGTCGGCACCGACGAGGATGCCAGCGCCAAGACCCAGTTGCAGCCGACGATCGATGTGGTCTGCAAGAATGCCGAACGGGTAAGCTGTCGCCGCGTACACCAAATGCATGATAACGAGCATGATCGGTACAAATGCCGCGTCGATGCCGACATGGTGAGCCTTCAGCACCAGAAACGCATGGCTGAAACGCGCCAGCGACAACAGGCTCGCGATGGCAACGGCCCACCAGAACGGGGCTGTAAGGCCGGCAAAATCGGCCTTTCGCGGCATTCGAAAGGACCCTGCAGAGAAGTTGCGCACCGGTTCCTTCAGGCCAAAAAGCACCACGAGGACGGCCATGAAGGCGGGGATCACGGCGATCCAAAACACCAATTGGAAATCATCGGCGCTCAATCTCATCAGGGTGATCGCGGCGAGCGGACCGATGACAAAACCAGTCGTGTAGAACGCGAGCCGCAAGCCAAATCCTGACCCTCGGACCCTCACCGGCGTCACATCAGTCAGGAACGCGTCGCGCGGAGCGTCGCGCATGCCTTTGCCGCCGCGATCGACGACGCGGGCCACCAGGACCGTGAACACGTCGCCGGCAAGCGGAAACATCACCTTGTTGATAGCCGACACGGCGTAGCCCAGCAGAACCAGCGGCTTCCGCCGGCCCATCCGATCGCTGACAAACCCTGAAACGATCTTCGCAAGCGAGGTCATCGCTTCCGCAATGCCTTCGATAATGCCGACCGAGGCCACGGTGGCACCCAGCACCCGCACCAGGAACACCGGCAAAAGTCCATAGACCATCGCGGAAGACATGGCCGTAAGCAGACTGATAATCCCGAGCACCAAAATATGGCGGGGCAGCCGCCGTGGTTTCGGCTCGTCGCGATCTGGAGCGTCGGGGCGCTCGGCGAACATTGTTTGCATGGCTCAGTTTCCCGAGCGCCTTCGAGGCCGACCACTATCAAGCCTCGCCGCAGTCGGTGCACGATTGATCCTGATCAAGGTCGCCCACGTCCAATCTGGTCATCTGGCCAGCAATGGGTCCGGGCGTCACCATGGGCGTGGCTGCTCAATTCAGGAGGCATCGATGCCAAAATCCAATTCCGGCTGGACCGCGCTGGCAACACGGTCACCGCCACCCACCGCCCGCATGATGTTGCGATCGCCAAGGCGTCGACCTCGACAAGATGACCGCCGAGATCTTCGGTAAAAAGGCCGGACCTGGCCGCCGGACGCGGTGGCCACTTGCACCTCCTCGACCCAGTAGTGAATTTCACTTGCAGCGGAATCTGATCAAGGGAGACCCTCCGATGAAAGCCCGAGATGTCATGGTTTCACCGGTTATTACCGTCAGCGAAAACAGCACCATTCACGATCTCGCCAAGCTCCTGCTCGCCAACCGCATCAGCGCCGTCCCGGTGGTCGATTCAGGCGGTAAAGTGGTTGGAATTGTCAGTGAAGCTGACCTGATGCATCGTTCGGAGACCGGCACCGAGCGTCCTTTCTCCTGGTGGTTGGCACTCATTTCAGGCGAACGAGCCCTCGCAGCCGAATACATCCAAAGCCACGCGCTAAAGGTGAAGGACGTGATGGCCACAGATGTCCAAAAGGCGCACCCCGATACGCCTCTGGTTGAAATCGCCGACATGTTCGAGAAGAAGCACATCAAGCGAGTCCCGATCGTGAATGATGCCGGCGAGCTGGTCGGCATTGTCAGCCGAGCGAACATCGTACAAGCCGTCGCGAGCGCGCGCCCCAAGCTTGAGATCAGCCTCCCCGACACGATGATCCGCGAAAAGCTGATCACGGAACTCAAGAAGCAATCCTGGTCGCACGTTCATAAGCTAAATGCGACTGTCACAAACGGCATTGTCGATCTCTGGGGCTTTGCCGAATCCGAAAAGGAGCGGCAGGCAATTAGGGTTGCGGCCGAATCCATCCCCGGCGTCGTAGCAGTCAACGATCACCTCATGCGAGAGACCGCGTTCATCTACTGAATGAAGAGGTCAATGACCATGGACAGGATCCCGGATCTCGCGATATCGGCCGCAAAGGTTTCGTCCATCATCGCCAAAGCCAGACAGTTCGATCAAGGACGTCGTGACCGATACCGATACCAGCTCGAACGCCAGCGATGATGCTATGCTTTCTGTACTAGAAGATGATCGCGATGGTCCCGTGCAAAACGAATTGAAGTCGATCATTCGCGGACTTAATGAGGACGAACAGATCGACTTAGTTGCCTTGGCCTGGCTTGGGCGCGGCGACGGCGACCTTGCTGACTGGGATGACCTCCGCGCAGAAGCCGCGCGCGCCCACAACAAGCGGACGGCTGAATACCTTCTCGGGATGCCTACTCTAGGCGATGATCTCGAAGAGGCGCTCGCGCAATTTGGCCATTCCGCGGAAGAATTTGAGCAGCCGCTCAGACGAGGCCCGCCATGCCGTACCGCCATAACCAAGATCTTCCTCTGACGGTGCGCAACCATCTGCCGCCGCACGCCCAGGACATTTATCGGGAGGCGTTCAACCACGCCTTTGCCTCGCATCGAGGCGATCCGCGTCAGGAGGAAATCGCTCATCGAACCGCGTGGTTCGCTGTGAAGCGGTCCTATGTCAAACGAGGCGACAAGTGGGTGCCGCTGCTCGCAGCATCGTAGCGGGCTTGCTAGCTCTCCAGAGAAACAACACTTAAACAAGTGGTCGCGCGTCGTTGACTTCTATCAATCCACCTATTTGAACTTCGATCAGAATTAGTGTCTCAAAATACTCAGGAGCCTGCAATGAAGGTCAAGGACGCCATGCGCAGGGGAACGAACTGCGTCGATCCCGACACTCCGGTGGTCACGATCGCCAAATGCATGCGAGACGCTGATGTCGGCGCCATACTGGTAAGCGCGAACGGCCGGCTTGTCGGTATCGTCACCGATCGCGATATCGCGTGCCGCGCTGTCGCGCTCGACGGCAAGATCGACAAACTCACCGCTAAGGACATCATGACGAAGGACGTGATCTGCTGCTCGCCGGATGATGATCTCACCATGGCAATCAAGGCGATGGAATATAAGAAAGTACGTCGGATGCCGGTGACCGATGTCCACAAGGCCATGGTTGGCATGTTGAGCCTTGGCGACATCTCGCACAAGATGAGCATAGAGCAATCCGGCGAAGTCCTGCGTGCGGTTTCGGCTCACCACCGGTGATCCAGCCCACTCCGGCGCTTTCCCACACCAGAAAGGCGCCGGCACTGCTTCTAAACCCACTTGCTGTATCGAGGTCATCCATGCGCGCTCACCAGATCATGACCAAGACGGTTATCACCGTTACGCCGGAAGCGACAATTGTCGAGGCCGCCGGGATCATGTTGAGAAATCATGTGAGCGGATTGCCGGTCGTCGACGCGACGGGCAAGCTTGTCGGTATCGTCTCCGAGCACGATTTCCTCCGCAGGAGTGAAATCGGCACCAAGCGCCGCCGAAGTCGCTGGCTCAGCTTCATCTTGGGGCCGGGTTCCGGGGCCAGCGATTTTGTCGTCGAGCATGGTCGCAAAGTATCGCAAGTCATGACGCCGGAGCCCTTCACCGTGACGGAGGATTTGCCATTGGCCGACGTCGTCGACCTGATGGAGGCGAAAAGCGTCAAGCGGCTGCCCGTGATGAGCGGCGAGAAGACGTCGGCATCATCACGCGCGCCAATGTGCTTCAGGCTGTCGCGAGTCTTGCCCGACATGTGCCCGACCCGACGGCCGATGACGACCACATCCGCAGTCGCATCATCCACGCGATGGAGAAACAGGATTGGTGTCCGCTCGGCCTCAATGTCATCGTTCGCGACGGGATCGTCCACCTCAGCGGCATCATCACCGTCGTAGAGGCACGTCAGGCGGCCACCGTCGCCGCCGAGCGCCGCGGGTACCGGGCCTGCGCCCCTGCCTCCCGCTCTGCTCTATCGCTGCGCCGATGCCTCGGCCCTGAACTTTCAAACCACCACCGATCTTCGGCAGCTGGACGGGCTGGTTGGTCAGCAGCGTGCCTTGGGCGCGCCTCAGTTGGGTGCCAGCCTGAACAAGCCGGGGTTCAATCTGTTCGTGACCGGTTTTGCCGGCAGTCGTATGCAGAAGACCGTCGAGAGCCTCCTGAAGAGCTTCCGGTGGGATCGGCCCCGGCCTGACGATTGGGTGTATGCCAACAACTTCGAAGACAGTCGCAAGCCGGTTGCCATGCGCCTTCCGCCAGGCCGCGCGACTGAGCTACGCAGTACCATAGAGGAAGCAATCGACGATCTGAAAGTCGCCCTGCCGGCACTCTTCGAAAGCGAAGATTATCAGGCGCGGCGCACGGCAACTGAGAAGAAGTTTCAGTCAAAGCAGAGCGACGCCAAAAGGCCGCATCGGCAAGCATGACCATTGTCCGCACGCCAATGGGCTTCGTGATTGCGGAAGCTCGTTGAGCCCGATGAGTTCAACGCCTGGCCGGAGGCAGATCAAAAGGCGGCCCAGGATACGATTGCAGCTCTCCAGAACGAACTCGAGCAGTCCGAATGGCTAAGATTGCTGCCCTATAACGAAAAGTTTGCAGCGGCCGCGGACGCCTCGCTAGCTAGGATGGCCACAAACCGTGAATGTCGGGCGGCGTCGCTGCCTTGGCATCTTCCAGTTCTGTGGCCGGTAAGCGCTTGGCAAGCTCCAGCATGACCGCGCGGGCAACCACCTCGGCATCGACCGCCAAATCATGCTTCAACCCATCACGGATGCGTTCAAGGAAGGCTTCCCGGCTGGTCAGCCTGCGGGCGCGCGGGTGCCAGCCCTCATAATAGAATCCGCGCAACAACGTCGGCAGTTCTGTTCCGAGGTAAACCGCTTCGTCGCGGCCGAGGCAATCCCGTATTGCATGAAGAACCGCCACCAGCGCTAACCACGTCCGCCGGCGATCATGCCACTCGAGACGGTACAAGAGCGCGGCGATCCAACCTTCGACCACCTGCACCTTCGCTTCAAAGTCTGGACTCGTTGGCATGCCCACCCCTCAGCCACAGACAACAACGCGGCGCCAATGACGCCCGCTCCAGACGGCGCGGCGATAGCAGCCGTAGTAACCGTAATGGCCGTAGGGCGCATAGTATGGAGCCGGCGGATAATAATAGACGGGAGCGGGATAGCCATAGTAATAGGACCCGAGGCCCCAATGTCCTCCAACTGCCGCGCCAAAGAGCGCTCCGGCCGCAAAGCCTCCGACGACACCGGCGGCAATCCGACCGTTGCGAGCATCAGCGCTGGTCGGCACGACAAGGCCACCAGCGAGAAGCGCATTCGCGGCAATGGCCATGATCCGTATCGATCGCATGTTCTGGCACTCCAACGTTGCGAAGCTTAGCCGCACTTGCTTGCACTACTTTGCGCAAGATCAATGTGCGAAAGTGCATACGGTACCCGTAGGGGTAAATGCGGATGCCTATGCGCACGATCTGGTCCAATATTGTCGGCGTGTAGGAAAGCCCGGGAGAAGTGTTGTCATTGAACTCTCTCGGGCGCGTCCGTCCGTCTTGAAGACCGGTTGACGCGGATCAAAACCCGACCCTCTCCCTCACGCTATCAAAGTCGACGGAGGAACAAATGGCCAACGATCCAGCGCCGTCTGCCGCACTGCGCGCGCCCGAGCCGATCTCGGGCCCGGCTATAAGCTTGAGCGCCGATGCCAAGCCTGCGCCGCTGCCTGCCGCCGTGCTCTATCGCTACGCGGATGCCTCGGCTCTCAATTTTCAGACCACCACCGATCTTCAGCCGCTGGATGGGCTGGTCGGTCAGCAGCGTGCCTTGGGCGCACTTCAGTTGGGTACCAAGCTCAACAAGCCGGGGTTCAATCTATTCGTGACCGGCTCTGCCGGCAGTCGCATGCAGAAGACCGTTGAGAGCCTCCTGAAGAGCTCCCGGTGGGATCGGCCCCGGCCTGACGATTGGGTATATGTCAACAACTTCGAAGACAGCCGCAAGCCGGTTGCCATTCGCCTTCCGCCCGGCCGCGCGACTGAGCTGCGCAGCACCATGGAGGAAGTAATCGAAGATCTGAAAGTCGCCCTGCCGGCACTCTTCGAAAGCGACGATTATCAGGCGCGGCGCACAGCAATTGAGCAGAAGTTTCAGTCAAAGCAGAGCGACGCCTTCAGCAGCCTCAGCGAAAAGGCCGCATCGGCAAGCATGACCATTGTCCGCACGCCAATGGGCTTCGTGATTGCGCCGGTTCGAGACGGCAAGCTCGTTGAGCCCGATGAGTTCAACGCCTGGCCGGAGGCAGATCAAAAGGCGGCCCAGGATACGATTGCGGCTCTCCAGAACGAACTCGAGCAGATCGTCCGCCATGTTCCGGGCTGGGAGAAAGAACACCGCGAGGAAATCCAGTCGCTCGACCGGCAAACGGCGCTGGTCACCATCGATCAAAGCATAAATGAAGCCAAGGACCGATTTTCAACCATTGCCGAGGTACTGAAGTATTTCGAAAGTGTCCGTGCCGACCTGATCGAAAATACGGCTATCTTCCTAGCCAAGCCACAGGGTGAGCTAGGCGCATTCTTCGGTGCGGCTCTTGGCAAAACTACCGATCGCTATCACGTCAATGTTCTCGTCAGCCAGGATCCGAATGGCTCGATCCCGATCATTGAAGAGCTGCATCCGACCCTCGGGAACCTGATTGGATCGATCGAATACGTTTCCCAACATGGCTTCCTGGTTACAGACTTTCGCCTGATCAAGGCGGGAGCGCTGCACCGCGCCAACGGCGGCTTCCTCCTGCTCGATGCAAGGCATCTCTTGAGCGAACCCTTCAGCTGGCAAGCATTGAAGCGCTTGCTTCGACAGCAGGAGATCAGGATCGAAGACGTCACGCGCTTTGTCGGTTTGACCAACTCGGTCTCGCTGGAGCCCGACCCAATTCCACTTGACCTCAAGGTAATTCTATTCGGTGATCGCCTGCTTTACTATCTGCTTTCCACTTACGATCCGGAAGTCGGTGAGTTCTTCAAGGTTCTTGCTGATTTTGAAGATGACATCGACAGAACTCCAAGCAGCGAAGCGATGCATGCACAGCTCATCGCTTCCCTGCTCGCGCAGGAACACCTCCAGCCCATGGATCGGGATGGCGTCGCGCTGGTCCTCGAACATTCGTCTCGTCTTGCAGACGATTCGGAAAAGCTGACCCTTCTTACGGATCGCCTTAAAGATATCCTGGCCGAAGCTGATTTTTGGGCGGGCGAGGCCAAACACGATATTACTCAGCGGCACGATGTTCAGCGCGCGCTTGATGAGGGCACGACAAGGATGTCCCGCATCCGGGATCGCGCCAAGGACGCCGTCCTCCGCGACATCTCCCTGGTCGACACCAAGGTTGGCCAGATCAACGGGCTCAGCGTCTTCGAACTCGGCGGCTTCCGGTTCGGAAGACCGACCCGCATCACATGCCGTGTGCGCCCGGGCAGCGGCAAGCTTGTCGATATCGAGCGGGAGGTAGAACTCGGCGGACCAATTCATTCCAAGGGAGTGTTGATCCTTACCGGCTTTCTCGCGGGTAGATACGCGCTCGACACGCCAATGTCGCTATTTGCAAGTCTCGTCTTCGAGCAATCCTATGGCGGCGTCGAGGGCGACAGCGCATCGTCTGCGGAGCTCTATGCGCTCATGTCGGCGCTTGCGGATATTCCGCTGCAGCAGGATTTGGCCGTGACGGGATCGGTCAATCAGAACGGCGAGGTTCAGGCGATCGGAGGCGTCAACGAGAAGATCGAGGGCTTTTTCGATATTTGCACAGCGCGTGGCCTGACCGGCAAGCAGGGAGTGTTGATCCCCAAATCCAACGTCCAGCATTTGATGTTGCGGCGGGACGTCATATCGGCATGCACCGTGGGAACATTTTCCATTTATCCGATCGGAACGATCGATGAAGGAATCACACTTCTTACCGGGAGGGCCGCCGGTTCTCGTAGCCCAGAAGGCGCTTATGCCGTCGACAGCATTAATGGGCTGATTGAATCGCGACTACGGTCTTTTGCACGGACGCAAGAGCTGGCGCGAAAGGCGCTGTCGAATGGGCAGACGGAAACCTGACTTCAAGAGAATGCTGCTGCGGCTGCCGCATAGCCCGAACGACTACGCGGCAGTCTCACCGATTGCAGAGCTGGCGAACCTGCTTGGCGCCGATCTGATCGGCACCTACGTCGACGATGGCAGTCTCCGCAATCTGGTGGGTTTGCCGGACGCACGCGAGTTTCGAGCGGGGGCCTAGCAATTGTTGAATCCAAGCCAGCTCGCGCTGGATTTTGCGTCTGCTTCGCGCGAGGCAGAGCGCCTGTTCCTGCAAAGTGCCGGACAGCACCGCCCGTTTTTCCGGATCGTTGACAATGCAAACGCAGCCGCACGGGAAGCCGAGAACGACGACATTATCGTCGTTATTGAACCGAAGAGCCCGATCGAACGCGCAACCCGGCAGTTCAGCGAATTGCTTGAAGACGTCGACCGCTCCACGTCATCCGTTCTATGGGTGCCCAGCGAGACCAAGCGCTTTGCCGGACCGGTTGTTGTCATTGCAAACGGGCCCCACGATCCCTGTATTTCCGCCGCGGTGGCTATCGCGGCATCCGCCAAGGAGAGACTGATCTTCGTTCCAACGATGTCTTCAATGGGATCTCTTGCTAGCGCCTTGGATTGGGCAAAGACGGCTGGAGTGGCGACGACGTTGGCCGACGCCGTATTCCACCAAGGCGATCTGTTGCTGCCGGCGCACGTCAAGGCTGGCTTCCTTGTTACTGGTCGCGAACGCGCGATCCGACGGCGGAATCTGTTGCAGGTTCCCGTCCTGCTTGTTTCTTCTAGTCTCCCATCCCCCGGATCTGAGACCCGACCGAGCCATTCCGGCAAGGGCTGATCGTACCGAGGCGTCACTGTGGCGACCTCATTGACACTTCGTGAAAGCCCTTAGGTGATCGATCGGAGTTTTTCGGCCGCCAATCCGGGGCTAGCCTTGGCATGATCCATTTCGGGAGGTGTCGATGACCGAGATCTACTTCCACTATTCCAACGCCAAGGGCGCGTTGGTCGATCGGCGCGCGGCCGTCGTTACCGATCTGGCGGACGCACGCCCCTATGCCGAGCTTATCGTCCGGTCACTCATCATGCGGCCAGGTCCCCAAGACTGGCGCCGCTGGGTATTGTACGTCAGCGACGATCTCGGGACCGAAATATTGGCCCTGCCCTTTGCGTCCATACTGGGTAGGCCGCATTGAGACGCGTCCGATGGTCTGGCGCCCGAGTGGGATTCATGCCTTACGGAGGACAATCGGCTCGCTAGCGAGATGATTCGCGGGCACGCCGCGCTAGTTCGTCATATCCCGCAGCAATCTTCAGAAAGTGATCACGAACAGCATTTTGCTTGTAACGGCGCGACTCATTCCTCGTCCGTTCTGCACGAGATTGCCAATACTCCGCATCGCCGCTTGGCGTATCGATGGATTCGTCAGCTCCTTTGAGAGGAGCCGGCCGTCCCTTCGCCGGCCCTGACATCCGGCCCACAGCCTCAGCGGGGCCCTTGGAACGCTTCATCGTCACCTCCCTGGCTCACTCCTCGGGAACATCATTTGACCGTGATCAGATCATCCACCAGCATCACGCCCGGCGCCGACCAAGCCGCCGTCTCTGCGGCGCGCCGTTCATCCCAACTATCCACCACGCCTTCGAGAATCACGTGATCTCCACCGGCAACCGAAACCCGGATCGCCTTTGCTTCGACTTCAGCGTGACGCATGAGTGCCGCTTCGATCTTCGACTTGACGTCCTCGACTGTCGCACGCTGCTTCAATTTGATTTCATTGCGTACACCGACGACGCCGGACAGCTTGCGAATACACAGCTCCGCAGCCTCCTTCTCGAATTGCCAGTCGACAATGCCATTCAAGGTGACCCAGCCGGCGCTCACGGTAACGTCGATGTCGTAGGGCGAAAGCGTCGAATCCCAATTCAGCACGTTGAGCGCGCGCCTCGCTATCTGATCATCCGCGGTCTTCTTCTGGTCGGGGTAGCGAACCTCGATCTCGTCGGCGATGCCGTGCACACATTTGACGCGCCTGGCTGCGGACACGGCGGCCAGTTTCTGCGCACAGCTCTCGACATGACCGGTCAACATGACAATGCCATTTTCGACGGCAACCCCGATATGAGCGCCATCAAAGCCCGGATCAAACTCGAATTCGTCGATGACGCGTTGCCGCAATTCGTTGTCGTGCATTCGCTCGGGTCCTTATTCTCCAGTGGAGATTATTCGTCCAAGCCGCCGAGTCGCGATTGACCTGCATCAAATCCCTCGCACCTTTTGCATTTAACGATGTCTGAGCAGCAAAGGGCATCGGAGGCGAGCATGCCAAGAGATATTCTGGTTCATATTCCCTGCGAGCGCCCGGTCCGTCCTATGGTGGATGGCGCGGTTTCACGTGCGATGGCGCGCAACGCCCGCCTTCAAGCCGTTTCGGTCGGATACGAATCTGCAAACATCGGGATCCCGATTGGGGGCGGCGCGGCGGTCGCCGCGGTATTCGAGCTGGAACATGAGCGCGCCCAGCAACGTGCCGACGCGGCCCTATCGGTCTTCGAGGCAGAGGCGCGCAATTCCGGCATCGATTTCAGCCTGCGGGCGGTCACCGGAGCCCTGCACGACGCGGCGGCACAAGTCAGCGCCATCGCACGTCTTGCGGATCTCACGATCTTGCTGCAGCCTGAGTATGAGCGCGATACATTTGACAACGTCCTTCCGGTGGAGGTCCTGTTTCAGTGTGGTGGTCCCGTTCTCTTCATCCCTCACACCCACAAGGGCCCGGTCGGCTTCAAACGCATCGGCATTGCCTGGGACGGGAGCCGCCTCGCTGCGCGCGCCGTCCGCGATTCTAAGCCATTTCTCAAGGACGCGAAGGAAATCTCGATTATCAGCGTCGATGAACCCTCGAAGCAGGAGAATCCTTCGGCGGCAGACCTGGCTACTCATCTGGCCCGGCGTGGTCTGACGGCCAAGGTCGAGCGCGCCAGCGCGGACGATGTTGACGTTCAGCCCACCATTCTCTCGATCGCCGCCGCCACGGGTTTGGATCTGATCGTGATGGGCGCGTATGGTCATTCGCGATTGCAGGAATGGCTGCTGGGCGGGGTGACGCGAGGCATGCTGCAGTCGATGACTGTGCCGACGCTGATGTCACACTAGCGTAGACCCGAAGCTTCCTGGCTTCGATCCGTAGATGGCCGAGCGAGTCGGGCGCGCGCGATGCGTCATTATTCGCCAAGGCGCCGTTTGGCTTGGCAATGAATGAGGCCTTGAGGAGCGATCACGTAAACGTCCACACCTTCTGCGCGGAAACGTTCGGACCCATCTGGCAGCCGTCTTCGCTGTCGTGTGTGTTCAATACTTGTCAGTTTGAGTTTCACGATGAGCGTTCCGGCGTGGGCGGACGCACTCAGCGTCCAGCGCGGCAAGGCCTTTGCACGGGCCAAATGTTCTTAGTCGGCCGTGAAGAACGCCGGATTTCAACTCGGGACGAATTGAAGTCGGACCGTGAGCTGGGCGAGGAACTGGCGCAACAAGAGCTCGAGCCAGCGGATGAGACGCCGGAAGTTGTAGCCCGCTGCGGCGAGAACGGCATTGGCGGCATCGCCCTGGCGGTGCCACAGGTAGTTACGCCCCATGCGATGCTCGGATTTGAGATGGCCGATGACCGGCTCGACGGCGGAACGCCGGCGCAGCTCGCGTTTGATCTTTGGCGTCACCCGCCGCTTCTGGCCTGAGATGAACACCCTGAACTTGTAGTCGGGTGGCGCATTGTGGCCGCGATAGCCTTTGTCGAGAACGAGGCGCTCGATGATGTTGCCGATCAGCACCTCCATTTCCGGGATCACGATCTTGAGCGTGTGACCATCATAGGGGTTGCCGGGCAGCGCCTTCACATGGGTGACGAACTGGCCGCCTTTGGCGTGCGATAGCGTGGTGGCGACGGAGACCTTGACCCCGAACTCGTAAGGCCGGTGAGCCTTGCCCTTGCCGATGCACTCCACCTCCGGCGCGTGCAGCGAGTAGACCTTGGGGCCCCGCTGGCGCTGCTTCTGGTCGAGCACGCATCGCGCCAGCGCCAGCATGCGGTCGAGCGCGACCCCATCGAACAAGCCGACGTTGCCGTCGAGCTTGCGGGCGATGTCGCGGATGACGCGGCCGAGATAGGTTCGCAGCGTCCTCAAGGCCCGATTGGCGCGCTTGAACTGCTTGGCATGGGCATAGCGCTGGTGCTTGATCAGGGCAAACTTGCCGACTCGCCCATAGGACTGACGCAGCTTGATGCCGGCGCCCTTGGCTAGCCGAACCAGGATCTCGCGGGCCCGGTTCAAGAGCCGCGCATCGGTTGGGAACATCACGTTCTTGGGCTGCACCGTGGTGTCGACGATGACCCGATTGAGGTCGGACGGCTTGATCGCCTCGGTCTTGGTGGCGACCGCAAGGCTCTCCTGCAGCAGGGCTTGCAGCTTCTCCTCGCCCATACGCTGGCGCCAGCGCGTCAACGAGGAGCGGTCGAACACCAGGCGGTGCTGGAAGAACTCCTCGCCGCAGAAGAACTGGTAATAGGGATTCTCCACCCAGCGCTCGCATAGCACCTCGTCGGAGAGGTCGTAGGTGTGCTTGAGGATGGCCAGGCCCGCCATCAGCCGTGTCGGCAGCGGCGGCCGGCCCGGCTTGTCCTCGTAGACCGCGCCGAACCGCTCTTCGAGGAACGACCAGTCGATCGTCCGCGCCAGCTTTACCAGGGCATGGTTCAAGTCGATGATCGCGTCCAGCCGCGAGCGCAGAAGATCGGCTTGGCCGCCGTCGCGTCGTTCCTTTGGCTTCATCGTTCCCTCCGGTCCACCGAAGGAATCATGACCCGCGATTCGACGGAATCCTCAAAAGCAAAATTGCAAGCTTTTGGGCCCCCAAAGCCCGAAAGCTTGCAATCTCAAAACGCCTCTCGCCAGAAAATTCGACTCCCGCTCAATGGCTTGGAAGTTCTTCACGCACGACTTCTTACTGTCATTCGATCGACCGGTCCTCCCGCAGCCCGCGCAAAGGACGCGCCTCCTTTTCGAACGCTTCATGAGCGGTATCCCGTCGAAATGCTCGAAGACGCGCTTGCTGAAGGGATATCGACCGGCCATCCACGTGTGCCGGAGTGAGTTTCACCTGGACCCGCGCGAGGTCGGAGATTTCATCGATGTTCTGAAATCACTTGCGTGATTGTACTTATTCGGAGGGACGAATGAAAGCCCGGCTGCAGATTACCAGGTACGGCGCTGTGCTCCATAGCGATATCTACGAAATCGACAATGCGGACGGTTTCGGCAAAGCCTGTGCACCAGCGTTTGGACAGCATTGCGCGAGCGGCAATTGAATCAAGAGACAAGCATTGGCGCCCTGATGGACCACCTCGACCGCTCCGTGCTCGATCAATTGGCGAACGTACAAATGACAGTGACCGCGGTCCAGTAGCCGGTTCGCAACGCTGAGACTCAGATCGGCCGATCCTTGAGACACGGCGCTCAGAAGAACGCCTCGATGCCGACCACGGGAATGCCGAGTGATTTCAGGCTGTGGTGCGTCGCGGCGACCGAGCCGTCGAGATCGATGCCGCGACAGGCCTCTTCAATGACGACAGCGTCAAATCCCGCATTGCGGGCGTCTTCCGCCGAATAGCGGACGCAAAAATCGAAGGCCAATCCGGCGAAAAATAGCGTCTTCAAGTCGCGTTCACGCAGATAGCCGGCAAGGCCTGTCGGTGTCTTCTTGTCATTCTCGTAGAAGGCCGAGTAGGAGTCGATATGGCGACGAAATCCCTTCCGGACCACGAGGCTCGCCCGAACAGTCTCCAGTCCGCGGTGAAAGTCGGCGCCGCTGCTGGCCTGGACACAGTGATCGGGCCAGAGAACCTGCGACCCGTAGCTCAATTCGATGGTGTCATAGGGCCGCTTACGCGGATGGTTGGAGACGAAAGAGACATGGTCCGCCGGGTGCCAGTCCTGCGTGAGCACCACATTTTCGAATCTTTCGCCGATGCGGTTGATCGCCGGAACGACCTTCTCGCCGCCGGGCACGGCCAGCGCGCCCCCGGTGCAAAAGTCGTTCTGGACGTCGACTATGATGAGAACATCCTTGCTGGAAACTTTCATGATTGCACCTCCGCCGGGCCCGTCATGCGATCCGCCACTGCCGCAAGTTCTTCCAATGAGGCTGCCACTTCCACGGGGTATGGCACAAGCGGGCCGACTCCCCGTAGTTCTGTCGGTAATCGCTCCAGTTCGTGCCGCGCACGCGCCCTGATGTCGTGAAGAGTGTGACGCGGCCCGATGCGGCGGCCGCTCGCCATGACCTCGTGGATCAGCGGCTCGCCTTCGTGAATATCGCCCTCGACGGACAGAATATCCACCATCATGCGACCGTTCCTGTCATACCGTCGCCAGACCTGCTTGCGGCCGGGCCAAGTTGCTTTTCCGGTCGAGCGTTTGCGACGCGGTAACCCGGCATACTCCTGCAGTTTATAGGCGCAGTCGAGCGCGGGCGCGTCGGACGAAGTGGCAAGGCTGGTGCCAATGCCGATGCCATCGATCGGCGCATTTTGCCGCGCAAATCCGACAAGTATCTCCTCGTCGATCCCGCCGCT
The DNA here is from genome assembly GCF_009930815.1 of Bradyrhizobium sp. CCBAU 051011. NCBI lineage: Bacteria > Pseudomonadati > Pseudomonadota > Alphaproteobacteria > Hyphomicrobiales > Nitrobacteraceae > Bradyrhizobium > Bradyrhizobium sp. CCBAU 051011. Next base: position 5,470,017 of record NZ_CP022222.1, on the reverse strand, counting down.
GGCAAAAATTCCGATATCCTTCAATCCGCCTTCGTCCAGAACGCTGCGCACCACCTTGGCCAGTGCCGCGAGATCGCCGCTGTCGATCCGTACCGCACGCACCGAAATTCCGAGTTCCTTCAGCCGCGGCGCCAGCGCAACCACTTTTCGCGCGGCGGCTACCGTGTCGTAGGTATCGATCAGGAGGGTAAGATTATGGGGGCGGGCGCGCGCAAAGGCCTCGAAGGCTGCAGCTTCGTCGTCAAAGGACTGAATGAACGAATGCGCCATGGTGCCGTATGTCGGGATACCGAACGCTTTCTCGGCAAGAAGGGTAGCAGTCCCTGCAAATCCGGCAATGTAGCTGGCGCGAGCGGCCATCAAGCCGGCGTCCGCCCCATGAGCACGGCGCAAGCCGAAGTCGACCAACAGCTTGTCCGGCGCAAGCTGCACCATGCGCGCCGCCTTAGAGGCGATCAGCGTCTGGAAATGCAAGATGTTGATGAGACGCGTCTCGACAAGCTGCGCCTCAGGCAGGGGCGCTGTCACCCGCAGGATAGGCTCGTTTTGAAAGAACGGGGTGCCTTCAGGCATCGCATGAACATCGCCACTAAAACGGAAATTGGCGAGATAATCGATCAGGCGCGCGCTGAAACGCCCTGTTATTTCCAGCCAACCGAGTTCATCCGCTGTGAAGCGCAGGTTCTCGAGCAACTCAAGCGCCTGTTCAAGTCCCGCCGCCATCAGGAAACCGCGCGGTGGCGGCAGCTTGCGGACAAAGAATTCAAAGACCGCCGTGTCAGTCTGGCCCGAGTCCAGATAGGCCTGGATCATGGTCAGCTGATAAAGGTCGGTCAGCAGGGCACCCGGCGCCGGTTCCATCAGCTAAACCCCGTTGTTCCGTCAGGCCGAGTCGCTGGAAGTATGCAATGCCCTGCTGGCCGGAAAGCACTTCAATATCGCGACAACTTCCTCGTCGTCGACCTGACGAAAATCGCAATAGAAATAACCGATCGCGCCGAGCTCCTCGGGCGTATCGAGGCAGACGATCGCGTCGACTTCCGCTTGTAGCTTCTTGACAGTATCGAACGCGGCCACAGGCACCGCGAGCACCAGTTCCTTCGGCTTACGAGCGCGAACCGCCTTGATGGCAGCAAGCGTCGTTGCGCCCGTCGCAATGCCGTCGTCGACGATGATCACCACCTGTCCCTCGACTTCGGCACGCGCTCGGCCGCCGAGATAACGGTTGCGCCGTCGTTCGATTTCGGCAAGTTCCCTATCGCAGACCGCGTCGAATTCCTGCGTGCTGATGCCACACATTTCGATGATTTCGCGGTTACGAACAATGGCGGGCTCCCCGCCGTCGGTGACCGCGCCCATCGCAAGCTCCGGCTGGCTTGGTACGCCAATCTTCCGCACGAGCACGAGATCAAGAGGGGCGTCAAGCGCAGCCGCTACTTCGGCAGCGACTGGCACACCTCCACGCGGCAAGGCAAGCACGACAGGATGCTGCGCCTTGTATTTCGTCAGCGCTCGCGCCAGCTTCCGGCCAGCGTCGGTTCGATCCTGAAACAGCATGTCGAAGCGACCTCCTAGATAACCACATTATCAGCCCGACCGGGACAATTATTGATCGGCGTCAAACCGGAGAGGCGCTCGAATGGCCATAGAGTTACGATGCACGACCGGCAAAGCGAAGTACCCGACCTGAACGGCGAGGACGATTGGCTCGCCTTGGCCCGCAAAGTCGCATTTCTGAGCCGTCCCGACAGCTACACGCCGGCGCCCGAAATGGTGACTGTGCGCGAAACCCACATGTCCTGGGTCTTCATGGCGGGTGACCGCGTCTTCAAGCTCAAGAAGCCGGTGCGGTTTCCCTATCTCGATTTTTCCACGCTTGCACGCCGGGCCGCGGCGTGCCGGGCGGAGGTTGCCCTTAACGGGAGGCTGGCGCCGGATGTCTACCTTGGCGTGGCACAGCTTACGCTTACTTCAAAGGGCTACGCGATCGGAATGAGCGGCCGTGTCGCGGACTGGCTGGTCGTGATGCGCCGGCTCGATGAAACCCAGACCCTTGAAGAATTGCTACGTGCTCGCAAGGTTTCGCCTGCTCAGGTCCAGCGGCTGGCCGACAATTTGCACCAGTTTTATTCTCACGCTTCGCGGTCTACGACATCATATCCCGAGCGCTATTTGTTGTCATTGGAACAAGCCGCCATTCTTGATCGACATGTTCTGCTCAACCAAGCTTTCGACTTGAATCAGGGTACACTTGAGCGCATTTTCAATATTCAGCGCCGTATCCTCCGGCAACGTCGCCGGCTGCTCGCGGATCGGGTCCGCCATCGGTTCATAGTCGATGCGCACGGAGATCTTAGACCCGAACACATCTGGCTGAACGCGCCGTTTCCGATCATAGATTGCTTGGAGTTCAATGCCCAGCTGCGGACGCTCGATGCTTTGGATGAGTTGGCCTTCCTCCACCTGGAATGCGAACGGCTCGGAGGCCAGTGGGTTGGCGAGGTGCTGCGACGGCGGCTTGCGGTCCTGCTGCATGACGATCCCTCGACAGGCCTATTCCTATTCTATCGCATCGCCCGCGCGATGTTGCGCGCACGATTGGCAATCGCGCACATGCTCGACCCCAAGCCGCGCACGCCGGAAAAATGGCCGCGCCTTGCGCGCACCTATCTTGCAATCGCTAGGGGAGACGCCATGATACTGGAGCGACTGCTCGCCGGTCACGCCTGATAGTGAAGCAGATCAGCAACTGCCTCCCCACGATGCAGCCTGCGAACTGTCTCCGCAAGCAGAGGCGACGCGGAAATGATCTCAAGCTTCGCGAGCACCGGCCCGGACGGAAGCCTGAACGGCGGCACACTGTCCGTCACAATGATGCTGTCGATCGCGGGATCCGCCAGCGCGCTCTCGGCCCCTGGCATGAACAGGCCATGGGCGACGCAGGCGACCACCTCCTTCCCGCCATGGGCGCGCGCCGCCTTGGCCGCCCGCACCAAAGTGCCTCCCGTGCTGACAAGATCATCGATGACAACACAGAGCGCGTCTGCCACCTCACCGGCAAATAGATCACCGGAAATAATGCCCGAGCTGCGATGCTTCTCCACGAACGCCTTGCCGATCGGGCGACCAAGCGCCTTCTCCAACACCTCGCGCAGCAAGTCGGCCCGCTTGCCACCGCCGAGGTCCGGCGAAACGACGCAGATCGGCCGATCCGCGGCGAGTTCCCTGATCCTTTCGATCACGAGCGGCGCCGAGCTGAGCGCGACCGAGGGGCATCGAAACGCATTTTCAAAAGCCGCTTCGTTGTGAACCTCGAGCGTGACGATGGCATCGACGCCGGCGGCCTCGAATATGGTTGCAAGGTAACGAATCGTCACGGGGTCCTGCGCCTTGGTCCGGCGATCCTTCCGCGCGTAGCATAGATAAGGCGCGACCGCCGTCACCCGCGCCGCCCCGGCGTCTTTCAATGCGCCCACGAAAAACAGCAGCTTGCATAGCTTGTCGTTTGGGCTTTCCTTGGGCCCGCCATGCAAGCTGTGCACGACGTAGACGTCAAAGCCAGCTACCGTCTCCAGCGGACGCACCTTGTGCTCGCCGTCCTCGAAACTGCGCTCCTCCAGCGCAGCGAGGTCACAGCCCAACGCACCCGCAATCTTCTCGCCGAGCACCTCGGTGCCATTCAGAGCAAACAGCCGCAGCCGCTCCAGTGAGCGTGCAGTCGACCAAGTTCTGAAGCTGCCGGCCATGTTCACCCCTACAAGCGGAGGCGATGTTTGCCGAGGATCTCGACCGTGCTCGCCTGAGGTCCCTTCTCGCCGATCTCCTCGACATAACTGACGCGCGTGCCCGGCGCGATGTTCGATGCGCCGTCAAGAACGCTATTGCAGTTGAAGTATACTTCTTGACTGTCGGCACTTTCGATGAACCCGAACTCGCCGCTCGGATCGATCCGAATGACCGTGCCTATCGGCCGACTTTCGTGCTGCTTAGTCTGTCCTTGCATCAGCCGGGCCTGGTCCTGCAATCTTCTGCGGGCGCGTTTGAAGGCATTATCGACGGCGAAGGTGAGATCGGCATAGCGTTCGTCCTGCTTGGGGATGCGTGCAATGTTGACCTCGCGGCCATCTGGCAATGCCAGTCGAATACTCACTTGGTATTGCCCGCCAGTCCGGTGCCGATCGCCCGGCCCCCTTACCACGACGCGGCCTGCGGTAAGCCGTCCAAACCGGCTCTCGAGCTCTGCAATATGCTGGTCAATGGACGCTTGAAGTTCAGGTGTCGCTGGGACACCTTCAAACTCGATTTGGGCGGGCGTTTGCATGATCGTCTCCAAACTCGTTTCTAATTCTTTAACCACATGAAACGCCTTCGGCTTTGAGCAAAATCAATGTCAGTTTCAGGGAATTTCATCCAATGCACGGCTTGGAGGAACAATCTCTGCTCAATCCACCGGCTGCGTTATTGCAGTCTATTGATCAGAGCCATCCTAGCGCGCCCTTGATGTTGCTGTCGCAATCACGAAGGAGCGCTGCTGTGCCATCAACACTGATGACAGTCGGCGAGGCCCTGAGCCGCGGCTCGTGGAACTCAGGCACGCGAAGGCAGGCAACGCCGACGCCTCGGAGTTTTTTGCTTAGCGGCTCCTGCGCTCGAGCCACGCCTTCGATTTGAACCTCGAACTTGAGACGCTCCACACGAAAGGCAATCTTGTCCCCTGCCCGTTGGGCGAACTTGCGGAATACTGCCTGTCATTCCTGTCTTTTTCCCGCCAAGAAAAAAAGACTGGAGCCGATGGAGGGAGGAATGTTGATCTGGATCACACTGGTCCAATGACTTCGCTTATTCAATATCAAGATGAGATGTGCCAATCCTCTTCCTATTCCTGAGTGTCTCACTCCGAGGCTGTTCTCTGTGGTCTCCTATTGGAGAGATTTGGAGCGAGCGGAAAATGCGATGCCGTTCAGTGACGACATCGATTGTTCAGTTCTCTTGAACCTATCCGACAAGATCTTCCTGCTGAAGGTGCTTGTGTTGCCAGAGCGATTCCGTTTCGAACTCCTAGGCAAGGCGCTGCAGACGAATGACAATGCACAAACAGGTCGCTTTCTTGATGAAATCGATCCAGGCGGACAATTCAGTTACTTGCGCGCGCAAAATCCCAAGCCCCTCTCCGGTGACCATTCGCGGGTCGGCTTGGGCCATCTTGCATACGCGCAGATGCGTGGATGCGAGGCATTCCAGCATCCGATCGCAGCGGGCATGTACGGACAGCTCACCGTCGGCAAGCCGCTGCACATCGTCAGCCGCGTCAAGGGCGAGAAGCTTGCCTCGGAAATGTATGTCTCGATCGATACCGCCAGGAATCAGCCGGACATCTACCGGAAGAAGCGGCTGAAGTGGGACCGTCCTCACGGCACGCGCGTCGAGATGGAGATGGAGGGTCACTATCAGAAGGGGCCGCACTCGGTCGAGGTCTATCTGAAGCAAGCCGCCATAGCCAATCCACACCTCACCATCACTTACAAGGACCCACACGGCGAGGAGCTGCATTTCACCCGCAGCACCAGGAAGCTCCAAGACCGGTCGAGATAAAGCCCCATCCCTACGGCATCGAGCTCGGCCGGCTGATCCAGATGTTGAACAACACCAAAAGCCGCACCTTGCTGCGGTTTCTGGTCGACGAGTTTTCCTGCGTGGGGACCACGACGGCGCTCAAGATCATTGAACTCGCCGGCGCGCATTCCGACAGGAAACTAAGCGACCGCTCGCATCCAAAGCACATCGCCCACGTGCAGGCGACAGCGCTGCACAAGGCCCTTCGTGAAGCTTCGTCATGATAGAGTCGCGTTCACTATCGCTGAGAGAGGGGATGTCCTGCAGCGCGACGCCGATATGGACCTGCACAACGCCTCGATCGGAATCATCGACGAGGACCATTCGGTCTTGTCGCGCCGCATTTCCGAAGCATTCCCCCCGCCCTATTTCAATCCTCCGCAAGCGATCAGCGAACGCAACGTCGATCGCCTGATGAACGATGGAAACATTACGTTCGCGATCCATATCCCGCCCAACTTTCAGCGCGACCTCCTGGGCGGGCGACAACCCGCAATCCAGGTCGCTATCGACGCCACCGCAATGATGCAGGCGGGAATCGGAGCGGGCTATATCTACCAGATCATCTCCACCGAGATCGCCAGGACCCTTGCCGGCAACGATACTCCGTCCGTTTCGCCAGTCGATCTGCAGGTTCGCATCGCGTTCAATCCGAACCTCACGGCTGCCTGGTTCACCGGCCTGATGGAAGTCGTCAACAACGTGACGATGCTCGCGCTCATCCTCGCGGGCGCCGCCATCATTCGCGAGCGCGAACACGGCACGGACCATTTGCTGGTGATGCCGCTCACGCCGTTCGAAACCGCAGTGTCGAAAGTCTGGGCCAACGGCTTCGTCATCTTGGTAGCGGTCGCCGTCTCGATGACGATTGTCATCCAAGCGCTGCTCGACATCCCCGTCCACGGTTCAATTCTACTGTTTCTGGCCGGGGTCACCATCTATCTGTTCTTCGCCACAGCGATCGGAATATTTCTCGGCACCGTTGCGCGCTCGATGCCCCAGTTCGGCCTGCTCTACATGCTCGTTGCGATTCCGATGATGATTCTGTCGGGCAGCTACACGCCGCCGGAAAGCATGCCGCAATTCCTGCGTGTCGTATTGCAGGCGTCGTCTCCGACGCATTTTGTCTCCTTTGCCCAAGCAATTCTATTCCGGGGCGCGGGGTTAAGCGTTGTGTGGCCGCAGTTTCTGGTGATCGGCTTGATCGGCGGCGTATTTCTTGGCCTGGCGCTCTTCCGATTCCGGCGCGCGACAGCGCAAATGGCCCAATAGTTTGCGCAAAGTAGTTGCTCAGGTTGGTGATCGCGCAAGTCCCACGACAGCAGGCCCATCGCACGCCGCCACGCGGGCGACCGATATTGTCGAGAACGACGAAGCAGATGATCCTAAGAACGAAGACTTGATCATCTCAACACACGTGGCGGGTTTACAGACGAGTCCGCAACAAGCAAAGATCTGCTAGTCGTAAGCACTACCGGCGCTTACACAACCCTCCCAACAACTGCGCCAATTCCGGCGGTCAATCCCATGGCGCAACCCCCAGAATGTCACTCGCACGGTTGGCTTTAACAAGCCGGCGCCTCCTGCCTTGGCACCGATCGCGCCGAGCAGCGACAGGAAGAGGAGCGAGCCTGCAGCGACGGCCGGCATCAACACATTGGATGGCGAGACTAGAACAAGCGCAAGCGGCGCTGCCGCTCCGACGGAGAAGGTCGCAGCCGATGCCAATGCTGCCTGCACCGGACGAGCGGTGCTGATTTCCGAAATGCCAAGTTCATCCCGGGCGTGCGCGCCCAACGTGTCCTTTGCCATCAATTGCTTTGAAACCTCGCGAGCGAGACCGGCCTCGACGCCTCGCGCGACATAGATCTGAGCGAGTTCTTCTCTCTCGAACGCGGGGTCGCCTGCCAGTTCGCGCTTCTCACGCGCGAGGTCGGCATGCTCCGTATCGGACTGCGAACTGACTGAAACATATTCGCCAGCCGCCATGGACATGGCGCCGGCAACCAACCCGGCGATCCCGGTCAAGAGAACATCGCTTCGGGAGACGGCAGCCGACGCCACTCCCAGGATAAGACTAGCGGTTGATATGATCCCATCATTAGCGCCGAGCACGGCCGCTCTCAACCAGCCGATGCGCGCAACGAGGTGGGTCTCTTTATGGAGGCGGCTCATCTGTCCAATACTCTCTCGACCGCCCTTGCCTGCCCTGCGGAGGGCCTGGCGAAGAGCTTGCTAACGGCAAACAGCCGGTGTGATACTTCTTTACCCTCGTGTGATGTTCGATCACGATCACTGCTCAGGTGCATCAAGATCGGTTCCTAGTCTCCCGAACTGGGCGCTTCCCGTCATGATCTAAATCAACAGGGTACCGCATGACGACGGTTTCCGAGTGAACCCGGCGCTCCGAGATCACCGGTCGGGTGCGGTCTAAGCTTCGATCAGGCCGCGCTCGTAACAGGCTTTATCGTAGGGAAACACGACGGCCGGATCGGGTCTGTGGAGGCGACGGTGCTTTGCCAGATAGTTCAGCCGCCATAGCACATCGCGAATAACGTTGGGTCGCGCATGTTCCTTGTCGCCGACCCGGACCAGGGTCCAGGGCGAGGTGGCGGTGTGCGTCGCTCCAGCATCTTGTCCATGGTGCCATCCTTGCCGGCGGCGTCGCGACCTCCGACGATGACGGGGATACGCTGGCCGCGCTCAACCACGGAGCGCTGCAGCTTCACGAGCTCGATCTGCAGCCGGATCAGGAGCGTGTGATACCTATGGCGGCCCAGATGTTTCGGGAGCGGTGGCCGGTTTTTCATGGTGTATTCCCTCCACCTCAACCATCCAAGGTCGGCGCGCCGACGCGACGTCCGCACATTTGCAGCCCTCCGACCAGCGGTCGCGTCACACCCGTCGGATCATGTCGCATCGCGAACCCGATGTTGTGCTTGCACCTCGATACACGTCAATATGTCCACATGGATGAATCGCAGCGTTTCTGTCCGATAACTCGACCACAAATCCGTACGGGTTTCGGTGATCTGGATCGACATTTGCATGGGCACACTCAACTCGGCCATACTTCCCAGGGACTACCGGATAAGGGGCCTGGTCAGACGCTACCCGATTGGAGCTTTCGTTGACTACGCTGAAGGTTCTTCACACGACGACTTATCGATTCAACGAACCCGTGCGCCTATTGCCCCACCGCCTGATCCTTCGTCCGCGTGAAAGCCGCGAGCTTCGTCTGATTTCAAGCAACATCACGGTGACGCCGCCTGCGGCCTTGACCTGGGCGCACGATGTATTCGGCAATACAATCGCGACGGCCACGTTTCAGATGACGGCATCCAGCCTGGTGATCGCCAGCGTCGCTGAGCTTCAGCTCGACGCGGTTGCGTGGCCGGTGTTCGATATAGCGGTCTCCGCCATGTCGTACCCGTTCCGCTATTCTGATGACGATTGGACCGATCTCGGCGCCCTCGCCCTTCCCCAGTTCTCAGACCAGGATGGTGTCCTGCGAAATTGGGCACAAATGTTCGTTCGCGGAAGTCGGACTGACACGCTGTCACTGCTAAAAGACCTCAGCGTCGGCGTGTCCGAAGCTGTCCGGTATCAGAGCCGTGAGGATGAGGGCACCCAAACGCCGGTAGAAACCCTAAATCGCGGCTGGGGGTCATGCCGGGATTTCGCGGTGCTATTCACCGAAGCGGCACGCATGCTCGGGTTCGGAGCCAGACTCGTGTCCGGCTATCTTTACAATCCGGAACTACGGAGCATCGGGTCGAGCGGTGCGGGATCGACCCATGCGTGGGCGGAGGTCTTCGTACCTGGAGCCGGCTGGATTACATTCGATCCGACGAATCGTAGCCTCGGTGGCTTCAATCTAATCCCGGTCGCGGTAGCGCGCGATATCCGCCAGATGATCCCGGTGTCCGGCAGCTTCGTGGGTAGCACCGGCGCCTTCGCCGGGATGTCCGTAGAAGTTCTTGTCACGTCCTAGATCGACCTTCGGCGGCTTGCCGATCGGCTACAGCCAATTGATTCCCGCCAACGGCAACAGCCGTTGAAGGATGGCCGCCAGGCAGATCAGCGCTACCAACAATTTGAGAAGGCTTGCCAAGCGGGATTCGTTGACGAACCTGTCGATGGCCCAGAAGCAAAGTGCCCCGACAACGCAAATGATCAAGATCCCGATGATGAGCGAAAGCATGGAAGCCCCCTGTGCTACCGCGGCAACGACGCGCGTGCGCTACTGCGGATGAAACAAAAAAATCGGCCACTGGCTCGCGCGCAAGGCGCGAATGTCTCCAATTAGCAAAATCAAGTCTGTCTAATCGTTGCACGCTCACGTTGCGCTAGATCAATTCACGTAAGCCTTTCTGGATCATTATTACGCGTCTTTTCCGAAGGCGCGGCTGCAGACAGCCGCGCTACCCGAAAACCCATTTGGAGATGCTGTCATGAACAAGTCGTCCAAAACTATGCTTGTTGCGCTCATCGCCGCCACCACGCAGTGGCTCGTCGCGCCGGTCTCTGCGACACCAGTAACCGCCCGCTGATGCTGCGCAGCGCCGTGGCGCCATCGGTAGAGACGGTGCAATATCGCCGCGGCTGGCGCGGCGGCTATCGTGGCGATGCAGGCATAGGAGTTGGTGCAGGCATCGCTGGCGCCCTGATCGGCGGAGCGATCATTGCGCAACGCAACCCTACGGGTATTACGGCTACGGCCCCGGCTATTACGGGCCGGCCTATGTCGCTCCGGCTCCCTATGTTGGCGACGCGGTCAGCTATTGCGCGCAACGCTTCAGGTCCTATGACCCGTATTCCGGCACCTATCTCGGCTACGACGGCCTGCGACACCCATGCCCCTAATGATGGCAACCGGAATCTCGGCTGTCTAATGTGGTGTGGACAGAGTCATCGGGCATAGCGCGGCCTTCATCAGCGGTATGCTCGAAGGGCCGTTCGATGGGCGGGCTTCCTCTCAAAAATCGATAGCGAATATCGCTGATGCAAGTCAACGACGACCAACGGTTCGCGCCGCAGCTTACTTCCCGCAACTGATCATCGGAGGATACCTCATGGACAAGGACCGCGTCATCGGATCGGCGAAGCAAATCAAGGGCACCGTCAAGCAAGCGGTCGGCAAGATCGTCGGCGACGCCAAGCTGGAGGCAGAGGGCAACGCCGAGAAGATCGAGGGGCAGGTTCAAAATGCCGTCGGCGGTCTCAAGGACACGCTCAAAGGAAAATAGGCCAAAGGTGCGAATTTGTTCGCTTCGCGAGCCCTTCGCGAAGCGAGCAACCGTCGCAAGGTCGCATGTGATTGCGACCGCGTTGCTGCAACTCATTCTGTTCGAACCGACGCGCGGACGATGCAAAGCCGGACGAGTGCGGTATTGCCTCGGTCTATTCGACCCTGAGCGAAGAGACGGCAAGCGGACAGGACACCAGCGTCAACGATCGAACCGCCGCGCATCGGTCACTGCCGTTTGGGACGCTCGTCCGGGTCGACAATCAAGAAAACGGGCAGTCGGTAGTACGGGTCACCGATCGCGGCCCGTTCGTCAGTGGAAGAATAATGATCTATCGCAAATCGCCGCACATGAGCTCGGTTTCGCCGATTTGACGAAGGTGTGCCTCAAGATCCTGTGGCTTCCTGGAACCTGACAATCATCGAGCCTTTTATTCGATCGGCGCGAGCTTGAGGCGGGTGAGTATCGCCACCAGGTTCTTCAAGCTTGAAGGGCTTCTTCAGCACAACCCTGTCCGGGTTACCGTCTCTGACGCTTTGACCGGTGTTGCCGGTGGAATAGGCGAACGGAACTCCGCGCGCACAGAGCGCCTCCGCTACCGGATAGCTATCGTCGCCACCCAGGTTCATGTCGAGCAGCGCGACGTCGAAGGCTTGCGCATCGATCAGCGCGAGCGCCTCATCGACCTTCGCGGCGGAAGTCACCGACTTGCAGCCGAGGTCGGCAAGCATGTCTTCAATCATCATGACAATCAGCATCTCATCCTCGACCACGAGGGCTCGCCGGCCGCAAAGCAACTTATCCAACAGGAGCACCTCTTGGTAACGGAATGTCCATCGTGCAGATGAAGCCCGTTCGGCTGATAGTCCAGTTGCACCGCGCCTCCCAGCTCATGGGCGAGGCCACGCTCGAGCACCCGCGAGCCAAATCCCTTGTGTACCGGCGGCGGGACGGGGGAACCACCTCTCTCGCTCCAGCTCAGCAAGAGCCTTTTCCCGGCGGGTGTCGTCTCCGCCGTCCACGAGATCTGGATCGATCCGACCGCGTTGGACAACGCACCGTATTTCACGGCATTGGTCGCAAGTTCGTTGAACGCGATACCAAGGGCCAAAGCTGCTTTTGGTGGAAAGCGGATGTTCTCCCCCGTGATCACGATGCGATCCGCCCGTCCGCCGGCCCCCCCGAATGGTTCCAGCGCATCGTGAGCGATATCGAGCAGGCCGGCACTTTCCCATTTCTCGCGGGTCAGCAGATCGTGCGACCGGAGAGCCGGACAACCGGGATTCAATGGATTGTCGAATCTGCTTGGGATCGGTCGTCGTTCGCAACGTCTGCCAGACGATCGATTGCGCCGTGGAAAGGGTATTCTTGACGCGATGGTTCAGCTCGTCGATCAGCATCCTGGATCGAGCTTCTCCTTGAGTTTGGTGAGATCAATCAGCGATGCAAAATACTGAACGATGTCGCCGCCTTCATCGCGTACCGGACTGACGAAGAGCGCGGCCCAAAATTCGCTGCCATCCTTGCGGCGGCAGAACACTTCGGCGCCGTTGGATGAACCCTCGAACTCGGCCTTGGCTCGCGTCAAGGCTCGGCATCCGAACCGCTGGCCATCAGAAAGTTGAAGTCTTTTCCGAGCACTTCCTCCCGGTCATACCCGGTCAGAGCGAGAAGACTGTCGTTGGCGAAGATGATCGGGTTGTCGGGTTTTGCCGCATCCGTGAACAGCATGGGCATTCGGGTCGTTTCAGCGGCGACGACAAACGGGCCGAGGTCCTTCCGAAAGCTCTCGACTGCGGCTTCGGCACCTTTCTGCCGGCCAGATTTTTCCGTTATCTCTGACATGTCCCCGGTCGATCATTGCGCTTTGCAGGCCGTGCCGTGACCAGGGCTCTGCAGGCTTCTTCCTGAAACAGGCGCTTTCATGGTAGCATAGTGATGATGCCGCCGGGGGAAGTCATTGCGGTGGGTCAATATCCTGATCGCCCGGGCCTGCTTGGCTAACGCAGTGATTCCGGCCGATGAAACAGGGGTGACGCGAACGTATGAAGGCTGACGTTGCATCACCCGCGGCTCCCCAGGCCGTCCCCCCTCCGGCCGAGGCAGTTCCGAAGCTGCCGCAGCCCGCAGATCCGCTGCTGCCGATCATGCCGGGCGCGGCCGCCAGACCTCCTCTCGCGGACGCGCTCATCCGAGCTGCGCCGGTACACGATTTCAATCTTGCCCGGGACCTGGGCTTGTTCGCGCGCGTGCTTCGGCAGGCTTCAGGCGGGCGACGGGTGATAGCGATCTTCATCGCCTCGACTGTCGTCACCATCGCCAATATGTATGGACAGGTCCAACTCAATGATTGGAACGGCCGGTTCTTCGACGCCGTCGGCCGCAAGGACCTGTCGGGCTTCGTCCATGATCTCCAGACGTTCGCTGTCATCATCGTCATTTTACTAGCGCTCACGGTCGCAAACACCTTCCTCCAGGAGCGCCTGAAGTTTCGACTGCGCGAATGGATCACCCGTCACCTCCTGGCCGAGTGGCTCAAGCCGTTGCGCGTCTATCAGCTCGGCTTTGCTGGCGAGTATGGACACAATCCGGACCAGCGCATCCAGGAGGATACGCGCCTCTTGGGCGACTACACCGCCGACCTCGGCTGCGGCATCGTCTATTCCTTGCTTCAGCTCGTCGCTTTCGTCGGCATGCTCTGGACTCTATCGGCGCAGGTCACGTTCCAGGTCGGGGGCTACGACATCGCCATTCCCGGTTACATGGTCTGGTGTGCGCTGGCTTATGCTTTGACCGGGTCTGCCCTGACCTGGATCGTGGGGCGGCCGCTGATCGCCCTGAACGGCGAGCGATATGCGCGCGAGGCGGAATTCCGCTTCGCACTCGTTCGCGTCAACGAATCCGGCGAGAGCATCGCACTGCATGGCGGCGAGACCGACGAACGACGGCATCTCGAGGCTGGGCTCGCGGCTGTCGTGGACACGATGCGACGGATATCCACTTCGCTCGCTCACCTGACCTGGATCACATCGGGCATTGGCTGGCTGTCGCTGGTCGTACCGATACTGGTGGCCGCACCGGCCTACTTCGGCGGCAATCTGACGCTGGGCGGCCTGATCATGGTGGCGGGCGCGTTCACCCAGGTACAATTGGCGTTGCGATGGTTCGTCGACAATTTTTCGCGGCTCGCCGACTGGCGTGCTGCGGTGCACCGGGTCGCGCGCTTCCGCGAAGCGCTCGACAGTCTCCCAGCGATCGAACACGGCGCGGAGGAAATCAAGCGCGCTCTGCACCCGGAGGGACATCTCGCTTTCGAAGGCGTGCGCATCCTCTTGCCGGACGGACATATCATCATCGATGACGCGACGGTCAGCATCACCCCAGGCGAGCGCGTGCTGATTGTCGGTGACACCGGAAGAGGAAAATCGACACTGTTTCGCGCCGTGGCGGGCCTCTGGCCGTGGGGATCCGGGATCATCCTCACGCCTGCGCCCGGGGCCATGGCGTTCCTGCCGCAGCGCCCTTACCTGCCGCTGGGGACGTTACGCAACGCCCTGAGTTATCCGAGCCCGCCCAACGCCTTCCTTGATGCGGATGTGCGACAGGCCTTGGTGCGGTGTGATCTCGGCGATCTCGTTCCCAAGCTCGACAAGACCGAGCGCTGGGACAAGGAGCTTTCGCTGGGCGAACAGGAGCGCCTCGCTTTTGCGCGCCTTCTCCTGCACAAGCCGGCATGGGTCTTTCTGGACGAAGCGACGGCCGCGCTCGACGAAGACAGCCAGCGCCGCCTCATGGCTTTGTTCGATGATGAACTGAAGCAGGCCACGGTATTGAGCATTGGTCACCGTCCGGATCTGGCCGTCTATCACACCCGAACGCTTCAGCTTGTTCATGGACGTGACGGTGACCGCCTCAAGCTCAAGCCGCCCCCTGCCCCACCTCCGCCTCGGCGCTGGCTGCAGCAGCTCGACGACTGGCTGCAGACTATCCGACCATAACGGGAGGCCACTTTTCGTACGGCCACATTTTTGATTTGGGTCAACCAGGCTTCGCGATCTTCGTAACAGGATGGGTTCCCTGTTGGGAACTTGCTCGGGATCTGCTGCTGACCGAGCAATGTTCGAGACAATGACGTCGCGACAGACCGCAAAGGGAGATATCGAAATGTCAATCGGGACCATCATTCTGATCATTCTGATCATCGCGCTGCTGGGCGGCTTTAGCGGGATCGGTGGCGGTCCGTTCTACTGGTGATTGTCATTCTGCTGATCCTGCTTTTGCTCGGCAAACTCTGACCAAGCGGGTGGCCGGTGAGCAGGTCACGGGTTAAGAATTCCGCTAATTCCATACGGGTGGCTTGAGATTGCCTCTGCCGCATCTGCTCATCATGGCGCATGCGCTGAGCCTACCGGCGTTCAGCGCAGCGATGCAGGCTCATTGGGTGTCATTAGGTCAACTTTGTTGACGCGTTCTCTTTCATCCTCATGATGATCATGGCCCCCTCCGCTTCGAAATACCGCGGCCGTTTTGCGCTATGTCAACGCCGCCGCGGCCGCGAAGAGCACGCTGTCTTCTGATATTTCTTCAACCTGTGGAGAAACCAGATGACCCTTCCGAGATTGTGGACTACCAGCCAGGAGCTTGCCTTCGACCCGTTCAGGGCCATGCGGCGTGACATGGAAAACGCGCTTCGCGCTTTCGATCAGGGTTCGCCTTCTTCCAGCATTGGGGCGGGGGCGCCGGCAATCAATGTGGCGGAAACCAAGGATGCCTTCGAAGTGACGGCCGAACTTCCCGGCGTGGACGACAAGGACATCAAGGTCAGCCTGGACGGCAACCAGCTGGTTATCTCCGGCGAGAAAAAGGCAGAGAGCACGAAAGACGAAAAGAACTGGCACGTCGAGGAGCGCAGCTACGGCTCATTCTATCGATCGATGTCCCTGCCCTTCGAGCCGGAAGAGGGAGCCGTCGAAGCTCATTTCGACAAGGGCGTGCTGCATCTCGCTATCAAGAAGCCCGCCAAGGCCGTGAAGACCACCAAGACAATCGATATCAAGACAGGCACTCCGCCGAGCGCGAGCCCCGGACCGAACAAGGCCCCCGCACCCGGCAAGGCTGCCTAACCCGTGCAGTCGGAAATCCGGAGGTCCGAGCCAGATAAGCTGGTTGCGGTCTCCGGATTTCGGCGTCGCCATTTCCGATGTGGTCGAGTGAGGTTGCGCAGCGTGATCGGCCTGTCGGTCCCCGAGAGGCCCCCCGTCACGCTTCCGCGATACGATGAGAGCTCCATTGAGAAAGCCAGTTCGCTCAACTGACGAGCCTGAGCCGAAGGCGCCGCGTGCCGACCGGCCGCCGACAGAAGGATTTGTGGTGGTTGTCGACGGGCACTTCAAGTCGGAGTTCGAGACGGCCGAAGCGGCAAAATCAGCCGGCCGTAAACTGAAATCGACCTATCCGATGCTCAAGGTCGAAATCTATGACGCCGCGACCAAAGTCCGAGCCTTATTGGACTCGGAAACTTAGCTATCGCACCGTCCTCATCGGGGAGCGGAGAATGGCCTTCCTCAAGAGAGAACTATATCGTCAGGTGAAAGGCCCCGAGATCACACACGAGGACCGTTCTTTGCTCGTCTTCGATACGGACACCAAGAGCTTGTATGTCGAGCGAGAGATGGCGCATCTGGAGACAGGACTCGGGGGCACAGTCGAATTCCACACATCGACGATGGATATTGCGGACTATCTCACACAGGGTGGCCAAACCGCTGGTCACCGCGAACTTTGGCGTTTGCTGAGAGCGCTATTCAATGAGGACAGCCGGTGACGGCGCCTCTCGCGAGACATGACTTCGCCGCGCCTCTTCACAACCATCATCTGATGACCTGCGCACCCAACTGACTGCCCCGGCGACGCGCACGGCAGCGTGTGTCATGTCAGGCCTTGCTTCTCTTTTACAATTTGCGCCAACAGCTTGCGTACCCGCTCATCGTGGAATGCCATTCCGAAAAGGGCGAGAACGACCTGGCCGGGCGGAAGTTCCTCGTCACTCTTTGCCTGCCGGATGAACATTTCCATCTCACCATTTTCGCGAACGACGATAGCCGCGTCGTTGGAACGGAGATCAATGCGAGTTGGTCGTTTTAGCCCGAACATTCACAGCTCCTGTTTGCGCCTTCCATCAGATGACGAGGATAACTGAGGGAGCAAACCTTCTTGATTGATTCAGGTCTCGCTCATGCCTCATCGCAAATTTCTTGAACTACAGCCGAAGTCTCGTTTGAGTCCGTTGATTTGCATCAAAATGACTTGGTGACACCCTCGTAAGCTTCGCCATGCCTTGGCATCAAGAGCGAAGCACACGAATCAGGAATCCCGGACAATGTCTCGCAATATTCTTTACCTCGTCATCGGCGGGCTCGCCGTCGTCGCGGTGACACTGGGCTATCAAGTGTACCGGGAGCGACAGAAAACCACTGGCGTCGAGATCAACATCGGCGAGCGTGGCATTTCAATCGAAAAGAAATAGCACGGCCGTTTTCCGGCCTATGCTGGCGACAACCGTCGCCGGAGCTTGAGGACCGCGCGCACAACTCGGACTGCCAAAAGGCCCAATAGCCCATAAGGTCCCACCAAAGGAGTCGGCCAGTGTCGATCGGACTTATCCTCGTTATCATCCTCATCATCTTCCTGCTTGGTGGCTTCAGCGGCCGCTTTGGCGGCTACGGCTACGGCTTCGGCCACGGCGGCATGGGTGTCATCGGCATTATCCTGGTCATCCTGGTCGTAGTGCTGCTGCTGGGTCGACTCTGATCCTCAGTGTCGGCTGCGTCGACCGGGCGCTATCGCAGACCATCCTATCATCGGCGTAACGGGGCCCAGCCAGCCCCAACGAGATGCTTGGTCGTGGCTTTCCGTCCGGTGTCGTCATGTGTCGTTTGAGCTTTTAAGAGCAGCCGCATGGCGGAGCACGGCTTGGCCTGGACGGCTCCTCTTACCCGATGGAATGGCGCGATGCGTACCATTGAAAACAATGCGTTTTTGCTGCTGACCATTGCGATATCGCTGGCATTCGCATGGATCTTGTTGCCATTCTATGGAGCGGTTCTCTGGGGAATCGTCACAGCCGTATTGTTTGCGCCATTGCATCGTTGGCTGCTGAGATCGATGGGGCAGCGGCGCTCCCTTGCCGCCCTGTCTGCGGTCATGATCATCATCGCGATCGTGATCCTGCCAATGACGCTGATCGCGGCGGCATTGACGCAGGAAGCGGTGGGCTTCTATGGGAAAGTCCAGTCGGGAGAGCTGGATCTCGGTCGATTCTTTCAGCAGGTCCATGACCTCTTGCCTGTATGGACGATCAATCTGCTGAACCGCTTCGGCCTGGCGAGTCTCGATGCGGTGCAGCAAAAGCTTTCCGCCGCCCTCATGACAGGCAGCCAATACATCGCCGCACAGGCGCTCAACATTGGTCAGAGTACGTTCGACTTCATCGTGAACCTGTTCGTCATGCTGTATCTGTTGTTCTTCCTGCTCCGCGACCAGGACGCGCTGTCCAAACGGATCAGAGATGCTATCCCGCTACGCGCCGAACAGCAGAGCGCCTTCGTCCTCAAGTTCGCAATCGTCATCCGCGCCACGGTCAAGGGCGACATGCTTGTGGCCCTGCTGCAGGGAGCGCTCGGAGGCCTGATATTCTGGTTTCTTGGGATCAGCGCTCCGCTGCTCTGGGCCGTTGTGATGGCCGTTTTTTCATTATTGCCGGCGATAGGCGCAGGCCTCATCTGGATCCCGGTCGCCGTCTATCTTCTCGTGACCGCTGCTATCTGGCAGGGCATAGTCTTGATCGCCTTCGGCGCGCTCATCATCGGACTCGTGGATAATTTCTTGCGTCCAATGCTGGTGGGCAAAGACACGAAGATGCCCGACTATGTCGTTCTCATCTCCACGCTGGGCGGAATCGCCACCTTCGGTCTCAACGGATTTGTCATCGGTCCGGTGATCGCGGCCATGTTCATCGCGGCTTGGGATATATTTTCGGCATCGAGGCAAGTCGCCGAGAAGGACGGCACCATTCGTTAGTGGTCACCGCCCGTCGGGCGAGCGCGATGAAGGCTTGCCAGGCTCCCAGACCTTGATCCCAATCAACAATTCGGCCCAGCGGTAGCCTAAGGTGGCGGCCATCCGACGCCTGGCCAAGGCGAACACGCATCTCGGCACTGGTGCCACAGCCGAAAGCAGGGACGCTCTGCCCTATGTGCCACTGCCGCCGGCCGGGCGCCCGGTCAAGGAGCCGCTCGCGCAGCCGCGATTTGCGACGAGGTATCGGATTGCCGTGGCGATCGCGGTGCTGTTATCCGCTGCATCTCTGGGCATCTGGTGGTCCCTCAGCGGCGACGCGTCGGTCCGGTATGAAACGGTGCCTGTTGCGATTGGTGACCTCGCGCGCGACGTAAACGCCACGGGCTCGGTCAATCCGGAATTGACGATCATTGTCGGGACCTATGTATCCGGCGTGATCCAGGAATTGAGCTGCGATTACAACACAGAGATCAAGCGCGGCCAGACCTGCGCCAAGATCGATCCTCGCCCGTACCAGAGCATCGTCGATCAAGCGAAGACCAGTCTTGCCATCGCCAAGGCGCAGCTGGAAAAGGACAAGGCATCGCTCACCTAGGCCAAGGCCAACCTGGTCCGTCGCCATCTCCGCCCTCACAGGCTGACCGGCGCCGGTATCACTGGCCGCGATCGCCGGCGGGTTCCTGTTCTCGGCAGCCGTTGGCATTTCTTCGGCTACTACTCCGCGCGAGAGCCGCTCGATCCCATCGAAGCGCTGCGCGACGAGTAAGCGAGACGTTGACCAGGCGTCTCTGCGTTGACGCTAACTTGAAAGCAGAAGCGCCCGCTTGAGCTGATTCCTGCAAGAAAGCCCGGCATTTCTGCCGGGCCTTCGCTATTGTTGAGCTCTGAACGAGTTGGACTAAAAATCCATGCCACCCATACCGCCACCTTGAGGCATGCCGCCACCGCCGGCGTTCTTCTTTGGCAATTCGGCCACCATGGCTTCGGTAGTGATCAGCAGCGCCGCAACAGAAGCCGCATTCTGAATCGCCACGCGAACGACCTTGGTCGGGTCGATGATGCCCTTGGTGACCAGGTTGCCGTACTCGCCGGACTGGGAGTCGAAGCCGTACGCATACTGATCCTTCTCCAGGATCTTGCCGACGATGACGGAGCCGTCCTCGCCAGCATTGATCGCGATCTGGCGCGCCGGATAGGATAGCGCCTTGCGCACGATCTCGACGCCGGTCTTCTGGTCATCGTTCTTGGTGCGCAGGCCC
The DNA here is from genome assembly GCF_009930815.1 of Bradyrhizobium sp. CCBAU 051011. Classification (NCBI taxonomy): domain Bacteria; kingdom Pseudomonadati; phylum Pseudomonadota; class Alphaproteobacteria; order Hyphomicrobiales; family Nitrobacteraceae; genus Bradyrhizobium; species Bradyrhizobium sp. CCBAU 051011. The sequence goes on along the minus strand of NZ_CP022222.1, from coordinate 5,449,817 downwards.
TTGAGATGCAGGGAGGCACGCAGCAGGGCGACGCCGCCGCCCGGCACGATGCCTTCCTCGACGGCCGCGCGGGTCGCATGCATCGCGTCATCCACGCGATCCTTGCGCTCCTTCACCTCGACCTCGGTCGCGCCACCGACGCGGATCACCGCGACGCCGCCTGCGAGCTTGGCCAGACGCTCCTGCAGCTTCTCACGGTCGTAGTCCGAGGTGGTCTCCTCGATCTGCGCCTTGATCTGGTTGACGCGCGCCTCGATGTCGGCCTTCTTGCCGGCGCCGCTGACGATGGTGGTGTTCTCCTTGTCGATCATCACCTTCTTGGCGCGACCGAGCATGGCGAGCGTAACGTTCGCAAGCTTGATGCCGAGATCTTCCGAGATCGCCTGACCACCGGTCAGGATCGCGATGTCCTGCAGCATGGCCTTGCGGCGATCGCCGAAGCCCGGCGCCTTGACGGCAGCGACCTTCAGACCGCCGCGCAGGCGGTTGACGACGAGAGTAGCGAGCGCTTCGCCTTCGACGTCTTCCGCGATAATCACAAGCGGCTTGCCGCTCTGCACCACGGCTTCGAGCAGCGGAAGCAATTCATTCAACTGAGACAGCTTCTTCTCGTTGATCAGGACGTAGGCATCGTCCATCTCAACGCGCATCTTGTCTGCGTTGGTAACAAAGTAGGGCGAGATGTAGCCGCGGTCGAACTGCATGCCTTCGACGACCTCGAGTTCAGTCTCGAGCGACTTCGCTTCTTCAACCGTGATAACGCCCTCGTTGCCGACCTTCTTCATGGCGTCGGAGAGGAACTTACCGATTTCCGCGTCGCCGTTAGCCGAGATGGTGCCGACCTGGGCGATTTCCTCGTTCGAGGTGACCTTCTTGGAGTTCTTCACGAGGTCGGCGACCACGGCTTCCACCGCGAGGTCGACACCGCGCTTCAGGTCCATCGGGTTCATGCCGGCGGCAACCGCCTTGGCGCCTTCACGGACAATCGCAGCCGCGAGCACGGTCGCGGTGGTGGTGCCGTCGCCGGCCGCATCCGCCGACTTGGAGGCAACTTCTCGCACCATCTGGGCGCCCATGTTCTCGAACTTGTCCTCAAGCTCGATCTCCTTGGCGACGGTGACGCCGTCCTTGGTGATGCGGGGGGCACCGAACGACTTGTCGAGCACGACGTTGCGGCCCTTGGGGCCGAGCGTGACCTTCACGGCGTTGGCGAGAATGTCGACGCCGCGCAACATCCTGTCGCGGGCGTCGACGCCGAATTTGACTTCTTTGGCCGACATAGTGATCTCCGTTTTCGACTGGTCAGATCCCAAGGACCGCGCGACTGCGCGAGCTCTTAATGACGAGTTGCACTTACAGGCTTCATCCTTCAAGACGCCGGCTGCGCCGACTGCTCAGGACAAAGAAAACTGACTGGCGCTTACGCGACCTTCTTCTTGGCGGAGGGCAGATCGGTGAGAACGCCCATAATGTCGCCTTCCTTCATGATCAGCAGTTCCTGACCATCGAGCTTGACCTCAGTACCGGACCACTTGCCGAACAGCACGCGATCGCCGACCTTGAGGTCTATCGGAATCAGCTTGCCGGCTTCGTCACGGCCACCCGGGCCGACCGCCGTGATTTCGCCCTGCGAGGGTTTTTCCTTGGCGCTGTCCGGAATGATGATTCCGCCAGTGGTCTTCTCTTCGGCTTCGATACGCTTGACCACAACGCGGTCGTGAAGCGGACGGAATTTCATGCTGTCCTCCTATTTTCTGGTTGTTGTTGCTTTGGACGAAATAGCAGTCGCGGCCAACGAGTGCTAATCAGCACATAAGCGGCCGCAGGAGGACGAACAAGACCGTCCAAAAATGATATTCTGCTCAGAACGTCACGAAATACCTGCCAAGGCAGCGGCGGCTAAGGATCCGGTCAAGACCAGCTGTGTGGCGCTAAGTCGTTGGACGCAGGGCCATTAAGAAAGCCACCCATCACGCAGCTTTTGCGTTGTTCTCGACGTGCGCCAGAATACGCCGGACGTCGGTCGCTTCTTGTGCAGCCATTCAGCGGTGCTTGTCGAGATCGAGTGGCTCGTCACTCGTGAGGCGCGTCGGCATCAATGCGCTGCGCGTCAGCCAGATCGACCGGGCTGATGGAAATCATCTCCATCGTTGAAGTGCGCGGCGGCGCCGCCGGCACCGTGATCACAGTGGCAACTCGGCGAAACGACGCGAACGATAATCCTTCGATCATCTCCTCATCGGTGATGACCTCGTAGGCACCCGGAGGCAGGAGGCGGTCGATGCCCTTGATTCGGAAGGGATGCTTGAAGGTGACCGTTTCGCGTCGGGAGCGCATGGTCATGATCGGCTATCCGTCAGAAACAGCTTCGCATCGGCACTATAGTGAAGCAATCCGTTTACCGTGATCTTTGTGCCGAGATTAGCTATCTCTTTATCATGAGATGGCTGCGAAGTCACCAAATACAAGGCAATACACGTCCCGGATTTGTTGGTGATGCCGGCCGACGAGATGCTTGCTGATGCTAAGTGGAAAAATGCGTTGGCGATCGGCGAGCATTGGGAAGCAGAAATGCTATCTCGCAAATCTACCAGCCGAGATAGGCCTGCGGCGGTTGGCAGCAACGGTCAAGGCGCGATTGATCTGCGAGCAAGCGCATCAACAGTTTAAAGAGGAATTAGGTCTCGATCACTTCGAGGGATGATCGTGACACGGTCTTTATCGTCACGCTCTTATGACGATGATTGCTTACTCCTTCTTGCCGCACTGCCGCATTGCCAAAACGGGGCGCAAAAATGAATCGACGGGCCACCACCTCAGCCCAGCCTGCCGGCCGTACGTCCCGCCATCGTCGCTCTCATTCTTCAGCCATCAGATCCGCGATACCCATACTGCAGAACACAGGTCAGCGAAAAGCAACGGCGAGGACAAATCTGCCAAGGTCGTTTCAGCGCACACGCGAGGCGCCTTTATGATCGTGCAGGAAACGGGTCAACGCGGTGGCGTCGTGCGATTTTCCCGAGGCCGCGTGCTCGAAGAGCCTGCGTTGGACGTCAGTAGGCAGATCATTCCATTCGCTGACAAGGGCGGCACCCAGACATTCCAGGACTCTGCGCTCCACGTCCCGCAAATCGCTGGCTTCATAGGGTAAAGGCCACGCCAACTCCTGCGCTCCGCTTTCCTCGTCCCAACGGTCGAGAGCGGTTGCCATTTCTTCTTCCGGCGCTGTTCTTCGACCTTTCTTTTTGACCATGCTACATAATCGCACATATCGCAGGTAAGCGCCATTCGGTCGATCGCGGGCCGATCCGCAGCGTCAATCCTTCCAGTACCGAGAATGCCGCGACTGCGAAGATCGGTTTAGACGGCGCCCAATAGCTCAGCTCGGCAGAGTATCCTATCTTTCCCGCGAGAAGATCTATATGTTTGCAAGTAGCGCCTTGATCTTGCCGCTCGACATCCATGCGTCGCGCCCGACCTCAAGCGCGAGATTGCCTGATGACGGAACCATTGGTTCCGATGGAAGGACTTGTGGATTTCGCGTGGGGAGCGGCGTGAATGTGGGCACCGGCGGATGTCACCGCTCGATCATTTGCGTTGCCGTGTTCGCCGAGATTTTTTGGCGGCTCGGCGTCACGCAACCCTGACAGCGCGGAGAGGACCCGCTTGAGCCGCTTGGTCATCGTCTCCAACCGTGTCGCCTTGCCGGGAGAAGCTGCGCAGCGCAGCGGCGGACTTGTGACCGGCCTTGTCGACGCTCTGCATCAGGCTGGAGGCTTATGGTTTGGGTGGAGTGGCAGGCTAGGAGAAACAACACCAGAGCCGAACGTTTTCGAAAGCGAGGGAGTGACGTACGCCACGGTCGATCTTACCCGCGCGGACCATGACGGCTACTACAGCGGCTTCTCCAACGCGGCACTGTGGCCCTTATTCCACTATCGGCTCGATCTCATGAACTTTACCCGACGGGACTTGGCCGCCTATCGACGGGTGAACGCCCTACTCGCGGACGCCCTCGCGCCCCTGCTCAGGCCGAGTGATCTCGTCTGGGTCCATGACTATCATCTGATCCCGATGGCCGAGGAACTTCGCCGCGCCGGGGCCACACAACGGATCGGGTTCTTCTTGCATACGCCGTTTCCGTCTTTGGGTGTGCTGGCGACCCTTCCCCACTACGGCGACCTGCTAAAATCACTGTGCGCTTATGATCTCGTCGGCTTCCAGACGGTGGAGGATCTGACTGCCTTTCATGACGCCATCGTTCGCCGCGCAGGAGGCAAGGTTTCGTCCGATGGCCACGTTCAGGCTTTCGATCGCGTTCTTCGCGCCGCCGCCTTCCCGATCGGGATCGATACTGAAGCCATTGCCGAAATGGCCAATCGCGCTGTGAAATCCCTGGCGGCACGCCGGCTGCAGGAGAGTCTCCGGGGGCGCCAGCTCATCATTGGGGTGGACCGGCTGGATTACAGCAAGGGTCTCGAGCACCGGTTCAAAGCGTTCGCCGGCTTTCTCGACGGCTATCCCGCACATCACAACCATGTCCGCTTGCTGCAGATCGCCACCGCGACGCGCAGCGACGTTCCTGAATACCGTGCGCTGCGGCAGAGGCTCGGTGCGCTGGCGGGCGACGTGGCCGGTCGGTTCGCGGAACTCGATTGGGCACCGATCCAGTATTTGAACAGGAGCTTTTCCCAGCGCTCGCTCGCGGGCTTCTTTCGGCTCAGTCGCGTCGCTCTTGTCACTCCGTTGCGCGACGGAATGAACCTGGTTGCCAAGGAGTATGTCGCTGCACAGCACCCCGATGACCCCGGCGTGCTCATTCTCTCGCCATTCGCGGGCGCGGCCTATGAACTCGACGCTGCTGTGATTGCCAACCCGTATGACCCCGACGCCGTCGCCGAAGCATTGCAGACTGCGCTGGGGATGCCACTTGAGGAGCGATGCGAGCGTTGGCGGGCCATGATGGTGGTACTGCGCCGCAATAGCATTACGGCGTGGCGCGAGAGTTTCCTCGGGGCACTTAGGCGCTAGCTCGGGATTGTTCGGAACGGGGCATCGGTGCAGCAGGTCGCGATAATCTCGTTCGTCAACGAGGTTGCTCCAGTCCGCCGATAAGGTGGTTACTTCGAGATCATCTCCGGGGCGGAAATGATCCACGAGTGACGGAACCAGCTGTATCCATTTCATCGTCGCGCTGGACCAGATAGACCAAAGGCAAGTCGCCTGCAGCGTTCTCCGTTTTCGCGTCAATGTAGTACACTTCTTCTGCTGGCTTGGCGCGACGCACCCTGATCAGGGACTTCCCATCCCAAAGCGGCCTGTGCCCGATCGTCATTCGCTTCAAGTCCTCTTGCAGCCAGTCCTCCTTGCCGAGTTCTCTGGCCTGACGAAGCGTCGCGGCTCTGAACGCCAAAATCGGCTGACCGTCGATCTCCAGCACGAAGACGGTCGGAGGCGGCGCCTCGGCCCTAGCTTGCATCATCATCTGAACCGCCGCTTCCTCCGCTGGTCGACGCGGCCTTCGCGAACTTCGGAGGGTCCTCTTGTCAGCCGGCGCTTGCGTTTCATACGTTCCTCGCGTGGCCGATGCATCGTCCATCTTGTCGATCTGAGCTCCGGCAAGCTCCTCTGCGCGCGCTCCGTGACTGACATCGAAAGATCGCTTCTGTCCGTCGAATTGAAGCCCGATCTCGATCAGGCGACGGATGGCTTCGGAGCGGGAGGCGGCGTCGTTTCTTTCCGACCATCTCGCGATTTTGGCCAGGAGAGATTGCGGCAGACGAATACCGACATCGCGGCCAGTCGCCGGCCGCCCCCTCAGTTCTTTGACTTCGCCACAAGAGCCCGCCGGTTAATGCTCGCGGATTTTTTCGCAGAGATCGAGGCCAGCAACAGCCGTATTGGCAACGCACCATTGACGGCGCGAGCCAGTCGCGGCCTGCTTTGAGCATTGTATTCCGTCTTGGAATGCTTTCAAGAAGGACCCTTTGTTCGTGCCGGGATTTTGTCTTGGGTTAATCGCCGCAAACGTAGTTCCCTCTTTAGCCAATAGCGGCTCAAGCAGCTCCTGCGCGGGGCGGTCTGTTTCGGAAGCCCGGCTTCGAGACGCGAGACATTCTCTTTCGTGATGAAACGATCTATGACAAATGGTACTGCGGCGGTTCAGATCTTGTCTGATATTTCGCCGCGAGTACGTCCTTCCTTCGTCGGCCTCTGATCGGTCGCGAGAAGCGCATTCGAAGGCACTCCTGACCAGACAAGCCGGTTGCGGTCTCCGGGTTTTGTCATTCCCATTTTTCTAATGCCGTGGTGAGTTTCGCGGCTGACTCCGCTGTCGGTCTGAAAGAGTCGCCTCCTACGCTTCCGCGATACGATGTGAGAGCTCCGATGAAAAAGCCAGTTCGCTCAATTGACGAACCCGAGCAGGGGGCGCCACGTGCTGACAGACCGCCGACAGAAGGATTTGTCGTGATTGTGGACGGGCACTTCAAGTCGGAGTTTAACACAGCCGAAGCTGCCGAATCATCGGGTCGTAAACTGAAATCGGCTTATCCGATGCTCAAGATTGAAATTTATGACGCCGTTACAAAGGTCCGAACCTTATTGAGCTAGGACACGCAGCTGTAGCATTGTCTCATCGAGAGCGAAAATGGCCTTCTTAAAGAGAGAACTGTATCGTCAGGTACGGGGCCCCGACCACGCACGAGGTTTGCTGGTCGCTCTTCGATACAGACACCAAAAGCTTGGATATCGAGCGAGAGTGGCGCTTTGGAGACAGCCCGTGGGGGCACAGTTGAATTCGAAAAAACGACGATGGAAAATGCCGCCTATCTAACACAAGGCGGTCAAATCGCCGGTCACCGCAAGCTATGGCGTTTGCTGAGAGCGCTCTTCAACGAGGACAGTGGCAGTGCCGACTCCTCTCGTGAGATATAACGTTCCACATCGTTTGACGCCAGCCGCACACACAACTTAGCCGACTGACTCGGCGTGAGATGTGCGGAATATGGAAAAGCCAATCAGGATTATATCGTCTCTGCGATATGGCCGCGCCAACGGCCGCCCGCGGTACGTCACGTTAGGTTTTGCTTCTCTTTTGCGATTTTCGCGAACAGCTTGCGTACCATCTTCGAAATGTACCTGTGTTTGCGTATTGAAACGAGAATGGGCTATTTTCACTATAGCGCCAGTTTGGGTGGCAATCTTTTGTGGTTGTTCAGCCATAGGCTTCTAAAGTCGGGTATTCAGCGCAACGGAGGTTCGCGATGGAGCGATTCATCCACCAGAAAACATTCGCCGCTGCCGCAAACTTCTCGAAGAAGAGAAAGACGAGGAAGGCGGAATATAATTCGGAAGCTGCTGGCTGAGAAAGAGGCCAACGAGGAGGAGCCCGCCAGGCGGGAAGAGCGGCGGGACATGTCTAAGCATCCGTAAGCCGAAAATACGCCCCGAGAGCAAAGGAAGCGGTTAGCTGCGAGAGTTGGACTTGTTCGGTTGTTCAGACTGCTCAGTTCACTGTGAGCTTGATCTGGCCGTCTTCAATGTGTCCCCGCCGCGAGAGCGTCACGGGCCTTCTTTTCGATGGTCAATGGACAGAAGGTGACCGCCGAAGCTAATCGACGCAAGGCGCCACTACATTCGCAATCTCGTCGCGTTTCACGAGGCGCTTCGGTCGGGGGGCCAAACTTGGCGTATTGCAGAACGCCTCGGTCAGCATCTGACGGAGTTCAGCCTTCGTCTTCTGTGGTTGCCGCGCGCTCGATTTTTGCCATTTTGCCATTCATCTTATATGGGGATGCCGGAGCAAAATGCCAACTTTCCGTTCAAGATTGGGATTTGCCACGGCGACGAGGGTCGGAACGACCAAAAAGGAACCGACCGCTTCGACCAAGAGTTCATATGCACGGTCGACGATGTCGTCCAAAGATGTCGTCTTCGCGAACATGGCCTGGGCTTCAGCCAGTAATTGGCCGCGAGTCGGCATGTTAGGCAGATGCACGTCCGCCCGATGGTGCAATTGAACAAGCACGTCCCTCACGGACAACTCGGTCTGATGGACTGATGATTTGATCGCCAGCACGATGCTTTCAGGATTGAAGCGAGCAACGAGCTGCTCGGCCGTTCGCTTTATTGCGCGAGATCCCAAGCGTTGCTCGTTGCGGAGAACCTGCTCCGGCGGCCTCTTCAAATTCCAGACAATTCCGAACCACGACAAGGTCACTAAGATACAATAGGTTGCATCGACCTCCCACCAACGGAAGCCTTGTTGGGCGCTACTTTGGTAAGCGTGATGATTGTTGTGCCAACCCTCACCCATCGTAAACAGAGCCAGAAGCCAATTGTTGCGGGAGTCATCACCCGTAACAAATCGCTTGCGTCCGTGAACATGTGCGAGGGAGTTAATGCAAAACGTTGCATGATACAGAAGCACTGTGCTCCAGAGGAATCCGACCACAAGTCCTGACCATCCGGCAATGAGGAAGCAAAGACCTGCCGTCACGATCGCTGGCAAAAGCTCGAATTTGTGCAGCCACATCAACTCGGGATATGACGAAAAGTCCGAAACTTTCGGTAGATCTGTAGCATCGTTCTGTCGATAGAATATCCAGCTTACGTGACTATAAACAAATCCTTTGTGGCTTGGCGAATGCACATCCTTCTCAGTATCGGAATGAAGATGGTGATGTCGATGTTTCGCAGCCCACCAAAGGACGCTTTTCTGCGAGCTGCTTTGCGCGAGGAATGCAAGAATGAATTGAAATGCCCGGCTCGTTGAGTAAGCTCGATGCGAGAAGTATCGGTGATATCCGGCGGTGATCGCGAACATGCGCAACCAATATAGTACGACGCACAACGCAATCGCTGGCCATGAGACACCCGACCAGATCGCCATGAGGGACCCAGCATGGATCATTAGAAATGGGAGGACCTGCGGGTAGATGATGTCGTCGTGTTCCTGACCTGGATCAATATCGGTAGACACTCTTGCGACCTCGTTGTTTCAGTGCGGGACTGTCGCACCGGTAGGAGGGCTCACGCGCTGGCTGGCAGCCTTAACGGGGTAGTAAAAAACAACCCCGCGGCCGGTAAACCGGTCACGGGGCGAAACCAAAGGCTCTGCCAGTACATCCGTGGTCAAAGCACAGCATGGCATCGATTGCGAGCTTACGCCGCCCGCAGATTCTCTGCGGCAGACTTGCCGGTCCGGCGGTCTGCAACGACGTCGAAAGAAACCTTCTGTCCCTCGTCGAGGGTGCTCATGCCAGCGTGTTCAACCGCGCTGATATGAACGAAGACATCTTGGCTTCCTTGGTCTGGCTGAATGAAGCCGAAGCCTTTCTGACCGTTAAACCACTTCACAGTTCCCGTATTCATGGGTGATCGTCCTTTAGGATAGGTGTTTGGAGCCGCGCTCAAGGGCGCAGCAAGCTAGTTCGAGATCTGGAGGGAGGGTCGTCAGTCAGGCGCGCTTTAGGCGGCGAGGCCAAGTCGTTCGGCCGAAACTCGATAAACCTTAGATGGCTATTGCTCGTTCGTTCCGCAAGTGGCCTTGGCGAGGGACGGCCTCCCAATGCACTATCGACGCCATCTCAGTGATGCCGTCGGGGAACGGCGCCCTGTGCTTGCGAGAAACGTCTTCAACGAAGGCTCCAGGATTCTTACCCGCAACTCCATCCGTTTCGCCGACGGGTCCGCGGGTTATGCGTTCAATTCGACTTCATGAATGGACGGTAGCCGACGCGTTTGGGGCAGAAAACGATTAGACTCATCTCTTGATATCGGCCGACCAAGTCTTCTCGATTAGCTTTATCACGGCGTCAGGCATCGGAATGTAGTCGAGTTCCTCGGCCGTCTTGGAGCCCTTCGCGAATGCCCATCTGAAGAACTTGATGGCCTCCGCGGAGGCGGTTTTGTCAGGCGGTTCCTTGCGCATCACGATGAAGGTCGATGCGGTAACGGGCCACGATTTCTCTCCAGGCTGATCAGTGAGGACGAGATAATACCCCGGGGCGTTGGCCCAGTTGGCATTCGAGGCAGCAGCTTGGAAGGACTCCATGTTCGGCTGCACGATCGCGCCAGCCTTATTGACCATCGCGCTATAGGTCATCTTGTTCTGCTTGGCATAGGCGTACTCCACATAGCCGATCGAATTCTTCGTCTGGCCCACGTTCCCGGAGACGCCTTCGTTACCCTTAGCGCCGACGCCGACCGGCCACTCAACCGCGGTGCCCTCCCCGACCTTGGATTTCCAGTCCGCGCTAACCTTGGACAGGTAGTTGGTGAAATTGAAGGTCGTGCCCGAGCCATCAGAACGGCGCACAACAGTGATCGCTTCGTTCGGCAACTTCACATTAGGATTGAGCTTTTTGATCGCCGGATCGTTCCACTTGGTGACTTTGCCGAGATAGATGTTGGCCAGCGCTTCACCGTCGAATACAAGCTCACCAGGCTCTACAGACTCGAGATTGACCACGGGAACGATTGCCCCCATCACCATCGGCCATTGGATCAACCCATCCTTCTCGAGCTGCTCGACCTTTAGTGGCATGTCGGTGGCGCCAAATGTAATGGTCTTGGCCTGGACCTGCTTAATGCCACCGCCCGAGCCGATCGACTGGTAGTTCAGATTGTTTCCGGTCTCCTTGTGATAGGCGTCAGCCCATTTGGAATACAGCGGAAACGGGAACGTGGCGCCTGCACCGGTGACGTTGGCCGCGAGCGCCGACGTTGCTGCGGCAACGAAGCTGGCACCGAGGAGCGTTTTCACGAAATTCATCACTAGGCTCCATCTCTGACAGCCGCGGACTTCAATCCGTTCGAGGCACTGAAATCAGATCGGAAATTTGAAAGGGCAACATTGATTTGCATCAACCTGTTATAGGTAGCGCCACCGTCCATGAAACTCGCGGGTATCGTTTGAACTCGGCGGTCCAATCCGCTGCCGACGCCACAATGGTCTATGATGTAACGTGAACTTCCCTGAGAGCTAGACCGAATTAACATACTGTGGCGTTCTGGCTTACGCCCGATCTCATCGCCGGTTATCAGTACGAACTTGTCGAGCGGTCACATCGCATGTCTCCAGCGTGCTTGAAATCATGCATGGCAATTCGGGGACGGCATCCCCATATCATAACTCAATCCACTAACTTGCCAAAAGGCGCGGTGTCCGCCGAATAAGCGCACCTGGAGTATACTCGATGATTGCCGTAGTTCGACCGGTTCTGCGGAGTTGCCCGCAATCCGCCTCGTAGCAATTCAACCAACACACGCCTTGTGTATCCGGCAACCCGTTTCCTTGATTCAGGAGGTCAGCCAACGAGGCTACGTCATTGCAAGTCCGGTGTCTGCATCCCGCGATTTAATGCTCGCTGCGGTCCCGAGCCTTCGTGCTTTCGCAATTTCATTGTGCCGAAATATCGACCGGGCCGACGACCTGGTGCAGGAGACCCTACTGCGCGCGCTTTCTCACATTGACTCGTTTCAGCCAGGCACAAACATGTCGGCGTAGCTTTTTACGATTCTACGCAATCATTTTAGGTCGGAATATCGTAAGCAACGGCGGGAAGTCGAAGACGTCGACGGCAGCTTTGCCGAAAAGCTGGAATCACAACCCAGTCAAATCAGCCATCTAGAATTCCAGGAACTCCGTGATGCGCTCGCAAAGCTCCCGATCGATCAGCGCGAAGCGCTAACGTTGGTTGGTGTGTCCGGATATTCGTATCAAGAGGCAGCAAAAGTTTGCCACTGCGCCGTCGGGACGATTAAGAGCCGGGTGAACCGCGCTCGCTCTCGGCTTTCGCAGCTCTTGTTACTCGAAAACACCCAATTCAAAACACCGAATCAATAGCGGAGTTCGGGGCATCCTCGCGCACGGATTGCACTTGAGCGGATCAGTGGTTTTGGCGCGCTTGAATGAGATCATCATGGGAGCGATGAACCAGGCCAGTGGCAGTGACACGAAGCTGCCAAATTAGTGCGGCGGCTTTACCTCGCCTGCCCGCCAGCCGACCGCATCCGTCTTCATTGGATCCACGGCGAAAGATACAACTTCCGTGCGTTCGCAGGTCGAGCATTCAAAAGTGCGCTCCTCGAATCCACGTTTGCCCGGAGATATGCGCGCCAATGCCATCCGGTGCTTACATACCGGACACATAGGCCGCGTGTTTAGAGATGCAGTCATCTCTTTACCACCCAAGCCAGATGAAACGCGTTCCGGAACAGGAATCGTAGCCGCCCCGATTGCGCGCGGGTCGAGCGCGAACCGCACGGCGAAACGCGCGCCTTGCCCAGGAGGATTTGCGCCCCAAATCGCCTGACCACCAATTTGATTGACCAGAGATGAAACGATCTTCATCCCGAGACCGTTCGATTTCGTTGGATCAAACCCTCTCGGAAAGCCGGGACCATCGTCAGAGACCGAAAGTTCGTAGCCTCCCGCATTCATGCCCAGCCTTACTGTAATCTTTCCATGGGCATGTTTGGCGGAGTTCGTAACAAGCTCACTGACAATGTATGCCAGCGGTACTCCGATCGTGGTCGGCACTTCCAGCGCAATCCCTTCAACTGTAAGATTACGCTCGCGATGCTCGCCCGGAAGGATCCCGCTCAGGTCGTGGCAGAGGTTCTCAAGATAGTTTTTAAGCTCGACACTTCCGACGTGATCAAGAGCGTGAAGACGTTTATGTACGCTGCCTATTGTGGCGACGCGATTTGCGGCGATTTTTAATTGCTCGGCTGCCTTCGCGTTCCGCGTTTCACGGCTTTGCAATGAAAGCAAGCTTGCAACCATTTGAAGGCCGTTCATCAGTCTATGGTCAGACTCACGGCCCATAAGATCTTTGTGCTTAATTAATTCCTCTTTCTGATCTAACAGCACTTGTTCGCGCGCGAGAGCGTCGCGTAATTGGGCTTCTGTGTGATTTAGCCTTTCGATTTCCTTCTGCCCCGCCTCAATCGCAATGCAAAATGCGCGTGGGCAATCTTGGGGCCGTTGAAATGCCGCTGCTTGAACAAAAGTTTGTTGCCGAGACGTGGGTGCGTCACTCATGGTCTACTCCAAAAGCAACAGTCGTGGTGAACCCGGTATTCCACCCCGGGGCCAAGTAGGAGAGCTAATCCGCCGGCTGGAGACCCGGTCTTCGTAGCCATTCGCTTATGTTCAGGCCGATTTCGGCCTGCCGGGCTTTACGTATCAGTTCCTGGCGCTTCGCGCCTGTCGGAAGCCATTTTGGCTGCCTCACGCAACCGCTTCACCTCTTCGGCAAGGCGCTCGTCGAGGGACTTTGTCTGCTTAAAGCGGCACCGCTTCTTCATGGCACTCCCCGCGGATACCTTACGAGGCAGAGATCACCATTGCGGTATGTGCGATACCGTAGTTAAATTGCGCAAGGGACGTTTTGATTCAGATCAACTAGCTCTTTGATGGGCAGTACTGCACCAGCTCCAGCAGAAAATCGATCCCGTTACAAAGGCCTCTTCATCGGCGGGGCGCTAGGACGTAATCTCATCGGTCCACACCTTAAAACTGACCAGGGTATTGGGTCCAAACGTCTGGGTAATCGGGACGTCAGCAGCGTCACGCCCTTGAGCAATCAATATACGTCCAATTCGTGGGATGTTGTTACGCGGATCGAACGTGTACCAACGCCCGCCAATGTAAGCTTCGAACCAACCAGCGAAATCGCCTGGGGCATATGGCGGTGGCATGCCGATGTCGCCTAGATAGCCGGTGCAGTATCTTGCCGGAACGTTCATGCAGCGGCAGAATGTAATGGCCAGATGTGCGTAGTCGCGACAAACGCCCTTGCCCTCGTTGAAGACATCCTGTGCCGTCTTGGTTGCACGCGCGTGCTCATAGCCAAATTGAATGTGATTGTGAACAAAATCGCAGATCGCTTGAATGCGCCTCCATCCGGGCGGCTCCTTCTCAAAGAGCTTCCAGGCGACATCGGACAGCTGGTCGGTTTCGCAATAGCGACTGCCAAGGAGATATACGATCGTCTCTGCCGGCAAGTCCTGGACCGCGTGTTGGGAAGCCGAGGGCACAATGATGTCCGGCAAGCCTGTGTCGCGAATTATGCCGTCAGCCGCCAGGCGTATCCGACCAGTTGGAGCAACGATGCGGCTGCACCAATTACCGAAGCCATCACGGTATGGGACGATCGCAACTGAGGGGTCAGTTGTTAGATAATCGGGTACGATAACATCCGAGGCGCGAGTAAAATGTGCACCCAGTACCATGATCATGGGTGTGGGCTGCGGAAAGTCGTAGATTATTTCATAGCCGACCCGAATCTTCACCTGAGTCCTCCAATCGCAATTAAATCGGCTCGTTGGCTTCCGCACCGTGATGCTTACGGTATGCTCGTGGACGCAGGAACGCGCGGGCTCCAACGTCCCCCAGCGCTAAAGGCCGGCACCACGGCGCCAAATGACAACGCCCAAGAAAGAACACAACCAGCCGCTGAAAATCACCCCATTCTGGATATTTTGTCGGTGCTCTTGCCTTTTCAAAAGCATCAGACGATCAAGATGATCAACGAACCAGAATATAAGTACCTGTCTCTTCGCAATCAATCATCGACCGTCGCCCTCCAGCAGCTCCGATACGCAGTAATTTCCGCGGAATACGGAAGCTTTCGCCGGGCTGCCGAGGTCCTGCTTATGCGGCAGTCGACGCTGAGCCGTTGCATTCGCCAACTCGAAGAATCCATTGGCGTGACCGTGTTCGAGCGATCGAGTGGCGGCGTATGTACGACGACGGCTGGACGAAACTTCCTCCGAACGGCGCGATCTATCCTCGAACAAATGGATGCGCTCGTTACGTCCGCGCGCTACGACGGCCGCGGAGAGGCCGGTAGGCTGGCTGTGGGTTTTTATACGTCTCTGTCCGCCGGCAACTTGCGGGCGACGTTGGTTGATTTCAGGCAGCGGTGCCCGCAGGTCGAACTTCGCATGGTTGAAAGATCCCGGATGCGCTTGGTGACCGCATTATGCAATGGTGCAATTGATGTTGTCATCGCAACGGATGCGGGGCCTCTTTTTGAAAGTAAGGTCGTGCCGCTGTGGAGCGAACGCATTTTGGTTGCCCTGCCAGAGGGTCATCAACTAGCTACCAAGAAATCGATCTACTGGACCGATCTCCGGAATGAGACAGTTCTTCTCAGCCAGTATGATCCGGGACGAGAACTCGAAGATCTCTTGATGGCAAAGCTCGTTTCGACAGCAGATCGTCCCAAAATCGAGCGACATGACGTTAGTAGAGGCATCATCAAGACCCTCATCACCATAGGCTTGGGTGTCAGCCTGGTCGCAGAATCCGACATCGGCGTCAATTTTGCTGGCCTCACCTATCGAGAGGTACGTGACGGCACAGGGCCAAGCCAAGTTCACTATTCAGCGCACTGGCGCAAGGATAACGATAATCCGGCGCTCGCAAATTTTCTCAAACTGTTGAGCGAACGCTATCCCTTGCCCTGCGCAGGCTGACTCTTGCGGCGCGCTTTCGCAAAAGCTCGATCGGTCGCCATGAACCGCGCCAGCATCGGCGCGACCAGCTTTGCTGGATCCGGTATCGACTGTCCGGTCTCACGGGCGAGCAGGTCGGCGTAAACGGCGAGGTCCCGATGAACAATTTGCTGGCAAATCCACAGTAGCTTGACAGGCTTGGCATCGGCAATGGCGCCGAGCTTTAACTTGGCCATTTCTTCCCTCACACTTTGTACGGTTCAAGGACCAGGTCGCGATTGACGATCACTCGCACCGGGAAACCCGGTCGAATAGTCAGGGTAGGCTGCATGCTGAGGTTACGCCGAACGATCTGTTGGCCGGTCTGATTAATAGAGTCCCCTGCCCCACGGCGAAGCGCCTGGAGGACGGCACTGTCACCGTTTCCGGCGCGAGCGCCGAGTTCGGCCCCGACGCTAAGCAAGGTTGACAGCAGCGCCGCCTTGAATAGCTCGCCCCAATGATGATCGACCTCGTCCTGAAGCCCAGCATATCCCGCTGTGTCGGCCCCCGGCTGGCGCTCAAGGATGATCGATCGGCCGTTCGGCATAATCAAGCGTGTCCAGACCAAGAGGGTGCGCGACTGGCCGTAGGCGACCTGGCTGTCGTAGATTCCGATGAGTCGCGCTCCCTGCGGACGGAATATCTGCGCTGCGTCGCACCGTTGCGCGGCATCGCGAGCGGCGCCTTGATCGCCGCCGTCCCCCATGGCTGCACCCACGGGATACGGCCGGCCTCCAGCTCGGCGATGATCTTGTCGGTGATTTCGGTGTAAAGGCTCGCGCGGTCGTTGCCGGCACGAACTCGGGCGGTGTGTTTGGACATCGCGGTTCTCCGCGACGGGCGCCGGAAGCCTCTCCTCCGATCTTCAACCCGTCGCGGCAGACCCGGCCCGCACTCTCACTCTTAGCGACCGTGACGCCGCGTACACTTTGGGAAGCGGGATTCTCGACCGCGCGGCGGTCTTTGCGTCAGGGACGGAAGCCCGAAGGGTCAAGACCTGCGAAGCGGGGCTTCAGCGCAGCCGACAGCCCGGTCTTGCAGGGAGTCGCTAAATAGCGCCGGAGCGAAGCGCAGGCAGCAGAAAGAGGCCGCCGCAGGAGCGTCAGCATAGCGCCGACGCGAGAACCGCGGCGGGACGCGGGACCGACTGCAGTCGCGAGACCGGTTAAGAAGGCACCCGCAGAGGGGCAGTGATAGCGACGCCGGAATGAAATGACGGCGGGACCCGAAGGCGAGTGCCACCGGCGAGCGACTCATGATCGCGCGAGGGATCGAAGCCGTATGGCCGAGACGCCCTGCGGCTCGGTTCACCGAGCCCGGTGCGGCCGTTGCCGCACGCGCACCAACGAAAGCCAGGAACTAAGTTCAGGGAATCTGGGACCTCCTCGCGAGCTTTGGTCTGCGCGTCAAAGATTCGAATCTGAAGCATTGGGAACGTTTTCACAGCCTCTTCAACTGCCGTGGCGCCGTCCCGGATCGCAAATGCGGCCTTCAGTCGGCTAGCCACTCCAAGCGCGTGACCTGAAGCGGGTAGTTCGCGGGCGCGCACTGCACTCCAAAGCTTGAGCTCCCGCCATTACGAATCCCAGCCTTGTGTTAGCAGGGGAACGAATGGCGGACATAAAGATTCGTCGTATCAGGAGCTATTACAATGCTGATGACGAATGCACGAAGGCCGGCGATACGGTCGCTGCGCGGATGGGCGATCCACGTGCTCCAGGAAGAGGGCGCCATCCGCGAGTGCGAGGAACACGGTTGGATGCAGGATCGCACCGATTCGCATGCGCGGGAGCGGGCCCTCGATATCGCCCGTCGAGACCCGCCAGCTGGCATCTCCCCTAATGAAGCGGCGGCAGAGGTTCGCGACGTGCTGGATTCGATCGGTGATACCTGCCCAGAATGCCCCCCTGACTAGAAGGGCCGGCGCCGAACATCGACGCCAGCCCGGCCCTGCGACTCAGCGGCCCAGCCGTTTCTCCACGCGCTTGCGCGCGTTGCCGACCTTCTTGACGGCCTTTTTCACCGCCGCCGCTGCCTTTCCGGTCTTCTTCGCCTCATATCGCACTTCTAGTCCTGCCCGCCGGCCACCCTCGCTCGGTCCTGTTTTCGCCCGCGCGCCGTCTTCGTCTTCTTCGCTACCGCCATGGGTTCCTCCTGTTCATGGCGTAGAGGCAACGCAACAAGGATTCAGCAGTTCCGGAACGATTCCTAGTCTGTCACTTTGAATCGTCGTTGCGTGGAGTTCTTCATTGGCGTTTCAGGGTCGAAAGAATGAGGTGATCGGCGTTAAGGCGGCCCTGCCCGACTTCGTCGAGCCGGCCCTGGCATCCTCGATCGGGCGGGTGCCGTCCGGCGATCGCTGGATTCACGAAATCAAGTTCGACGGCTACGTGTTCAGGTCCATCTAGCCAACGAGGCTGCGAAGATCTTCACCCGGCGCGGCCATGATTGGACGCATCGCTTCAAGAAGGTTGCCCATGACGCCTGGCGGATCAAGGCGAACTCGGCCGTGGTGGACGGCGAGATCGTGGTACCGGCCGCCGACGGCACGACCGACTTCTCGGTCTTGCAGAACGAGCTTAAGGGCAAGTCGACGACCATCATGCTTGTGGCGTTCGATCTGCTCTATCTGAACGGCCGCGATCTCCGAAAGCTACCGCTCTTTCAGCGCAAGGCCGAATTGAAGAAGATCTTAGACGGCACCGATATCCAGTTCAGCGAAAGTTTCGAGATCGACGGCCGGGAGATGTTCGCACACGCCTGCAAGCTCGGCCTCGAAGGCGTCGTATCAAAGGCTAGGGGCAGCGCCTATCCGACAGGACGCACGAACGACTGGGTCAAGAAGACCTGCGCGCAGCGAGAAACGCTGACCATTGCCGGTTTCGCGCTCGATGGTACGAAGTGGGACGGGCTCTACGTCGGCCGGCGCAAGGGCGACGATCTGGTCTACGCCGGCAAGGTCGACCACGGCTTCGACAAGGTCTCGGCCGCCGATCTGCAGAAGCGGCTTAAACCCCTCATCCGAAGGACCCAGCCCTATGCCAAGCGCATCGGCCACAAGGGCATCTGGGTTGAACCCAAGCTTCTGGCCGAGATCGAGTATCGCGCGAAGTCGGCTGAGGGAAAGGTCCGGCACCCGTTCTTCCGGGGCCTGCGGGAGGACTTGTGATGGATGCCTTCGATCGGTTCTGGCGGTGGGCGGACAAGCCGTCGGAAAGTCCGCTCACGATTCCGGCCGAGCTACATCAGGCAGTCATGGAGCTCACTCCTGAGAACCGACGTGACCGGGCCGCGTTGAACCAAGCTGCAGCACGCGTGCTAGATCCCGAACGATGAACGCTTGAAGGGGACCGCTGGCCTGCACCCGTTGGTACGGCCAAAGACTTAACCTCGCGCGCGCCGCAGCGCAGCTTCCAATCGCTCCTTCTCCTTATCCCAGCGGGCTTTTTCGGCTTGCAATCTCTTCTCGAGAGCCTCGACCTCGGCCTGGATGACGGCGGCCCGCTTCCCGTGCTCCTGCTCGGCCTTATCCAACGCAGCCTGCGCCTTGTCGATGGCCTGCTGACGCCGTTCACGGTCCTTCTGCCTGGTGGCCTCTTCCTTCGCCCGTTCACGCTCGACACGCTTCTGCTCTCGTTCGTAGGCGAGAGCCGCCTTTCGTTCCGCCGCCTTGTCGACGGGGCGAGACGAAGGCCCTTTCGGCCTAGGACCTTTCGACTTGCGGGCGGCTTTCGTTGCCCCCGTACCGCCAAGATCGGTGGAGAGCTCGGCATGCTCACTAAAGGGCCGGTCGGTTCCAACCGGGCGCCTGAGAACGACGCCGGGCTTTGCCATGGTCGCGGCGACGACATCCGGATCGTGGCTCTCCTTTGCCGCGCCCTGGTGGAAGAGATTACTGTCGGCGCCCCACGCCTCCAGAGCCGCCTTCATGGATGGCGCGGCGATCGCCTGATCGAAAAAGCCCAGCGAGGTCTGATAGGTTTTCAGTTTTCTGACCATCGGCCTGATCCGCCCTCCTCGATCGATCGTCAACGTCACGCACGCCACGGAGCCTGCGGAACACGACGCGGCCTCGAAGCGTTCCCTAATCCTTGAAGGACGTCCATGCATTTCGCAACGCGCTCTTAAAAGGATTGGCTTCGAATGAGCCGGACGTCGACCCTGCCCAAGCGCCTGCAGCCGATGCTCGCTACGCTCACCGACGCGCCGTTCGACGATCCCGGCTGGGTTTTCGAGGACAAGTACGACGGCTTCCGGATGATCGCGGAAATCCGGCGGGGCAAGGTTGCGCTCTACAGCCGCAATGGCAAGATCATCAGCCGCAGCTATATCGAGGTCGCCAAAGCGCTGGAGGGCGTGAAGGGCGACGCCGTGATCGACGGCGAGCTCGTCGCGATCGGAAAGGACGGCGTCTCGCATTTCCAGCTGCTCCAAAATGCGCTGCGCCATGAAGCGAAGCTCCTGTATTGCGCCTTCGATCTCATGTTTAAGAACGCAGTGGACTTGCGCAAGCAGCCTCTCCTCGAACGCAAGAAACGACTGAAGGCGATTCTACCGCGCGACAAGCTGGTCGCCTTCAGCGCTCACCGCAAAGGGGATGGTACCAAATTCTTTGCCGAGGCAGAGCGGAAGGGTTTGGAAGGCGTCATGGCGAAGCGCGCCGACAGCGCGTATACGTCCGGAAGCCGGACCCCGGATTGGCTGAAGATCAAGACGGCAAAGCGACAGGAAGTGGTGATCGCCGGCTTCACGGCGCCCAGGCGCACCAGGCCGTTCTTCGGCGCCCTGGTCCTCGCCGTGCGGGAAGACGACGCATGGCGCTACATCGGACATGTAGGCACTGGCTTCAGCCACAAGGTCCTGGAAGACCTCCATGCCAAGCTCGTGAGGCTGACGGTTCCTAAATCACCCTTCCCTGCCAAAGTGAAGGACGAGGCCGCCACGACCTGGGTAAAGCCCTCGCTGGTTGCCGAGGTCAAATTCGCGGAGTGGACGGGCAAGGGCGAACTGCGCCAACCCGTCTACCTCGGGCTCAGGTCCGACAAGCGGGCGAAGGATGTCGTGCACGAGCGAGAACGTCCGCGCAAATAGCGCTTCCCTTCGGGCGTAACTGGCAAACGGAACGAATTAACGCCTTCACCTCTTCCGCTGAGAATTCCCTCCGCGGTCGTGTGTTCAGTCCCCTCCAAGGTCGTGGATATTCGGTAGCATGCCCCCAGGCGTGATTTCGAGCGTCGCAAGCGTGATCGGCAGCTTGAAGCGTCGCCGTCCCGCGCTGCCGGGATTGAGGTAAAGGATGCCGCCGACCGTGTCGATCTTCGGTACGTGGGAATGTCCGGAAACGATGACGTCGATGCCGGCGCGGGCATCGGCCTGCAGCGTCTTCAGGTCGTGCAGAACGTAGATCGACTTTCCCGCCAAGCGCACAAGGTTCGTGTCGGGGTATTCGCGAGCCCACTCGCCATCGTCCACGTTTCCACGGATGGCGGTGACAGGCGCGATCCGGCGAAGCGCGTCGACGATCTCGGGGCGCCCGATGTCGCCGGCATGAATAATGTGATCGACGCCCGTCAGGCTTCGTTCCGCCTCGGGCCTCAACAGGCCGTGCGTGTCTGAAATGATTCCAATCCTGAACATCATTTTTCGTCGCTCTCAGCCGCGATCGCCAAAAGACGATCGAGAAGTTCTACCTGAGCGGACAGCATCTTAGTCCGCGCGAACTCGATATCGAACCATTCCGCGCGGTCTACTTCGGGAAAGCTCTGCCGTCGACCGCTTCGGCGCGGCCATTCGATATCGAAGGTATTGCTGGTCAGCGCCGCCGGGTCAAAATGGCCCTCGCCGGCGGATGCGATGACGCGCTTCCCTCCTCGCTGTCGGATCTCCCCGAGCGGTTGGAGTGGACCAATCGAAGCGCTGTGGCCGAGCTCCTCGGCAACCCGAACACGTCGACTGCCGCGCTACCCGACCGAAGTTCGACAAGGGCGCTTTAGGACGGGCTGTTTCCGGCGGTCCGGATCAGCCGCCAGCTCGCCAGGCTTGAAAGGACGGCGATGAACGCCGCGACGATAAGCGCCGCACCGAAACCGGCGCCCACGCTGGCATGCACGGCGCCGGCGAGGGCGTTCTGGATGGGAGCCGGCAGCGCGGCCAACGCGCCTTGCGCGTCGCCACCGACGATGCGCAGGCTGAGATCGTGCCAGTCGACCGCGTGGTCGGGCACAAGGGATGTCCCGAGGTTGCGCAGGTTGGCTTCCGCAACGCCGGCGAGGACCGCGCCGAGACCGGCGACGCCGGTGATGATGCCGATGAACCGCGTCGTGCTGGCAAGGCCCGAGGCCATGCCGGCGCGCTCGTTGCGCTTTCGCCGTCTCGCTGTTCAGCAGCCCAGCGCCCGACCCGGTTATGAACATGCCGATCGCGACCAGGCCGAGGCCGAAACACAGGATCGCTCGGCTCGACATGCTTGCTGCAAGCCTGCCGCCGATGCTCGGACCGATCAGCAGCGGCAGGGCGAAGGGCGTCATGGCAAGGCCGGCGATCGCCGGCGAAAGAACGAAGGCATCCTGCAGATAGAGCGGCAGGATCGTCATCATGACCTGAGCAGCCGCTGCATAACCGAGCATCGCGACCGCGGCGCCGACAACGGTCGGATCGCGAAAGATCGACAGGTCGATCATCGGGCGCTGATGCCGGCGTTCGGCGAAGACGAAGGCGACCAGCAGGATCGCGCCGACGACGAGGCGCAGCATCGTGCGCGGGCTCTCCCAGCCCACGCTGTTGGCGTCGATGAGCGCCCACACCACGCTGAACAGGCCGGCGCCGAAGAGCACGATGCCGAGATAATCCAGGCCTGAGGCCTTAGGGTCGCGGGACTCACCGACCGAGGTGAGGGCGAGTGCGATCAGCCCCGCACTCAAGGGCAGGTTGATGTAGAACGCCCATCGCCATCCGAGATAGGACGTGACCAGGCCACCGACGATCGGCCCGAGAGGGGGCGCCATACCCATAACGGTGCCCCAGATCGCGTAGACCCTGGCGCGCTCATGCGCCTCGAAACCCTGGGCGACGACAGCGAGCGAGGATGTGAGCTGCAGGGCGGCGCCGACCGCCTGCCACGCGCGCGCTGCATTGAGCGTGAGCAGATCGGGCGCCGCGCCACACAGGAAAGAGGCGAAGGTGAAGATCGACAATCCGAGGATCAGCATGCGCCGGCGTCCGAGTCGATCGGCGAGCGCGCCGGCGGGCATCAAGAGCGCGGCAAAGGGAAGGATGTAGGCGCTCACCACCCATTCGACGTCGGTGAAGCCGCCCTTGAGGTCGCGCGCGATCGACGGCAGCGAGACCGCGACGATGTTGGTGTCGAGCATGATGAGGAACGGCGCGCCGGCGCAGCACAGCAACATGCGCAGCTTGCGGCCCGAAAACCGCGCTGTCGCCGGCGGCGGAAGTGTCTCGTCCCCTGGCGCCGGCGTCGCCGCGCCGACGCCATTACCTGCACCTGTGGGCACGTCGCGTCCGATCGTTATCTATCTATCGATAGGTTCAGCATAACACGCGGCCGTGCCCAGTCAAGCAAAGGCGGCCGTCAATATTCGGATTGAAAGCGAGCTCTCACGCGAACGCGACGAGTTGGGGACGGGAAAATCTCGCCGGCAACGCTTTCAGATCCTCGTTCCAGTCCGTCGCCGCGTGGCCGCGATCGGATGTAGCCAGCCCGGCCTCGGCCGCGATCGCCTGGATGCGCTCGGCATAGACATCGCCTTGCCGATTGTTGTCGGTCGCGGCGACGAGGCGGACATGGCCTCGCGCTACGATCCGGTGAAGCGCCTCTCGTCGGTTGCGGGAGATACGGCGTGAAGCTCGCGCCGGAAACAAAATACTGTCCGAACCGCCGCACGGATTCCTGACACCGCCACCTGACAGCGACAGAGCCCTGCCGGGATGCATCCGGCAGGGCAGTTGCGGATTATCTCAGGCCGCGGGAAGCGGATCGGGCACCGTGGCCTCGTAGAACGGATAGTCGGTGTAACCACGACCGGTGTAGCCATAGAACGTGCTGCGGTCGTAGGGGTTGAGCGGCAGTCCGAGTTTGATGCGCTTCGGCAGGTCGGGATTGGCGATGAAGTGCCGCCCGAAGGCGATCAGGCTGGCATCGCCGTTGGCGACGCTCGCCTCGGCCGTCTCCGGGTTGAATCCGCCCACGGCGATCACCGGTCCCCGGAAGATCTTGCTCAGTTCCTGCGCGGCGACAGGCGCCTGCGCCTCGGCGATTGTTTCACCGCCCTTCACGCGCGGCTCGATGAGATGCAGGTAGGCAAGGCCGAAGTCGTTGAGCCGCTCTGCAACGTGGCGGAACAGGGCTCGTGGGTCGCTGTCGCCCATGCCGTTGAACGTGCCGCTCGGCGCGAGCCGGACACCGACGCGATCGGCGCCCCAGACGTCAGCCAGCGTTTGGGCGACCTCGGCCAGAAACCGCGTCCGGTTCTCGATCGAGCCGCCATACTGGTCGGTGCGTTTGTTCGTGTTGTCTTGCAGGAACTGGTCGACCAGGTGTCCGTTCGCAGCCATGAGCTCGACACCGTCGAAGCCGGCGGCCTTCGCGTTCTGCGCGGCGCTGCGATACTGCTCCAGGATCGTGGCGATCTCCGCCGTCTCGAGCGCACGGTGCGGCGACGTCGGCTCGAAGCCGTCGGGCGTGTCCACGGTGATGCTCGTATCAGCCCAATAAGCTGGATCGACCGAAGCGGTGACGGGCTCCGAGCCCGTGATCGAGATGTGCGTGGTGCGGCCGGCGTGCCAAAGCTGCGTGAAGAAATAGGCGCCCTTCGCGTGAACCGCATCGGTGATGCGCCTCCAACCCGCGATCTGCTCGTCCGTGTAGAGGCCGGGCGCGTGATAATAGCCGCGCGCAGACGGTGCGATCGCCGTCGCCTCGGTGATGATCAAGCCGCCGTTCGATGCACGCTGCGTGTAATATTCAAGCTGCAGGTCGCTCGGGATGCCGGTTCCCGGCTGCGCGCGCAGCCGGCTCATCGGCGGCATGACCACGCGATGCTTCAGCGTGAGCGGTCCGACCTGCACGGGCGTAAATAGCGTCTTTTCGGCATGGTTATCCATCGGAATTCTCCGTCGTATTGAGGCTGCGCGCCATGGGCGCGAGTTGAAGTGCTGCGTCCCGCGCGGGACGCATTGGCCTTGGGCGGTTGGGGGTGCGGGTCACTGCCGGCCGGCCATGATGCCGCCGTCGACCGGAAGGATGACGCCGGTGATGAAGCTCGCCTGGTCAGAAGCGAGGAAGAGGAGGGCTTCGGCTGCGTCAGCCGGCTGGCCGTTGCGTCCGAGCGGATGCATCGCATTGAAGGTCGGCAGGACAGCCTTGACCTGCTCCGGCGTCAGGAAGGTGTTGTAGACCGGCGTTTCGATCACCCCCGGCGCGATCGCGTTCACGCGGATCTTGTAGGGCGCAAGCTCGATCGCGAGGTTCTTGACGAGCGCATGGACGCCGCCGTTCGCGGCGGAGTACGCGGAGGACGGCGTGGCGCCGATCGCCTGGAGGCCCCACATCGAGCCCGTCTGCACGATCGCACCACCATGGCCGGCGTCCTTCATCGCCTTCGCGGCGGCCTGCGCAGCGAAGAACTTGCCCTTCAGGATCGTGTCGATGAAGCGGTCGTATTCGACTTCGGTGAGCTCGAGGAACGGCTTGGGGCCGAAGATGCCGGCATTGTTGAACAGGACATCGAGTCGCCCAAAGCGTTCGAGCGCGACCTTCACCATGTCTTCGCCGGTGCCGGGGAGCGCGATATCACCAGCGTGGACGACGGCACGCTTACCGCTCGGGTCAATTTCCTGAGCGGCGATTGCTGATTTCCTGGCGTCGCGGCCGTTGACCACGACGGACCCGCCCTCTGCGACGAACCGGGTCGCAACCTCCTTGCCGATGCCCGAGCTACCACCTGTGACGATCGCGACCTTATCCTGAAAGCGCATGAAAACTCTCCTGAAAATCTACCTATCGATAGATCAATTGGGGTCGCCGAGATTAATCGCTGGAAATCTTCGTCGTCAAGTTCTATCTATCGATAGAGAGGAACAGAAATATAATGCGAGCGGTTGGCGCGCGGCGGCCTGGGTCAAACAGAGCGGTCGGTTCGTGCACCACAGCCGCCGCCATTACGCGCAGTTGCCTCGACGATGCGAGAGGGATGCCGAAATGACCATGAATTCTGACTTGTCCGCTGCGGCGGCGACCGAGCTGCACAATCGGGTCGCTCGGCAGGTGGTCGCACAGATCATCAACGAGACCAAAGCGGCGGGCGGCTCCTATTCGGACCTTCTCGTGATCTGCGAAAGCGTCCTGGTTGGCGTCGTCGTCGAGTGCTTCAGGCTTGGCCACGACAGCAAGGTGATCGACCTCGTCTTCACCGCTGCCAAGGATCGTCTTGCGAGAGTGCGATTGGAAGATCTCGACGCCAAGGGTACAAGCTGAGAGCGTCTTGAGCGGGCGGGTCCTTCCGCCTCGCCGACGGCAGTCAATGGCGAGGCGTTGATTTGTTCGACGCTGACTGGCGCAGGTCTGCGAAAGCTCCATCTACCGATAGAGGTGAGGCGACCGTGACGGCAAAGCGAGCGGCGCGACCAGGTACCCACTTTCAGTCAACCAACACGTCGTCGGTCTATCGATAGATAGAGCTTGACTCCGCGATGTAGCTCCATTATCTATCTATCGATAGATAGCGTCAACTGTCTTTACAGACCATACGCTGCGCAGTCAGCGCTCGCCAAATCGCAAGGAGCTTTCAAATGTTGTTCCAACACAAGGTCAATATGGAGATCAGCGGCGATCGGACCGCGCTCGTGCTTGTCGATATCCAGAACGACTTCCTCACTGACGGCGGCAAATATTTCGTCATGATCGAGGAGCTGATGAAGAAGAACAACGTGAATGCCAACCTGGAAGCCTTGCTTCGGGCTGCCAAGGATCACGGTTATCCGGTGTTCATGTCGCCTCATTACTTCTTTCCGCACGATCACAAAGGCAAGACCCGCCTGAGCCCGATGGAAGACCTTGCGCTCCACGGGGGGTCGTCGCGCGCGAGAGCCCGCTTCACGCCCACGATGTCCCCGGCGGCGGCGCCGACATTCCCGACCGGTTTAAGCAATACATGGAAGACGAGAATACAACGGTCGTGTCGCGCCATGTCACCTACGCGCCCACGAACGACCTCGCCTATATGCTGCGTCGAAGGAAGATCGAGACCGTCATCATGGCCGGTCCCGTAGCGAACCTCTGCCTCGAAGATCACATGCGCAACCTCATTCGAGACGGCTTTGAGACCGTGATGGTCCGCGACGCCGTCGCCGCAGCGGCGAACGAGGAAGGCTCTGGCCTGGACGCCGCCATGATCAACTGGCGCTTCATGGCAAACGCGGTGTGGACCACAGAAGAGACCGTGCGCCGGATGGCCGAGGCGGCCAAGGCGACCGCCTGAAATCGACGCGGCCCGCGCAGGCCGTCGCCAAAGAAACGACCATCGAACATGGCGCGCCGCCGAGACTTTGAGTTGCGCGTCCACTCAGCATCACCCGCAAGCAAGCACAACCAACTTTTCGATCACAGGAGATTCAAATGAGTAAGGGCACTATACTCGTCATCGGTTCGAACGGGACCGAGCTTGAGGCAAAGGGCGGCGGCACGATCACGATCGGCCAATTCCTGAACGAAACCGCCGTCCCGCTGATGACGCTCGTGGCCGCCGGCTACGATTTCGTCCTCGCCACCCCGACCGGCGAGAAGCCGCACATGGACAAGGACTCGGATGCGCTGATCTACTTCGCGCAGGACAACGAGGCCCGCACCAAGGCTCGCAATTTCTTCAACAACGATCCTGCCATGAACGACGTCCGGACGATCCGCTCGGTGATCGATGCCGGACTTGATCGGTTCGCCGGCGTCTTCTTCCCGGGTGGCCACGCGCCCATCGTGGACGTGATGCAGGACCCCGACGCGGGCGAAGTGCTTCGCTACTTCCACGGTGCCAACAAGCCCACCGCCGCGATCTGCCACGGCCCGATCAGCGTTCTTGCCGCGCTCGACAAGGCACGCGAATTCCGCGCGGCCCTGATCGACGGCAACGAGGTGAAGGCGCGCGAGCTGGGCAAGGGCTGGCAGTATGCCGGCTATCGCATGACCGTCTTCTCGCGCAGCGAGGAGGAATATGCCGAAGATAACGTCTTCCACAAGAAGCTGATCTTCAACATGCCCGACGCGCTCGGAGCAGCGGGCGCCAAGGTCGCCAACGCCGACAACTTCACCTCGTTCGTCGTTGTCGACCGCGAGTTGATTACCGCTCAGAACCCGATGTCGGACCACGAGCTCGCCGCGAAGTTCATCGAGGCCCTCAAGAAGGCGGCCTGAGGCCGCCTCGTCACCGTCACCAGCAGAGCAACACAAAGGCGAAGTAACATGAAGTTCCGATCACTCGCGGTAGCAGGCCTCGCACTATTTGCTTTCACGACCTCCTCGCAGGCGCAGGACGCGTCCTTTCCTCCGGCCAACGGCGGTACGTCGGTCACCAATCCGGCGAGCCACTATTCCTTCACCGACACCGGCGCGAGGGGCGTGAACCCCGAGACCGGCATCCAGGTTTCGAACGTCTGGGGTAACGTCACGCAGGGCGCTCACGGCGCGTTCTTCCGCTTCGATCCGGGGTTTGTGAGCAAGCTCCATACCCATACCTACGACTACTATGCGGTCGTCATCAAAGGTCAGCTGGAGAACTACCAGCCGGGCCAGAAGCAGGTGAAGCTGGGACCGGGTTCGTACTGGTATCAGCGCGGCAAGGAGGCTCACACGACCGCGTGCGTTTCCAAGGAGCCGTGCCAGATCTACATCGTCCAGCAAAACAAGTTCGACGCGCAGATCCCACCCAAGACGGAATAGGCGATAATCGCACCCCTGTCGAACGTCTCTCGGCGGATCGTCGAGCAGCCGTTCTCCTCGCGGCGCGTTGCAAATCCCCCGCAGCAGCGCGCCGCGTGACGAGCGTCCCGCCGTGACAGCGGCCCGGCCAGGCCATCGCGCTGCCGCCCGCCCGCCGGGTCACCCACGCATAGAAACCCTTCATCCGCGACGGCACGCGCCGTCGACGACACACGATTGGACATCACCATGACGACCGAAAGTATCTCCGAACAGAACAAGAAGACCGTTCTGGCCTTCTACAAGGAGGCCCATTTCGACGGCGACGTCGATGGCGCCATCGCCCGCTATGTCGGCGACACCTACATCCAGCACACCCCGGCCGCCGAGGACGGCGTCGAGGGCCTGCGCGCCTACATCAACTTCTTCCTGAAGACCTTCCCGAACGCCAAGGGCGACATTCGCCGCGTCATCGCCGACGGCGACATCGTCGCCGTTCACGCCCACTGGACCGGCCTCATCGGCCCGAATGGCGATGTCGGCGTCGATATCTTCCGTGTCGCAGACGGCAAGCTCGTCGAGCACTGGGACGTCCTCGCCCCCATCCCCGACGCGTCGAAGAACGACAACACGATGTTCTGACGCCCCGGTCGAGGGCCGCTACGGCGGCCCGCAACGCGTGGGTGCGGACGCGCAGGAGATATCATCGTGGCCAATCGCAACACAAATCTGACCAACCCGCCGGTGGAGGCGGTGGTCGACGCGATCAGCGCTACGCCTGGCTTCTTCGGCTGGCGGGTCGTCGCCGCAGCTTTCACCGTCGCGGTGTTCGGCTGGGGCACCGGCTTCTACGGCCCGCCCGTCTATCTCGAGGTCGTGCGCCAATCGCGAGGCTGGCCGATCGCGCTCATCTCAGGCGCCGTGACCCTGCATTTCCTGGTCGGCCTCGCCCTCATCCCGAACCTGCCCGGCCTTTATCGGCGCTTCGGACTGCCGATCGTCACCGTCGCTGGCGGTGTCGTCATGGCGATCGGCGTTCTGGGCTGGGCCCTGGCGAACGCGCCGTGGCAGCTCTACGCGGCGGCGTTCTTGTCCGGTATCGGATGGTCCGTCCTCGGCGCGGTCGCCGTCAACGCCATCGTCTCCCCCTGGTTTGCCGCCAAACGTCCTTTGGCGCTAGGCGTGGCATTCAACGGTGGCAGCGTCGGAGGCGTAATCTTCTCGCCCTTCTGGGTCGCCTTGATCGACAGGATCGGCTTCCCGGCCGCGGCACTGGTGGTTAGTGCGGCGATGCTCGCCACTCTCGGCGCGTTGGCAGTCTTCGTGCTGACGCGAACACCGGAGGGCCTGAACCAGGCCCCCGACGGCGGCCCCTTCACCGCTGCGGTTCTTTTCGCCGGCGCGCCCGCTGAAACGGCCGCCCCGCCTGCCCGCCTCCGCCTTTTCCGCGATCGCGCCTTTCTCACGCTATGCATCGGAATGACCCTGGCCCTGTTCGCGCAAACCGGGCTGGTGGCGCACCTCGTCTCGGTGCTCGCGCCCACGCTCGGAAGGCAAGGCGCTGGGCTTGCCGCTGGCGCGTCTGGCGTGGCGGCCGTCGTCGGCCGCGTCGCCGTCGGCTGGCGCGCATCGGGCACCTCGAACTGGCGCGCTATCGCGTCATACAGCCTTGTTGCGCAAGCGCTGGGATGCGGCGTGTTTCTCCTCGCGCACGGAAGCAGTCCGGCCCTCCTCGTGTTCGGTGTCGTGCTCTTCGGCCTTGGGGTCGGTAATGCCATCTCTGTTCCGCCGGTGATCGCCAATCTCGAATTTACCAAGGGAGACGCTGCCCGGGCTGTGGCGTTGATCGTCGCCATCTCGCAGGGCGCTTATGCCATCGCTCCCGCCGTGTTCGGTCTCTTCCGCGAACTTTGGTCTGACCAGATCATATTCGTCGCATCGGTTGCGATTCAGGTCGCGGCGATTGTCGCTTATCTCTTAGGCGCAGGGCGCGCCTCGCCGCCGCACGCGGCCATCGACTAGCAGCGTCAACCAGACGGGCAGCGACGTATCTGCCCACGATCTCGGTCAGGGCGCACCAGCTGTTGTCGCCAGCGCATGCCCGGCTGCGTCGCACGTTACGCGCACGACCGTTCTTCTCTGCCTCTCGAAGCATCGACCTTGAAAGGGCCTTTCGCGCCTGGCGCGTGGCCTGAGGGAGCACGGCACGCGACGGCCGTCGCGCGCAGACCAGCTCCGAAATCGTGTCACTCAGCCACTTTGCTCGCTTCTGGCCAGGCTTCCATCGCAACCCGGCCGATGTTCTCAAGCTTCGCGCGGCTTGCTCCATCCCGGGCCTGAACGGCCATTCCGCGAACGATCGCGTGGATAAAGGCGGCAAGCGCATCGACATCGATCGTGCTCGGCATGTCGCCGTCACGGATTCCCTTTCGGATCCGGTCGGCGAGGTAGACCTCGGACGCCGCGCGATACTCGACCATCATGTCGCGGATCGGCACGAGGTCGGGCGCCTGATGCGTCCCCGACAGCGAAACCATGCAACCGCGCGGCAAGTCCTCGCGGGTGAACTGCTCCGCAGCCGACTCCAGGAGATGCGCAAAGGCTTCGCGCGTCGTCGCACCTTCCTCTGACAGCGCGCCCTGGATCCAGTTCTGGGCATAATCCATGAAGTTCTCGGTCGCCTCGCGGTAGAGGCGCTCCTTGCTGCCGAACGAGTTATAAAAGGTCGACGGGCTGATGCTCATCTTGGAGATGAGCTCCTCGAAGGTCGTGCCCTCGTAGCCATTGTCCCAAAACAGCTTCATCGCCTCGCGCAATACTAATGGGCGGTCGAATGTCGACGGCCGACCGCGGCCGCGTTTTTGTGGCTCTGACATTTTTGGTGCCCTTACTCCAAAATTCGCTTGACTTGGTTTGGCCTCTCGCCGTATTGATGATTATAGGAGCAGTTACTCCAAAAATAAAGACCCTTTCGAATATCCCTCGAAACACGGCAGGCACACCATGAGCGACAATCTTCTGAAAGCCCCGGTCGACAGCGCAGCGACCAATAAATCCAGCCATCGCAAGATGTTGCGCTGGCAGCTCCCGCTTCTCGCTCTGCTCATCGCCGGTGGCGTGGGCGGGTTTGCATATTTCAGCCAGGAGGCCTCCCATGCCTCGGTGCCCCCCGCGGCTCCACTAGCGGCCGTGACCGTCATCAACCCCTTGCAGCGCGACGTCGAAGCGCGCCTCGGAGCGATCGGTCAGTTCTCGGCCATCAATCGGGTCGAGCTGCGCGCCCAGGTCGGCGGCACGCTCTCCGAGATCCACTTTGAAGACGGGCAGATTGTCCATAAGGGCGACCTCTTGTTTGTCGTCGACCCTCGGCCCTATGAGATCAAGCTCGGCCAGGCGAATGCCGCGCTCGAATCTGCCAAGTCGCGTCACAGGCTCGCGACCAACCAGCTGGAGCGGACGCAAGCTCTACTCAAGACCGGCAACTCGACTCGGGAAATCTTCGACCAGCGCGTTTCAGAGCAGCAGGCCGCCCAAGCCGCGATCGACGACGCTCAATCGCGCATCCGCGACGCACAGCTCGATCTCGAATACACCAAGGTGACGGCGCCCTTCACGGGCCGCATCGGCGCCCGGCAGGTCTCAGTAGGCGGCCTGATTGCCGGCAGCCGCGCCGCCACGAGCCCGACGACGCTGCTCGCGACGCTCGTCTCGCTCGACCCGATCTACCTCGACTTCGACATGAGCGAGCAGGACTACCTGACCTTCCAGCGGCAGCGCCAGAAGCAAGCCGGCCCGCTCGACAACAAGGCCGAGGCATCGCTGAGCGATGAAACCAGCTATGGCTACCAGGGCGCACTCAACTTCCTCGACAACACGGTCAATCGCTCGAGCGGCACGATTCATGCTCGCGCGACATTCAAGAACCCCGATCTCTTCCTGGCACCCGGACAGTTTGCCCGTGTTCGCATCGGCTTGACCGCTCCGGCCCCCGCGCTCCTCGTGCCCGACGCTTCGGTTCTTGCGGATCAGTCGTCGCATATCGTCCTTACCGTCAGCGACAAGAACGTCGTCGTGCCGAAGCCCGTAGAGCTCGGTGACCTGCGCGACGGCCTGCGCGTCGTCCGCTCGGGTCTCGCTCCCACTGACAGGGTCATTGTCGACGGTATCCCGGCGGCTCGTCCCGGCTCGGTCGTCGACCCGCGCGTTGCGCCGTCCAAGGTCGCGTGGAACAAGACCGCGACCGAATGAGGCCGCGATGCAGCCGATATCAGGCTGCATGAGGAAAGACAGTCTCGGCGTCGTCCCGAGCCCCTCCAAGACGGATGAGCGTTTGGTCGCTCCTCCGTCTCGAAGGCTTAATTGAGAGAAAAGCGCACGAAAGCACAGCCCTATCGATAGATAGAGTATTGACTCGCCCCCGCCCGTCCCTCTAATTGTCCAAACAATCTATCGATAGATAGTTACGGTTTGAACTTCACGCGGTGTCGACCGTGCTCGCTCAAGCCGCGTCTAGTCAAAAACCAGGCTGAGTCGAACCATGAAGCTCGCGCATTTTTTCATCGATCATCCCCGCTTCGCGACGGTGATCAACATCTTCTTCGTGCTGATCGGTCTCGCGATGCTGACGTCGCTGCCAGTCGCGCAATATCCCAATATCGTTCCGCCGACAGTGCAGATCACGACGGCCTACCCTGGCGCTTCCGGCCAGACCGTGGCGCGCACGGTCGCCACCCCGCTCGAGCAGGCGGTGAACGGCGTCGAGAACATGGACTACATCACCAGCCAGTCAACCGGGAACGGCCTTCTGACCATTACGGTCATCTTCAAGGTCGGCACCGATCCCAACACGGCACTGATGCTGACCCGAAACCGGGTCCAGGACACGCTCTCACGCCTCCCGCAGGAGGTGCAGCTTCAGGGCGTGCAGGTCAAGAAAACCATCCCGGCGCTCCTGCTCGGCGTGCATCCTTACTCGCCCGACGGTTCTCGCAGCGCAGAATATATCTCGAACTACTTCATCCTCCACGTCAAAGACGAAATTTCCCGACTGCCGGGCGTTGCAGACCTGTGGAATCTCGGCGAACGGCAATATGCCATGCGGATCTGGGTCGATCCCGACAAGGCCGCCTCCTCCAATATCAGTGCAAATGAGATCCTGAGCGCATTGCGCGCCCAGAACGCCCAGGTCTCGGCAGGCGTCCTCAACAAGCCGCCGGTGGCGAATCCGGCGGCCTATGAGATCAGCGTCGAGGCGCTCGGCCGTCTGACTACGCCCGAACAGTTCGGCGACGTCATCGTCAAGTCAGACGCGCAAGGCCGGGTGACGCGGATCCGTGATATCGCGCGCGTCGAGCTTGGCGCCGCCGACTACGGCTCGAAAGCCTATGCCGACCGCTACGACTCGTCGCCGTTCTGGGTGATTGCTCAGCCAGGCGCAAACGTCGTCCAGGTCGAGAAAGCGGTGTGGGACAAGATGGCGGAACTGAAGAAAAGCTTCCCGGCCGGTCTCGACTACCTCAACATTTACGATCCGACGACCTTCGTCAGCCAGTCAATCGACGAAGTCGTGCACACAATCTTCGAAGCCATCGTCCTCGTCGTGATCGTGGTGTTCGTATTCCTGCAAAACTGGCGGGCGACGATCATCCCGGTGTTGGCCATCCCGATTTCCCTCATCGGTACCTTCACGATCCTCGCCGTCTTCGGGGTTTCGATCAACAATTTGTCGCTGTTCGGTCTCGTCCTCGCGGTCGGTATCGTCGTCGACGACGCGATCGTCGTGGTGGAAAATGTCGAGCGCAACATGCAAGCGGGCATGTCGCCGCGCGAGGCCGCGCACCAGACGATGACCGACGTCTCGACGGCATTGATCGCCATCGCGTTGACGCTCTGCGCCGTTTTCGTTCCCGCTGCTTTCATTTCCGGGATCGGCGGTCTGTTCTTCAAGCAGTTCGCAATCACGATCTCGGCCTCGACCGTGATCTCGTGTTTCGTCTCTCTGACGCTGAGCCCCGCCCTGTGCGCCGTCCTGCTCAAGCCGCATCCGACCGGCGAGCACGCCAAGCCGCGTGGTCTCGGCCGGATCACGCGTGCCGTATTCGGCCGCTTCAACCACGGCTTTGAGTGGCTGTCGTCTGCGTATGGCAAGTTGACCGCGCGTTTCGTCCGCGTCACCGCCATCATCGCCCTCGTCTACGTCGCGCTGATCGGTCTCACGGGTTTCCAGATGTCGCGGATGCCCACGGGCTTCATCCCCGAGCAGGACATTGGCTACCTGGTCGTGGTCATTCAGCTTCCGCCTGGATCGAGCCTTGCCCGCACGGACGAGGTTGTCCGTCAGGTGAACGACATCGCGCTCAACATTCCGGGAATGGAGCATACCTCGCCGGTCACTGGTTTCGACGTTACGACGAACACGGTCGCGCCGAACGCCGGCACGATCTTTGTCGCGCTGCCGTCGCTCTATGGAAAGAATATTCCGGGCGTGAACGCTGCGGCGATGCTCAAGATCCTTCGCGAGAAGCTCGCCGTCTTGAAGGACGCCTATGTCATCGCGGTCATGCCGCCGCCCGTGCAGGGCCTCGGCTCGGCAGGCGGTTTCAAGCTGATGCTCGAGGATCGCGGCGGTCTTGGAGCCCAGGCGCTCGCCAAAGCCGCAAACGATCTCGTCGCGGCCGCGAACAAGGATCCGACGTTCGCGGGCGTGTTCACCCTCTATAATGCCGGATCGCCGTCGCTCTTCGCCGACATCGATCGGTTGAAGGCGGAGAAAGTCGGTCTGACGCCGACCGACGTGTTCTCGACGCTGCAGCTCTATATCGGCTCGCAATACGTCAACGACTTCAACTACCTCGGCCGCACCTTCCAGGTGATTGCGCAAGCCGCCGGGCAGTTCCGCGGAACGCCGGACGACATCGCGCGTCTGAAAGTGCGCAACACCGCCGGCGAGATGGTGCCGATCGGCTCGGTCGCGACCTTCCGCAACGAGACGGCGCCTTACCGAGTCCCCCGCCACAATCTCTACCCCGCAGCCGAGATCATGGGAGCGGCCGGAGCGGGCATTTCTTCGGGCACGGCTATGACGCGGATGGAGGAGCTGGCCAAGCAGGCGCTTCCGATGGGTGTCGCGTTCGAGTGGACCGAACTGTCGTATCAGGAGAAGCAGCAGGGCACGCCAACGATCCTCGTCTTCGCGGCGGCCGCGCTCTTCGTCTTCCTCGTCCTGGCCGCTCAGTACGAAAGCTGGAAGACGCCGCTGTCGATCGTGCTGATCCTGCCGATGTGCCTTCTCACCGCAGCCGCCGGCTTGCAGCTGCGCGGTATGCCGATCGACATCCTGGCGCAAATCGGGTTCGTCGTGCTGGTAGGCCTCGCCGCAAAGAATGCGATCCTCATCGTCGAGTTCGCCCGGCAAGAGCAGGCGCGGGGCGAGTCGCCCGAACAGGCGGCGGTCGGCGCGGCGAAGACACGCCTTCGGCCGATCCTCATGACGTCGTTTGCATTCATCCTGGGCGTCTTGCCGCTCGCGACCGCGACCGGCGCCGGCGCCGAGATGCGGCAATCGCTCGGAACCGCCGTGTTCTTCGGGATGCTCGGGGTGACGATCTTCGGGCTTCTCTTCACGCCGGCCTTCTATGTGATGATCCAGAGGTTCCGGGCAAAGAAGGCAGATGCGGTGGAGGAGGCTTCGGTTTCCCAATCCGCTTGACCTCGACCGGGACGGAGATCGGCGCGTTGCTGGTCTCCGTTCCGGTCGTTCCCGTTGTTTTCGTTGAACCGAAAAGAAGAGCCAGGTCGTGGACGCCGAATTGGATATCCCGCACTCCGTGCTGATCGAGGGACAGCGGATTGCCTTCTCGCAGACCGGGAAGGGATGCCGCGTCGCGCTGCTGCACGGGATTCCGACGTCCCGCCTCCTGTGGCGCCACGTCGTGCCCTTGCTCGCAGAGCGAGGGTGCGAGGTGACGGCGATCGATCTCCTCGGATAAACGATCCGTTGGGATTGTCATCGGCAAGCGACCGCCGCGAGCACGGCGTCATCTTGAAGAACGAGCGCCGAAAAACCGTTGCGCCGGTCCGGCCGATATCTCCGGGTGCCGTAGCGGAAGCCCTATTGGGCTACGCGCGCAATCTCTGGGTAGTATTGCGGGCTCTCGCGTCGGTCGAGCATGCCGTAGTCGCGCACGATGCGCACGACGCGATGCCTGACCACGCCAGCGCTGGCGGCAGGACTGACGTCGAACGCCTCCGCCGATCGGCGGTCGCGCCACGACGTGAGGAGCGCCAATTTCCCCTCGTTGTAGATGCTCGCGAAGACGTCATGGTCCAGCAGAGCCGGACGGTGTCGATCGAGCGCCAGTAGCTCTGCGAGGTTCTCGGGGACGGGGTTGCCGGCGGGAGAGATTTCAGTCAGCGCAACAAATTTTGCGTCGCCGACCTCGGTCTCGTCCAGCCGCTGCTCGACGAGCTTTACCCCGTCCGGCGGCGTTGAATCGGACACGACCTCGCCGACACGCAGGTGGTAGTCCTGAAAAACCTCGTCGCGGCCGCGTTGTTGCGTCTCATGGTGCTTGGCGATCGTGCGCCATCGAACGACGGACTTTTCGTCGCGCCAGGTCGAATGTGAGAGAATCCACCCTGGCCGGCGCTTGCTCTCAAACCGTTCGTTGTCAATGAAACCGTCGATCCCCTCAAGGATTGGCTTCAGGTCTTTGGCGAGCGCGAGGTAAAGCTCGAATTCGCTGCGCTTTGGGTGGACTTCGAAAATAACAGAGAACATTCTGCTGAACCCGTTCGCTTGGAGTTTCAATCGGGAACAGCGCCGCCGTCTCGGCGGATCACGGTCCGCAACACCTTGGTCAGGCAGAACCGTTCCTTATTCGAATGCCGACCGAATCGTCTAGCACAATGTCCTATCGATAGATAGATTAAAGTTGTTGCTTTTTGGTCTTTCAAAGCCCTACCTATCGAGAGATAGCCCATGGGAGCAGACCTGATGAGTGATGTCGCTGCCGCCATCATGGACGCCGCTGAGCGGCGGATGCGGAGAGGCGGCTTCAACGGTTTCAGTTTTCGCGAGATCGCCGCGGATGTCGGCGTGAAGAGTTCGAGCGTGCATTACCACTTCCCGACCAAGGAAGATCTCGCTGCAGCTGTCATCAAGCGCTACACCGCCGAGACCGCGGAACTGATCGAGCGCGAGCTCGGCAAGGAGAGTAACCCGATCAAGGTCTGGGTGAAGGCGTTTCGCGGAACGCTTCACTCGCAGGATCGGATGTGCCCGTGCGCAGTGCTCGGAGCTTCATCGCAGGATCTGCCCCCGGAGGTGGCCGCCGAGGTCAAGCGCTTCTTCAAGATGTGCCATGACAAGCTTGTCGAGGAAGGCTTGCCGCCGGACGAGGCGTCTCAGTTGCTTTCCACAATCACCGGCGCACTCGTGGTCGCCAACGCGGTGAACGATTTCAGCGTCTACGACAACGCCACAAGGGAATTCACCAAGAGCAAGAAGCCTGCGCCGATGAAGGCGGCGGCGCGCCGTCTCAAGTAGTAGAACCGGCACCCGAAACAGGGTGTTTCCGGAATCATGACGCGAGTTATTCGCTTCCATTAGGTCTCACGAGACAAATTTCACTGGCCAATCGCGCTAAAGTAGTCTATCTATCGATAGACAGGAGAGCTTCGTGAGCGGAACGGCCGAACGTTTGATGGATCTCGCCGAAGCCCACATTCGAGATCGCGGGTACGCCGGTTTTAGTTTCCGCGACCTGGCGGCTGAGGTCGGAATCAAGAGCGCGAGTGTCCATCACCACTTCCCGACGAAGGCGAAAATGGCGGCGGCCGTGGCCCAGCGCTACGCGAAGCGATTCCTCGCGTCTGTCGAGGCAAAACCCGATGAGAGCCCTGAGGATGCGATCAGCGCCTATCGTGCAGCGGTCAGAAAGACGATCGAGCACGACGGGCGCATGTGCCTCTGCGGCATTCTTGGTGCCGAGGCCGGCGCGCTGACACCGGAGGTGACGGCCGAGGTGCAGTCGTTCTTCCGCCGCTGCATCGAGGATCTCGCCGGCCGCGTCGGAGGTCCTGGCGCGACCGCGCGGGCTCACCACGTCATCGCCACACTGGAGGGCGGGATGATTCTTGCTCGTGCCTATGGCGACATCGGCGCCTTCGATCAGGCGACATCCGCGCTGAGCTCATCCATAATCAAACCGACCTCCTAAAGTAAAAGCAATGCGGCGAAAACTGATTGGGTGAAGGACCTTGCGGCGCGCGAAACCGGTGTGGGTTGCAGGCAAGACGGCGAAGCCGGGAGGATCGAATAAATGAGTTATATTGTTGTGGCGCGCTGGGTGGCAAGAAAGGAATATCAAAGCGAAATCGAGAACATTCTGCAGGAGTTCGTACCGCATTGCCGTGCCGAGCCCGGCTGCCGAAGCTTCATTGCGCACCAGTCTGTCGAGCGGCCGAACGAGTTTCTCTTGTACGAACACTATGGTGAGGAAAAGGACTTCGCCGATCACCAGGCGACACCGCATTTCAAAGAGCTGGTCCTCCAACGCGCGGTGCCATTGCTCGAGAGCAGAGAACGTGTGCCGTACAGGATCTTGGTTGATGGGTAGCCGTCGGGCGTCGCCAAGTGACGGATCGAGGAGCCGGCGGCTTTGATGCCCACCGGACGCGAACAGGCCATTTTGTATTTTCTTCTGCAAAATGTTCAAGAATGTTGATTGTGCGAACAGCCTTGGCAGCCACACATGGTGTGATCGCGGCCTTGCTGCTCACGGAGAAGACGACGAAAGCGTGAGCCGGGTCTTATGATCGCACGCGGCATAGTTCGATCAGCGCCGAAACGTTGCCGCTGCCCGGCGCGCTAGAATCCTGCGTTGCGCGAGAATTAGACGGAGCGGCCGATGAGTGCTGACAACTACACCCCACCCAAAGTTTGGACAAACAAAGTCAGCGGCGGGGTTTTTGCCTCGATCAATCGTCCCGTCGCCGGTGCGACACATGAAAGAGATCTGCCGGTTGGTCGGCATCCATTGCAACTCTACTCGCAAGGCACCTGGAACGGCATCAAGGTCACGGTCCTACTGGAAGAGCTCCTTGCGGTCGGCGAGACCGGGGCAGAATACGACGCCTGGCTGATCGACATCATGAAGGGCGACCAGTTCGGATCGGGCTTTGTCGAAGTCAATCCGAACTCGAAGATCCCGGCGCTGGTCGACCGCAGTATCGAGAAGCCCGTCCACCTGTTCGAGTCGGGCGCGATCCTGCTGTATCTTGCCGAGAAATTCGGACGCTTTTTGCCCGACGACACGCGGGGTCGATCTGAAACCCTGAACTGGCTCATCTGGCAAATGGGAAGTGCGCCTTATCTTGGCGGCGGCTTCGCTCACTTTTACCGATACGCGCCTGTCAAGATTGAGTACGCCATCGACCGCTACACCATGGAAGTAAAGCGCCAACTCGACGTGCTCAATCGCCGTCTCGCAGACCGCATCTTCATTAGCGGAAATGAATACACGATTGCCGATATCGCCATCTTCCCCTGGTACGGAGCGCTGGTCCTCGGCTGGGCCAACGACGTGCGCGAATTCCTGAGCACGCACGAGTATCCAAACGTAGAACGTTGGGCAGCGGCGATCGCGAAACGTACGGCTGTCCAGCGCGGGCGGCTCGTGAACCGCAAGGAGAATGACTGGCCAGGCTCGTTGCAGGAGCGTCACGACGCCAGCGATTTCGACCGTTAGCACGCCCAGGCGCCCCTGCTCTTCGCGAGCGCAGGCCAAGCCTGTGCGGATAGTCATCACCGGCGACGAGCGCCTCAACGAACCAAGGTCCCTTCGTCTGCGCGGACAATGAGCCAGGAGGTGACACCCTATGCGACACGCGTGGAGGCGTGGTCCTCGAGGACCGCACCGGCGGTTTCGTGAAAGCTTCACCGCAGGTGCGTAATCGGTCGATTGTCTCGCTCAAGGCCGGCGGATCTGGAAGACCGGCCACGGGGCTGCTCTATCAGTAGATAGAGATTGACAGCGGCACCGTCCGCCCGTAACCATCACACTAGCAATCTATCGATAGATAGCCAAGCACCCGGCATGGTTCGGTAAAGGCGAATCCGGTGTGCCACGGCGCATGAGGCGCGCCGCCTGCGCGTGTTCGCGAGTCTAGGACAGGAGAACCACAGTGAACCAAGCAAAGAAAGCCAAGGAGTTTGCCGCCCTTCACGTCAAAGGGAATCCGGTAATTCTGTACAATGCCTGGGATGCGGGCAGCGCCAAAGCGATCGTCGAGGCAGGAGCGAAGTCGATCGCGACGAGCAGCTGGTCTGTCGCGGCCGCGCAAGGATACGATGACGGCGAAGATCTTCCGATCGCGATTGCCGAACAGGTCGCCAGCAAGATCGCTTCAAGCGTCAATGTGCCAGTCACCGTGGACTTCGAAGGCGGCTACAGCGACGACGATCACAAGCTCGCATCCAATATCTCGAAGCTTCTCGACCTAGGCGTAATCGGCATCAACTTCGAGGACCGCGTAGTGAAGGGCAAAGGCCTTTACGACATCGACCGGCAGGCCAAGCGCATCGCCGCAATTCGTCGCGCGGCCGAGCACAAGAGCATCCCGTTCTTCATCAACGCTCGAACCGACGTCTTCCTCGGGAACAGCGCCGATGTCGAAGAGGCCCTGCAGCGGGAGAGGGCCTATGCGGCCGCCGGCGCGTCCGGCTTCTTCATTCCCGGCCTGACGGACGCCGATCAGATCAAGCGGATCGCGAGCGAAGCGACGCTGCCGGTCAATGTCATGGTGATGGAAGGCGTGCCGTCTAATGACAAACTAGCGAGGCTGGGCGTCGCTCGTGTGAGCTACGGGCCGATTCCGTATGCCGAGGCAATGGAAGCGCTGCAGAAGAAGGCGGCCAAAGTCTTTCATCGCGATACGCGGTAAGGAAAACCCACGCGACGCGGCTTGCACCACGGTCGTGGAGGCCCACAATTCAG
Organism: Bradyrhizobium sp. CCBAU 051011; assembly: GCF_009930815.1. Classification (NCBI taxonomy): domain Bacteria; kingdom Pseudomonadati; phylum Pseudomonadota; class Alphaproteobacteria; order Hyphomicrobiales; family Nitrobacteraceae; genus Bradyrhizobium; species Bradyrhizobium sp. CCBAU 051011. Next base: position 5,408,381 of record NZ_CP022222.1, on the reverse strand, counting down.
GAGAGGATCAGACGATGTATTATGAAGCGATATCGCAATGCACGCAGTCCTTGAAGCTTGTCGAGGGCTGGCTCAATAAAACCATAGCTTTCGCCGAAGCGAAAAACGTGGATGTCGACTCCATATTGAATGGCCGACTGGCGCCGGACATGAAGCCGCTGATCTATCAGGTCCAGAGCGCTTGCGACTACGTTAAGGCCGGGGCCGCCTGGCTGTCGGGACAGAGGCCGCCCGAGCACGAAGACAATGAGAAGACGGTGGAAGAGCTGCGCGCGCGCATCCGCAAGACGGTCGACTTCGCTCAAAGCGTTCCTCAAGAGCAGTATCAGGGCGCGGCAGGCCGGAAAGTCAGCCTGTCGTGGGCGCCCGGAAAGGTCCTGGGCGGCAAGGACTACCTGCTGCAGATGACGATTCCGAATGTCTACTTCCACATTGTGATGGTGTACGCGATCCTTCGCAACAGCGGCGTCGACGTCGGCAAGATGGACTTTCTTGGAGCGGTCAATTTCGTCGATGCCTAAGCCTGGGGACCGGCTGTCCGTGAGGACGATGCAGCGGCCGCCGAGCGGTCGAGGCGTGAGCGGTCCTCGAACTGGCCAAGATCGGGGCGATGCTCGAATCTCGACGCGGAATGCCGAATACGCCTGGACGCGTGCATCGAGGCTGAGCCTCGATTGAGGCCGCCAGGATTGGGCAGCACCCATGCGGGGCGCCTCCGAAAGCCATCGGGCGTCGGGCGACGAACGACTGCCGTGATGCCGCAGCCAGAGGCGAGCAGCCGACGTTCGTCCTTGGGCTCGGGGCTGCCATCAGCTGACCGACGAGATCGGCTCACTTCACCTCGTCGAGACCGGGATTCGCCATCCGCCATAGCCTGACGCGGACGACGAAGCAACGCCAGTCTGGCTTCACGACACGCTAGGCTGACTTCCGCTGCGGTCTGGCCGCCGGCTTCTTGGCCGCGGCCTCCTTGGCCGGTTTCTTGCCGGCGATCGGCATTAGCATTTCCTTCTGGCCGGGCGCCGCCTTGCGCGCCTTCTTGGCTGGCTTCTTCGGCGTCTCTGTCGATGCCGCCGCGCCTCCTCCGATGCTCTTGCGCAGCGCGTCCATCAGGTCGACCACGTTCTCACCGCGCGGACGCGCTTTCGTGGTGATGGGTTTGCCGGCGCGCTTCTGGTTGATGAGATCGATGAGGGCGGTTTCATACTGGTCTTCAAACTTATCCGGCTCGAAGTGACCCGCCTTTTGATTGACGATGTGCTTGGCGAGGTCGAGCATGTCCTTGGTGACTTTGACATCCTGGATATCGTCGAAATACTCATCCGCGGAGCGGACTTCGTAGGGATAACGCAGCAGCGTCCCCATCAGCCCCTTGTCGAGCGGCTCCAGCGCGATGATGTGCTCGCGATTGGTCAGCACCACACGACCGATTGCGACCTTGTTCATCTCGCGGATAGTCTCGCGGATGACAGCGAAGGCGTCGTGCCCGACCTTGCCATCGGGACGCAGGTAATAGGGGCGGATGAGATATCGCGGATCGATCTCGCTCCGGTCGACGAACTCGTCGATCTCGATAGTTCGCGTCGATTCCAGCGCCACGTTCTCAAGCTCCTCCTTGGTCACCTCGATGAAGGTGTCGGTGTCGACTTTGTAGCCCTTGACGATGTCCTCGTTGGCGACCTCCTCGCCGGTGTCGGCATCGACTTTGGCGTACTTGATGCGATGGCCGGTCTTCCGGTTGAGCTGATTGAAGGAGACTTTTTCGGATTCCGACGTGGCCGGATAGAGCGCTACTGGACAGGTGACGAGGGAAAGACGCAGGAAGCCTTTCCAGTTAGCGCGGGGTGCCATGACGGGGGGAACTCCAATACTGATGCTGGATTCAAGACGAATGGCCCGGCTTGGTTCCGACACCGCGCCCCTTCCAATAGGATGATTTTTTCGCGGCACGGGCGGGAGCGGACTCGACTTTTGTTCTCTTTATGTTCTAATCCGGAATGACCGACCTACCCGCGAGCTGGCGCATGCCGACCCCAAAAGCAGATGGAAAAGCTGGCCGCTGAAGCCGTCCGTAGGCCGGGCCCCTCCGCTGCGGCTCCGGATGCGCCCCTCCCGGCCGAATACTGGGAATCGGTCCTCAAAGACCCTCGCGCCGGCGCGACCGGGGACCAGATACGGCTGAGACGTCTTTCGGAATTTCAGCACCACGTGCTGCGCATCTCCTGCCGCCGCTGCGAGCGGACCGTGGAAATCCGGACCGCCGATGCAGTCCGATTGTATGGCGGCAACGCGTGGCCAATCGCGCCCGACGAAAGGGTGCAGGTCTATCGCGGCAAGGAACTTGTCGGCGAGATCACGAGCGATGTCAGAGAAGGTGGCACCTCCAGAAGGGCGGCCTAGAAAAAAATCGCGCAGGTGAGCCGAACGCCCCATTACGCGTCACAAAAGATGGCATAGCGCTTGCTACTTGTTCCCTGCCGGAATTTCAGTGTCCGACCTCGGGAATGCCAACGCCGCACCAGCAATCATTGCCGCTGGGCGGCGTTTCCGTTTGGAACGCGGCTTGCCTCGTCACGTTGAACCGCGTCGGTCGCCGACCTCACCCGAGGAGCAAGCGACAGGCTGTGGCCGTTCGGTGGATAGCCCACCGGCGGCCCCAAGCGGTCATTCAGCCTCGATCAGCTTGGCCTGGTCAGCACGCAATGCATTCTCGATCGTCTCCAGCACAGGCCCCAGCTCGGCGCCGTTCGCGTTGTGCTTGATGAATTGGAACATGACCGGCCGGGCGTAACTTGAATCAGGTCGGCCGCACCAGCATTTCACCAAGCGGTCGGCAGGGGTCGCCGCTGGATAGCCCCCTCCGGCGGCCCCACTCACTCCGCCTCGATCATCTTGGCCTGGTCGGCCCGCAACGCATCCTCGATGGTCTGCAACACCGGTCCAAGCTCGGCGCCGTTGGCGTTCTGCTTGATGAGATCAATCACCCTGCGGAGGATCTGCCACTCATCGGCATCGAGGTTGCCCGGCGTTCGCTGTTCAACGCTGATGAAGACGTCGCGAGGCAATAGCCCGTAGGCGATCTGCGCCAGCTTGCCTGGATCAGTGACAGCCAGGCGTTGCAACACGCTCACCCCGTGCTCCTCCCAGACCACCGCGAGATCGGCCAGGAGGCGCGAGTTCATACCGCATGATTCGAGGTTCCCGTTTGGTCGCTTGAATCACGGCCAAACAGATGCCTTCAACCGGCAAAATCGGACAACCGGAGCTTCCGAGATTACCCGGTGGTCTCAACCGGTCGCCGCAACACTTTATCTTAGAGGGAAAAGATGGAGTGTGGGATGGAACGAAGGTTTCATAGAGGTTTTACTGCGGCAGAGAAGACGGAGTTATGGGATCGCTGGAAGCGTGGGGAGTCGCTGAAGGCGATTGGACGAGCTTTTGGTAAGCAATCATCGTCGATCTATTTTTTGGTAGCTCCGCATGGTGGAATTCGTCCTGCGGAGCGGCGTCGCTCCAGGCTGGCGTTGACGCTCGCGGAACGCGAGGTGATTTCCAGAGGCGTTACGGCACATCAATCAGCACGGTCGATCGCCAAACTGCTTGGCCGCTCACCCTCGACGGTGAGCCGGGAAATGAGTCGCAATGGCGGCTATGATCGCTACCGAGCGACACTTGCGGACGAGAACGCCTGGGCGCGATCTCGTCGTCCAAAATGTTGTAAGTTAGCGACCAATCCGCGGCTTCGGCAGGCGGTGGCAGGGAAGCTCAGATTGGATTGGTCACCCGAGCAGATAGCCGGCTGGCTGAAGAGAACGCATCCTGAAGACGAGTGTAATCAGGTGTCACACGAGACCATCTATCGCAGCCTGTTTGTCCAAGCGCGCGGCGTGCTCAAGAAAGAGCTGCTTAGCCATCTTCGATCGAAGCGCTTGATGCGTCGCTCCAGGCCGGTTGACCCGAATGGCGATAAACGGGGGCATATCAAGGATATCGTCTCAATCCGTCAGCGACCGGCGGCGGTTGAAGATCGGGCGGTGCCTGGTCATTGGGAAGGCGATCTCCTGTCCGGGCCGAACAACACCTACATCGCGACCTTGGTCGAGCGTCATACCCGTTACGTGATGTTGGCCAAGGTGGCAGGCAAGGACACCCAGACAGTGGTCTCCGCGCTCATCAAGCAGGCGAAGAAGCTACCAAAGGAGCTATATAAATCCCTGACCTGGGACCGGGGCAAGGAACTTACGGATCATCGTCGCTTTACGTTGGCGAGCAAAATCGACGTCTATTTTTGCGATCCGCAAAGCCCGTGGCAGCGCGGGTCGAACGAGAACACCAATGGCCTGCTGCGACAATACTTCCCGAAGGGCACCGACTTGTCGGTGCACTCGCAAGCCCATCTGAACAAAGTGGCTCGTCAGCTAAACGAACGACCACGTGAGACCTTGCAATTTGAAACACCAGCAGAGAGATTTAACGCCTGTGTTGCGTCGACCGGTTGAGCCGGCACCCCGTAACCGGACATCCGGCAGACGTGCCAAAATCGACGCGAATGACCCTGGCTGTGTGAAAACGCTGTGCCGCTGGTATGATTCCCTCGTGATTCTGCGGGGGAATTGATGAGGCGCTTCGTTGAAGAGGCGGATCGTGGGCAATGGACGCTGTTGCCCGAATGCCTCGATGATTTCATTGACGAGAGTAATCCTGTTCGGGTGATCGATGTGTTTGTCGGTGCGCTCGACTTGGCCGAGATGAGCTTCGAGGGGGTTGAGCCAGCGGCAACTGGTCGACCGTCGTACCATCCCTCGGTTCTGCTGAAGCTGTACATCTATGGCTATCTGAACCGAGTGCAGTCGAGCCGGCGGCTGGAGCGCGAGGCCGGACGCAATGTCGAGGTCATGTGGCTATTGGGCCGGCTCGCTCCCGATCACAAGACGATCGCGGACTTCCGCAAAGACAATGGCCTGGCATTGCGCAAGGTATGTGCTCGCTTCGTCGAACTCTGCCGTGAGATGGGCCTTCTCGCGACGGCGAGCGTCGCCATCGATGGCAGTAAGTTCAAGGCCGTGAACAACCGGGACAAGAACTTCACACGGGCGAAAGTGGAGCGGCGGCGCGCCCAGCTGGAGGAGAGCGTCGCGCGCTATTTGAGCCAACTTGATACCGCCGATCGACAGGAACCGACGGAGGCGCTGGCGGAGAAAGTAACAAGGCTCACCGAGAAACTGACGAAGCTGAAGGCGGAAATGGGCAAGCTTGCCGTCTACGAGAAGCAGATGCTCGCGTCGCCCGACCAGCAAATCTCACTGACCGATCCCGACAGCCGATCGATGGCGACGAGCGGCCGTGGTTCCGGCGTTGTCGGCTACAATGTGCAGGTCGCCGTGGATACCGAGCACCATCTGATTGTGACGCATGAGGTCACGAACAGCGGCTCAGATCGGGCTCAACTGGCCAAAATGGCCAAGCAGGCGAAGGCTGTTCTTAAGACCGAGACGCTTGAGGCCGTTGCCGATCGCGGCTACTTCAGCAGCCTGGAGATCCTCGCGTGCCACGAGGCCGGCATCACTGTAACTCTGCCCAAGCCGCAGACCTCGGGCGCCAAGTCAGATGGCCGCTTCGGCAAGCAGGACTTTGTCTATTTGCCAGAGGAGGACGCCTATCGCTGTCCAGCTGGGGAGCAACTGCCATATCGCTTTACGAGCGAGGAAGACGGCAAGCGGCTACGGCGCTACCGGACCACAGCCTGTCAAGATTGTTCGCTTAAATCGCAGTGCACGACAGGACCAGAGCGGCGGATTCCACGATGGGAGCATGAGCATCTGCTCGAGGCCGTGCAGCAGCGCCTTGATGCAAATCCACAAGCCATGCGCCAGCGTCGGGAGACGGTCGAGCATCCGTTCGGCACGATGAAGGCCCGCATGGGGGCGACACACTTCCTTACCAAAACGCTTCCAAAAGTAGCCGCCGAGATGGCGCTCTCGATCCTGGCCTACAATCTGACACGGGTCATGAACATCGTCGGGACCAAGCCGCTGATGGCTGCGATCGTGGCCTGAGACCGAGCCGATTCTTGCTTCTCACCGGCTTCCCTGGGAAGGGTGTTTTTACACGGCCAAGACCCAACTTAGACATGTAGAGCATCTGAGGCTGCCGATCTACGGACTTTGCCGCCTCTTCAAACGAAATGAGCCGCTGCCCCATCTCGTCCCACAAAGCCATTCGGACGCACCGAAAACTTTGAAACACCGTGATTCGACCGACGGCAGCCAGCTCCGGATGATCCCACAGTACCTCGGGTAGCCGATAGCAAGGGATCCGACTGCATAGGTGATGAACGTGGTGAACGCCAATGTTTGCCGTGAACCAACGGAAAATTGCGGGCAAGTGATAATGAGAGCTGCCATGAAGGGCAGCGTCGTGAAAACTCCAAAGCTCTTCATTGGACCAGGAGGTGTCTTCGAATTGGTGTTGAACAAAGAACAGCCACACACCAATCGACGCCGCCAGGACCATGATCGGAAGGTGTATAAGCAGGAATGGCCCAAAGCCGACCAGCCAGATCATCGCGGCCACCAGAATTGCAATGGCCGTGTTCGTGCTCATAGCACTTAGCCATGGCATCCAGCCGCCTCGCATCATCCCTATCGGCAGGCGATGCTGCAAGATGAACATATACGAGGGACCGACGCCGAACATCACAATCGGATGCCGGTACAGCCGATAAAGGATCTGACCCCATCGAGGCCGTGACCGAAACTCATGCACGGTCAACGTGTCAATGTCGCCGATCCCCCTACGATCGAGATTGCCTGAACTTGCGTGATGGCGTGCATGACTTCGTCGCCAGAGATCGTACGGAGTCAGGGTCACGACACCGATGGCTCGGCCGACCCAATCGTTTGCAAGGCGGCCGAAGAAGAACGACCCGTGGCCGCAGTCGTGCTGGATCATGAAGAGGCGGACGAGAAATCCCGCCGCCGGTACCACGAGCAGCAGGCCAATCCAATAGCCATGATCTAGAGCCACCCACATCAGAGCCCAAATGACAATGAAGGGCACAACCGTGATCACCAGTTCGAACACTCCGCGCGCGCTGTTCGGCTCGCTATAACGGGCGAGCAGGTGCATCAACGCACGGGTTTCTGGTGACCTTAAAACCATCTCTATATTTCGCCCTCCAGAAGCGGACGGCTGCGCGATCGTGGCCGCCACAATGAATAGCACTGAGCGAGGAGGCATACTGAGCAGAATTGCTCATACGTGATTGGTTTTAGCGGGTGCTGCAGCTAACAATGTCTGTTCATTGAAGGTAAGTCGGAGATGCCTGATAAGCCGGAATACTTCTGGTTTTTGACCCCCAAAGCAGACTTGAGGTCGGCGAGTATCTTGAACCGCCCCCGCCAGCTTCACCCGGTCAGCGTTTACGCTTGCGAAGGCCCATCGCGCCCCGACAATCTTTGGAACTCTCGCAAGCACAGCGCGTTTTGAACGAACGCCCCTGCGCACCATGGCTCGCCCCCCAGCCACTAGCGCAAGGATAGGCCCTTCTCGGAAATTATGGTTCTTGCACTTTCATTCGCCATTTAAGGGGGCCAGAAACCGATCGCGCTTGTAATGTGGAAATTGAAGAGCAAATCCGAAAAGCAAAAGGCGGCCGAGGCCGACGTTGCAAATTATCGGAAGGAGCGTGGCCCGTTTGTCGTCGCCGCTGACACAACGCGAATGGCGATGGTGTTCACAGATGCGAACGACCCTGACAATCCGATCATCTTTGCCAATGACAGCTTTCTGACTTTATCAGGATACGACCGAGAAGAGGTGCTTGGTCAGAGCTTCAATTTTCTGATGGCCCGCGGTGCCGATCCGAAGGCGCTGGCGCTAATCGAAGCCGCGTTCGCAAAGAGTACCGACCACTCATCGGAGATTAGCTACCGCCGCAAGGACGGCAGCGTGTTCTGCGCCGCTGTCTTTATCAACCCCGTTCGCGATCAGAACGGCTATGTTGTAGAACATTTTGCGTCATTCGTGGATATCACTCACCAGAAGCAAGAGACCGCTCACTCCGCGATGATGATCGACGAGTTGAACCATCGGGTGAAAAATACCCTTTCAACGGTGCAGTCGATTGTCTGGCAGGCTTTGCGAAAAAATGCCGTTCCCGAGGCGGTACGCGAGTCTATCGAGTCTCGTCTCTTTGCTCTCTCCCGGTCACACGACTTGCTAACTCGCGAGAACTGGGAAGGCGCGGGGCTGCTGGACCTTGTCAATGAGGCGTTAGCGCCGTTCGGCGTCGCGGACGGGCGGACGGAGCGCATTGTAATAACGGGTAACAATGTCCGTCTCCCGCCAAAGGCGACCTTGGCCCTTGGTATTGCACTCCACGAACTCGCAACAAATGCCGTAAAGTACGGTGCATTTTCAAATGATGCGGGATCAATCCTGATCGAGTGGATGACAACCAAAGGCAATCGGCTAATTCTGCATTGGCTGGAGAAGGGTGGACCACCCGTTACACTACCAACCCGGAAGGGCTTTGGCTCTCGCGTGATCGAGCGCGGCCTACCACATGAATTGGAAGGGACCGTGAACCTCGAATACCCGGTGGACGGCGTAAGTTGTACGATCAACATTCCTGCTCCAGGAGGTGTTGGCGATGAATAACTTACTATCTGGCCGCCGCATCCTTGTTGTCGAGGATGAAATGATGATCCTGATGCTGATTGAAGACATGCTGTCCGATCTCGGATGCGAGGCCGTCACCACCGCCGCAACAGTCCCGCAGGCGCTAAAGCTGATAGGCGCGCAAGTCTTCGATGCCGCCATGCTCGATTTGAATTTGGACGGCGACAAGACAAATTCGGTGGCCGACGCGCTCTCAGCACGAGACGTGCCATTCATTTTCTCAACAGGCTACAGCGGTCGGGATATGAGAGACGGCTACCGCGACCGCCCACTGCTGATTAAACCGTTTAGTTTTGAGAAATTGGCCGAGATCTTTACGCAGCTACTCCCCAGATAGATCGGTCCTTACCTGCTCCGCCTACGGCGCTCGCCACCAAATGCTATTGTGAGCAAAACTGACCAGAATCTCGCAACGACAGGCGTATGGTAGTTAGATCACCGCCCCGTCACGGCATCTATCGGTGACTGAGAGTATTGCCCTCCCGCCTAATCAAGGGAAACGCCAATGCTAAACCATCCCACCCCCTCGTTCTTCCATGGCAAACCCACTAGCGAGCGTCCGTTCTGTGCGGATTGCGAGTCTCCGATGATCCTTTCGCATCTTGAACCGGATAGGCCCGGCTTCGATTTGCGCACGTACGCCTGCCTTATGTGTAACGCGACTGAAAGCATCGTCGTCGCCAATTCATGACCCGCGAGCATGCGCCCTCCCCGCGCAACATATAGGAGGCTGCCATGCCGAGCACAGGGTCAGTTGCGGGCACTTTTCGGACCTGACAGGCCGGACTGACGATGTCCGTTCTTGAAGTGATTGTGTTGCAAAAGTCGTTTTACAGGGGTGGTCAAAAATTCCGAGGGCTGCAGGCACGGTTTTCGTGTAAAGATCTGAGGGACCTCATCGCCTCACGCTAAACTCACAGGCGACGTCGGTAATGCAATTGAGCTTATCCGAATCGCCATCGCTTCGCTTTTTAGATTCTCGCGAAAAATTCTTAGGGCTGCAACTTTCGACTTTTGCAACACATTCGAAGTTAAAGCCGACTTCCCCTTTGCGCGTCCGAACTTCTCAGTTTGACCCATTGCAGACCTTCGCAGCGTCTCCACTATATCCTTCGAAGGACCCGAACTGAAAGCGCATCCAGGGGTGTTTAGGCCGTGTCTGGCCACGGTGCCTGTAGCACGTCGGAAAATCAGAAATTGGTCTGAAGATTAAGGCCAGTATAGAAGCCACTTCCGTACGTCGAGTCGCGAACAAAACCCAGCGACACACCAGACTGCATACCAAAGACGTTGAAGCCTGTTATGTGGCCTCCGATCCGGATCTGGTCATAAGTCCAGCTGCCCGAGAAGGCCGCTTCGGGTCCAATGAACAGGTTTTTTCCGATGGCGACGCCTGTCTTGCCCTGCACATAGAAGAACTCCGACCCCGTGTTGTAGTGCGCCTGGGCGTAAAGCATCGTGTTGCTGGTCGGATTGCCGTAAACTGAGGACAGGGCTTTGATGCCGAACAGCGTGGTATTGGACGGCCCCAGACCAGGTGCTGCGTATAGATGGGCGTTCACCATCGATGGACCTGCGGCAAGAAGCCATGACCAGCCATTTGAGATGAACTGATATCCGACTAAGCCGTCGAGTGTGGTGTCCAGGCCGATGCGTTTCGTGCCCGAATCCATGAAGCTATAGCGCCGAGCAGACGCGATTCCTTGCACACGCCAGCCTTGCTCCCACAGATTTCCAAAAGGAGAGTAAGTCCCGGTCAAGTCTGTATAGAAAGCTCCGTAAGAAGCGAAATCGCTGGTGCTTTGGAGCGACCATCGAGGCGGTTCTTCTGCGCTGGCGCTCGCGAGGTTCATCGAGACCAGCGCAGCCAGGGCTACGAGCCAATTGACCGCGACGGTCTCAAGCAGAGACTTCTCGCAACGCATCTTGGTCGCGGGCCGAATCATTTGATCACGTTGTCGCCGACGCCACTCTGGTTGAAATACGCCCGCCAAAGCCTGCTGTGATGTCCACGATGGCCTCTCGCCACCCAATCAGGCGTAGGAAGCCATAGAGAAAGAAGCCCGCATTGATCGAGCAGAAGCCGAAGAACAACAGGTTGCCCGACCACAGGTTCGCCCCGGCAGAAAAGATGGCAGTCGCCGTGAGGGCACACAGCGCAAGCAGATGAGATGCTGGCGCGGCTGTTCGGCCTTCGATCTTGGGTGTGCGTGCAAACGGGCTCTTGCGGCCCGTGACCACCTGCTCCAGCGAACGATAGACGCCGGCAAGATTAACGGGAACAAGCAGCAGTGTAAGCGCATAGACCCGCAACAGATCACGCCATTTGTAGCCCGTCCTCGTTAGGTCTTGACCATACAGCAAATAATACGGAGCGGCTGCGACGGGAAACCAAATGCTGGAGAACTCGCTGCCGAAGGGGATAACCAACAACAGCAGCAACCCCACATTCGCCAAGGCTGGCGATAGCAGATAGTGTGACCTAATGATCGTCTCAAGTGTACCGGCCCGGGGTGACTGCTTTCCAGACCAAAGTTCGATCAGACGCGGGAAAATAATTAGCCCGCCGTTCGCCCAGCGGCGGCGCTGGATTACGAGAGCGCCGAAATCCGACGGGGTCGCGCTGAATGCCAGACGCTCCGGATGGTTGTGCAAACGCCAACCGCATGCCGCAAGATCAATGGTCGATCCGGTATCCTCAATGAGGGTTTTATCCCGGATGAAGATCGGGATCGCATTACCGCGCTCCTCTGTCATCGTTTTGATCTCGTCTAGGGCTTCGCGGCGGAGAACCGCGTTCGCTCCAACCCAGAACGTGGCATTGTAGGCTGTGAAGCCCTGATGGACCAGATACTGGATATCGGTGGTGGCGCCCGCCACCCGTTCCAGCACTGTCGGCGCATCGGGGTAAGCCGAATAGGGCGTCTGCGCGATCGCTATGCGCCGGTCGGCTTCCATGATTGAGACGAGCTTGCGGACGTAGTCGGGAAGAATGATGCTGTCGGCATCGATAGTTATGATGTAATCGGCATTGGGAACCGTGACCTCTGCCTCGGCTGCGGGCGTTTCCACTAACAGCGAAGCGCCATTCGCAGATTTCGAAATGCGGAATGTCCGTCCGATCAGCCCGATATAGCTGTTAAGGTTCATTGCCTTGTTGGGCGCATGCGAGAGATTGGCAAATTGCTTGCGCTCGAACACGTCAATGGGCACAGCGAACAGTTTCGAGAGACGTCCGTACTCCAACTGCAGTCTCGCCGCATCGATGCTCTTCCCGTTCCGAAGTTGCGCCGCCGTGCCGCGGTGCTCTCGAACTAAACGCTCAATGACTTCGCGCGCAAACAGCTCATCGGCGTGGGCGAAGGCTGGTTGCGAAAGTTCAGCGTATCGTCTTCCAAGGTCTTCAACCACTGCCGCGGCATCGTCGAAGAGAGCTCCGATGACCCGTTGTTCGCGTAAGATATTCACTGTTCCCGACGAGGTGCGTTCCAAATAGTCGCGCCCCGAGATACGAAACCGATCTGCCGCTGCGGCGAAAATCTTGTTCAGTTCGTCTACAAGGTCGCGCGTTGCCGAAAGCGTAATCAGATCGTCTCCGACACAGAGCGGCGGGTCGTCGAGAAGCAAGGTGATGCTGCGATTAGGAAATTCCGACAGTGCTGCGGACATGATCGTTTGCATCACGACAGGAACTTGTTCCTTATAGGATGGCACGAGGATCCTCACCGTCGGGCTGCCATCGTCTTCATAGAACGATTGAAGTTGGGAATTATCGGAGCCGTTGGAATGACGCTTAAGCTGGCCTATTCGCGTCAACTGGTAGACGACGTTTCCATAGAACAGGCTGAGCAAAGCAATGCTGAAGATAATGACGAGTGCGATCTTCTGCACTGAACTGTCGCCCGAGCCCAACTCGATGCTCGAGAATACACTGGCGAATCCGAGCACAAGCGCAACCATACTCGCGGCGACGGCGCCGCGCGTCAGCAAAATGTCTATCATTGAGAGCCGAGCCTAGTAGGTGTGATGCCAAGTTTTCCCGATTGCGTAAAGTTAGGAAGTTTGACGCAAGTGAGGCTGGATTCGGGACTTCACATGACTCTCGACGGCTGAGGTATCTCAGTGCCCACGGCTCAGCCTCAAAAGTGCGTCGCGGCTGTTGATGGTGGCCACTTCCGTCGACTCTTTATGCGATGAGCGAGCCGAACGATGTCGGCTGTTGGCACCTTTGAGACATGCCGGCAGGTGCAGATCATGTCTGCTTACCGGAGAAGACCGGAAGTGATCGGCGCACGGTTAAAGTGACGCGATTGACCAGCAAGAGACATCAAATTTCATCCACAGACCATTGTAGGTGCTATAAGGTTGTCATCAAGTGGACCGTCGGGGGCCGATGACGCAGAAACACGACGTGGGAATTGCGCGCGCACAGCAAATCGAAGCGGCACTTCGCGAGAGCGAGCAACGATTGCGTTGGCTGGCTTCCATTGTTGAATCTAGCGACGACGCGATAGTTAGCAAGAATCTGGATGGCGTTATTACAAGCTGGAACAGCGGTGCTGAGCGCATCTTTGGCTACTCTGCCAGCGAGGCCATTGGTCAGCCCATTACACTTGTGATCCCTCAGGATCGGCAAGGCGAAGAACGTGAGATTTTAACGCGCATCCGACGAGGGGAGCGCGTCGACCATTTTGAGACCATTCGGCAACGCAAGAACGGCGTAATGATCGTCGTGTCGCTGACCGTTTCTCCTGTCAAAGATGAAGACGGAAGAATCGTCGGCGCATCAAAGATTGCGAGAGATATTACTGAGCAGAAGAAAAATCAGGAGCTGATCGTGACTCTGGCACGGGAGGCCGAACACCGCAGCAAGAACTTGCTCGCGAACGCGTTGGCAACTGTAAATCTTTCTCAGTCGAGCTCGCCAGAAGGTCTCAAAGAGATAATCGCTGGACGCATCCAGGCACTTGCTAATGTTTGCTCGCTTTTCGCGGCAACGCGTTGGATCGGTGCGGAGATATCGGAGATTGCGACACAGGAACTAGCTCCTTATTTCGATGGAAAGCGAACGTTGATAGATGGTCCACAAACCATGCTAGCGCCAGATGCCGCTCAGGCAGTTGCGGTAACGTTGCATGAACTAGCGACCAACGCCGCGAAATACGGTGCTTTGTCCGCGCCCGGCGGCCAAGTCCGCTTGGAATGGTCACACGTAGCTGACGGTCGATTGCGACTGCGCTGGACGGAGACGGGCGGACCAGTCGCGCACAAACCTACGCGAAAGGGACTTGGTAGCCGTATCATCGAACAAATGATCGTCCAGCAAAAGGGGGAAGTTCGGTTTGACTGGCGCAAAGACGGGCTTGTTTGCGAAATCAAGGTGCCGTTATGAGGATGTCCGTTGTTGGCCGATACTGTTGCAAAAGTCGAAAGTTGCAGGGCTCAAGCTTTTTCGCGAAAACACTAAACAGCGAGCGATCGCTGATTCGTATGACCTCAATCGCGTTACCGAAGTCGCCTGTGAATTTTGCGTGAGGCCGTGAGGTCCCTCACATCTTGTACACGAAAGTCGCGCCCACGGCCCGCAGAATTTTGGTCATCGGCGAAAATCGAGTTCTGCAACACAATCGGCCCCTTTGAGACATGGCGACCGACCCTGACGATGTCCGCTTCCAAGGGGATACTGTTGCAAAAGTCGAAAGTTGCTGGGCTCAAGATTTCTCGCGAAAACACTAAGCAGCGAGCGATTGCTCAGTCGCATGACCTCAATCGCGTTACCGAAGTCGCCTGTGAATTTGCGTGAGGCCGTGAGGTCCCTCACATCTTGTACACGAAAGTCGCGCCCGCGGCCCGCGGAATTTTGGTCATCGGCGAAAATCGACTTTTGCAACACAATCAAGGGAGGACCGGAAGTAGACGGCCAACGGTCAAAGTGACGCGATTGACCCACCCCGGACATCCGACCGCTTGCACAACGCGAGCCGCTCTGCAGGCAATAGTTGGCAAACGTAGCTTCAGGTGCCGCCGGCGATTGAGCCGAGCGCCTGCCACATATCGGCTGCCTCCCTCGACACGCCGAGGTTTCGTCAATCCGTCTATGCTCTGAAGCAACGACTCCGTCCGTGTTGCCAGGACCCAAGACCGAGTACCCGCACGCCGACTGTTTTTAGGATGCTGCTACGGGGTTGCTTGCAGACAAGCGCGGCAACGACGGAGCATGCTATGATTACAACTCTTAGTCGGCGGACATCGATTTTCTTGGTCCTATCTCTCCTATCTCCGACACCAACCGTTCTGCGGGCCGCGGTGACGGTCGACGCCGACCAGGATCGAGAGCCATAGGCCTGATGATCATCGCTATCAGATCGTTGACCCGCGCGCTCTCGGCCGCCGCACTCTGCCCAAGCCGCAGACGTCGGGTGCCAAGTCAGATGGGCGCTTCGGCAAGCAGGACTTCATCTATTTACCGGAGGAGGACGCCTATCGCTGTCCCGCTGGCGAGCGGCTGCTATATCGCTTTACGGGCGAGGAAGATGGTAAGCGGATTAGGCGCTACTGAACCACAGCCTGTCAGAACTGCTCGCTCAAATCCCAGTGCACGACGGGGCCAGAGCGGCGGATTCCGCGATGGGAGCATGAGCATCTGCTCGAAGCTGTGCAGCAGCGCCTTGATGCAAATCCACAAGCCATGCGCCAGCGCCGAGAGACAGTCGAGCATCCGTTCGGCACGATGAAGGCCCGCATGGGGGCGACGCACTTCCTGACCAAAACGCTTCCGAAAGTAGCCGCCGAAATGGCACTCTCGGTTCTGGCCTATAATCTGACACGCGCGATGAATATCATTGGAATCAGGCCACTGATCGCTGCGATCGTGGCCTGAAACACACCCGTTCCGGCCCTCTGGATAGCTTATCTCCGAAACCGTTTTTACACGGCCAAGACCCGGAACAGAAGTCGCAGACCAACACGGTCGGAACATCTGCGCGCTCCGGCAGTCAGATGGACTCATCGAGAACATCGGACTAATCTTTCGGCGTCGACTGTAGTCGAAGGCCCTCGGCATAGGGACTTGGCATGGACTACTTCCTTTGGCTTGGAAGCGCCTTTGGTGCCATCCTGGGGATGCTGCACGGCATCTACCTTTACCGACAGCAGGCAGTGTGCGCTTTGGCCAACGGTACGACAGGCGGCAGAGCCATCGGACTCTATTATGGTCTTTGGGCCTTCGCCCTCTGGACTCTCTTTGGGGCCTGGGTCCTTGCCCTCTGGGTCCTTGGTTCGATCGCCTACCTGGTTGCTCGATTGGTCCCAGGGCGGCGCACGGCGCGATAGACCACGGCCGGCTCGTCAGCGGACACCGAGCCAGGAGTAGGACACCAGCACGTGGACCTGAGGGGCGTACAGCACGTTGGAATCATCGGGGCGGGAGTTGCCGGACTCGCCACCGCGAAGACCCTTCAGGCTGAAGGGCTCGACTGCACCATCTTCGAACGCGCCGAACGGTTGGGCGGGGTCTGGGCGGACGGTTATTCGAACTTTGGTGTCCAGGTCCAAAAGGAGCTCTACCAATTCCCGGACTGGCCGCTGCCCGAGGGCACTCCAAATTTCACGCCGGGTCCCATCTTCCAAAAATACCTGGAGGACTATGCCGATCGATTCCAGATCCGCTCGCACATTCGCCTCGGGGCACAGGTGATGGCGCTGACCCCACGATCCGACGGTACGCCGGGCTGGACCGTCTCCATAGAGGAGAGTGGTGGGCTGCATCACGAAGACTTCGACCTCGTGGTGATTGCAACCGGTCTCTATTCCAATGTTCCCAACTTGCCCGATATCCCCGGTCAGCAGGAATTCGAGGGCGAGGTCCTGCATATCTCGCAGGTGAAGACCCGCGCGCCGCTCGACAGCAAACGCGTAGCCGTGCTCGGCTACGGCAAGAGCGCCACGGATGCAGCTTTGGAAGCGGCGGCAGTGGCCGACGACGTTCACATTGTTCTTCGCGAACCGCACTGGCCGGTGCCGCGCAACCTCGCCGGAATCCTGCCTTTCAAATGGGGCATGCTGAGCCGATTCACCGGTGCACTGGCCCCGCCCTACGTGCGTCCGACACCGGTGGTGCGTTGGCTGCATGGTCTGGGTAAGCCGCTCGTGTGGAGCTTTTGGCGGCTCGTGGAATGCCTTCTCTTTATCCAGTGGGGTCTCGGGACCAGGATCGCGAACGGTAAGAACCTGGTGCCACTAAAGCCCGTGGACGTAGACTGTTTTGGCGAAGCCACCATGTTGCCCCGCCCCGAGCTGTACAGGCTGATCCGCCAGGGCCGTATTGTGGCGCACCGCACCGAGATCGCTGCCTTTACCCGCGATGGCATCGCCCTGCGAGATGGCGACACGCTCAGGGTTAACTGCGTGGTCCTCGGTACCGGCTGGAACAGCGATTACAGTTTTCTTTCCAACGAAGCACGGGAAACCCTCGGTACGGACGCGGACGGCTTCTATCTCTACCGTCACATGCTGCATCCCGACCTGCCGAACCTGATTTTCATCGGTCGCACGTCGACCTTTCTCAACATTCTCACCTATTGCCTGCAAGCGCGCTGGTTGGCTGAGCTGATCGCTGGGCGCTTTGGCCTTCCTGGCCGGGAAGCCATGTTGGCGGAGATCGCGCAACTGAGGGTCTGGAAGCGAGGGTGGATGCCCTTCAGCGCCGCCCGCGGCGCCCGTCTTCAATTGCACATGCTGTATTACCACGATGAGCTTCTCCGCGACTTCGGCGCCAACCCCCTGCGCAAGCGCGGCATCTTTGCACCGCTGAAGGAACTGTTCGCGCCCTATCAGCCGAGCGACTATCAGGCGATCGTGGCGGGTGATTGGGACGATGGTCGCGCAAGCCGACGAAGCGAGTGAATAAAGCTTGCCCACTTCCGCTTCTGGCACAAAACACACATCGTCGCCGCATCGTTGAACGTCCGCTTTCAGGGGCAAAGCAGATATCTCAGCTAGCGGGCTTCCGATGATCGTTTGTTCCTGCAACGTCCTAAGCGACACCGATGTGCGAACTGTCGCCAAGACTGCGACGCGCCGAACCACCAGCTATGTCTACAGCTGCCTTGGCTGCAGAGCTCGGTGCGGTCGCTGCGCCCGCACCGTCCGAGAAATCATGGACGAGGTATTTGACAGAGCGAAAGTCGGTCGTGCGGATGGCGGCGCCGTACTCGCTGCGCCCGCGGACAAGCAGCCCTAGGCTTCAATGGTACCGCCATCCAGTGGCCCCGAATGAGAGGGGCAATCACTGCGCGCGGCAAGGTTATCGAATGACCGGGCACTTCCGTTCATGGCACTTTTCGGAAGTGGTGGTCCCGAAGCGTGATGTCCGCAGTTAGGGGAAGACCGGAAGTAGTCGGCCGACGACCAAGATGACGCGATTGACCCAGAGCCGAAGTTAGGTCCCGCTGGTTATTAGAGCGATCCCTCCCGCTCACGCCCCCTTCAGAAATGCTTCGAGGCGCTCGTTGGGTATTCCATCGTCGTTGCTGTCGGTTTTTTGCGTTTTACAGGTTTTGAGCCAACTCGACCGGGACCCCGTAATAGTCGGCTCCGGCCGATCTGAACCTCTTAGAAAGCTCACCCGCCTGGCCGAAAGCCTTCACTGTATCCTCGGCCGAGAGTGCCACGGTCGTAGTTATGTCTGACAGGCTTCCGCCAGCTGCTGCGGCAAGTACAGCCGAACTAGGGTACGCTCATCGGGTGCCTCGGCTATTATCAGCCAATCGTACCGTCCCAGCGTGAGGTACCTAGACGACCGCCGGCGGCGGCGAGCATCTCGGCGATCGCTTCGGAACGGTTTTCCGGCTTCGCCGTCATTGCGCGGATCGCCGTCGCAGTATAGCGCCCTTGCGAAATGTAGATCGTCATATTGCTCTCCCGTCCAACGTGCTTCGGGCCCCTCGCTCATCGTTACAGACCAAAGCAGTCATAGCAATTCGGATACCTCTGCAGCCGATCGGCGTAGAAACTCAGCCACTGCTTCGGGGCGATCAATATCTATTGGACACGATCACGGGCCAAATCTGGCAACTCACAAAATTCGGCAATGCGCCTCAAGTTGCGCACCCCATAAAAGGGGAATTTCAATTATCGGCGGATCGAGAGTTTTGCCTGATTTCAAAGGACAACTAATTCGCTGGAAAATACCCGGAAAATCGAATTATCGCGCCGAAGCCAATGCGACTGCTTACGCGGCGCTTACCCAGCTTTGGACCGAAACTCGCGAAATTCCAGAAGTGCTTGAAATCATTGGCGCTCCCTAGGGGAATCGAACCCCTGTTTCAGCCTTGAGAGGGCCAAGTCGATCCGCTCGATGATCATCCTGAAAAGAGTTCGGCGATAGAGACCTATAGATGTCAATCCCGACTCGTCTGCACGAGCAGGCGTGACCGCACCAGTTTCGCACCAGAAACGACCCAACCGAAGCGCAACGTACGCGATCGGATTGGGACAAAAAGACAGCAACATCAACGAAGCCGATCGTTATCCCGCCGCTCATAACGTTCTGGCTGCAGGTTCGAGTCCTGCCGGGCTTAGAACGGAAGAGTGGCTCTTTCAGCTCACCTGACAACCTCATGATGCTATTGCCGCCGCACGAGCCGGGCCTCCCTTTATTACGCTAGGAAAGCCAAATACCGCCCCCAACGGAAAAGGATCTGCCAAGGCGGAGAGTTTTCTAGTTTGATGCCGGCTGCCGAGCAGTTAAGGCCAATGTTCGATTGCCCGCGCACAAGATGTGAAAGCACTGCTTGGCCCTGGTCAAAATGGAAAGTGGCTCAATGAACACTGCGTTTCTTTTGATGGCTCAGTATGGAGGTAAGGCCATCATCCCGATCGAGGACGTCTGTCGGGATTATTTTTCACACCTAAATCCGACCAAGCTGGTGCAGAAGGTCAGCGCAGGTGAAATAGTAATTCCTCTAGTCCGAATGGAAACAAGCCAGAAATGTGCAAAGGGCGTCCATCTTCTGGATCTAGCCAAATATCTGGACGCTCGAGTTGAGGCCGCCAGAAAAGAAATGATGGATTTAACGACCTAGGCGCCACTCCAGCCCCCCGCCTTTATCAGCGCGACCTAGACAGAGTTGCCACCAACATGACGGGCGCTCTGATCAAGGAGCACGCTTAGCTCCGAGCAAGATCGCATCACCTCCAAGCTGCTTGCCATTGGCGGCATGGCTCCGTGTCAATCTCGTCACGGATATTCTCCAGCTTGGCAACAAGCCATGTCCAGTTATCGCTCCGACGGATCGTGGTTCGCTCACCTGCAACGCGCGATGGTTTACCGCCGTTTACCTTCTTCGAAGCGCGCAGTATCAATTTTGCAATTGTGGTGTACTCTGTATTTATGCACGTCGAGGGTCGACTTGCATTGAACCAATCTTGGGATTGCGGAGGGCAACGTGGCTAAGAAAGCGAAGAAAGCGAAGAAGGCGAAGAAGGCGACCGGCAAGAAGAAAAAGAAGTAGCCGTCGCCGACACGCAGTACCTTCTGAGACACATCAAGGCGCGTGCGCGGCTTTGCCATTGGCCAGCCGATGTTGCCGCGGCTTGATGTGGTTCAGTGACGCCAGATCTAAGCCGGACCACGATGCACATGTGTGCTGAGCGGTCCGGCTTTTCGTTCAGCAAGTGTCGGACTGTGATCGCTCGAATAGCGTCAAAAGCCTGCGAACGAATGAATTCCCCTATTGCAGACTATTCAACATCACCGCCGGGAGTGGAGGTAGTGCAGCGGTAGCAATCGAGCAAAAACAGGACGCGCACCGAAAGCGCGCCAGGCAAATACGAAATGGAAGCGATAGCGCCGCCATGCTTTGCATGCAGCGACGGAGCCGCATCAGCAGCTGCCGGGCGGATAGCATATTACCCTGCCCTGCGCTGCAGCCGCTCAACAAACGCAGGAGCGCGAAATCGCTTGCTCATCGAAGCTCCGAACTAGCGGCGGTACTTCATTTGGTACGACATGACCAATCGAGACATGGCTTAAGTGCTGACTGCGCTTTCGTTTTTTGAGATGTCCCGGTCCAATCCATCATGGGTGCAATGCAAAATTTGTGACCTAACATATTGATATTATTTCACTTTATCGTCTCGTCCGGTATAGCTGATTTTTGGGCCGACAGAAGTTTCAAGCTGACAGTCGAGGCATTTTCCTTTCATTTCAAGTGCTTAAGCGGATCGCCGTTCGTGCTTCAGCGATGCTGCGCCTCGCCCGTACGACGTCGCAGTACCGAATGGGTTCTTGCAATACCGCGATGTTGCACCTACTCCTACCCTTCTTGTCGATCCACTAAGCTCAGACAAAGTAACGTGCTGCCCTGCCCGCGCCTAGAGCTACACAAGTGCGATCGTAGTTTCGGCAATGATGGAGCAAGAAATCTTGCGAATGCGCAGATTCCGGAATGTCGTTCCGGGAGCGGACCAGTCGTGCTCTGTGTAGTTGCTCGGCTTTTTGGCCGGCCCGATAGCGGCCGCTTCAAATTTGTATAGACTGAAGAGCCGTTTCTCGAAAACAACCCCATGCAAAGTAGCACCCCAGTGCTTGCTTCAAAGTTCAGACTTCGCGATTTCACTGCACCCGGTATTTGCTCATGTAGTGTTTGCGCAGGATCTTGCGGATCTGCTCCGCAAGGCGCCTGTTAGCGCTAGCCTGCGGTTTGTCGCGGCGCTCCGGCGGCTTCGGCCGATGCGGATGAGGGCGCTGTTTGGTCGAATGTTGCCTTCGGGTCAAAGCGGCAGGCCTTTGTTCATGCGACAATCTCGACGGTACCGCTGATGGCAAGCCCGAGATCGCGGTCCGCCCGCCCCTGATTGACGGCAATTTCGGCAAGCCCGTTGGAGTTCTCATACCAGAAGGCCGCGCCTGGCAGCAGATCGCTGAAGGTCCTCGCGCGGTCCAGAACCCGACCTGCCGCGGTCAGCCTTGCGCCGGGCGGCAGCATAGCCGCCCTCAGCCCGGTCATGGCATTGCCGTAGTGATCGACGTAAACGATCTCGCAGAGGTCATCCGGCCAGTCTGCCCTGCGATCTGCGCCATCATGACGTGGCCGGCCGGGGGGCGGATCACCGCGCGCCAGCATGGCTGCCACCGGGGCGAAGAGGTCGCGCCCGTGAAAGCTGGCCGAGAGATGCTTCGGCTTCCAGTCGATGTCCCAGCTGCGCGTTTCTTGGGCTCTGCGCCGGATCAGCTCAAACAAGCCGTTGCCGGGGCCGATATACCAGCGGCCATCGGCTTCGACAAAAATGGATGGCCGCGTCCCGCCGACGCCGGGATCGACAACGCAGAGAAAGACGGTTCGTGCCGGAAACCATGCAGCATAGGCGGCCAACAGATACGCCGATGCCTTGGGATTGCTGACTGGCGCATCGGCGAAGAGGTCGACAACGGGAATGCGCGGCGCCATCTGGTGCAGCACCGCCTTCATCTGACCCGTATACGGGCCGTGCAACCCAAAATCCGTGAACAGGGCAATCATTGGTGTCAGCCTGCCCAACTGCGTGTGTCCACCTCGCTCGAAAACGCTATACTGACTCATCCGAGCCGCACGACGGACCGCGGTCACAGCAGCACGCCAAATCCGGCTTGCTCTCCCTCAATCGGCTCGCCCACTGTGATCGTAGGCTCGGCGCAATGTCGATCTCGCGTCTCCTCATCATCTTCGGCTTGTCGCTCGTTGCGCTTGGGCTGCTATGGCCAGTGATCAACAAGATCGGCTTAGGCCGGTTGCCCGGCGACACCGTCATCGAGCGCGACAACTTCCGCGTTTATATCCCGCTCGCAACATCGCTGCTGGTCAGCGTGATCCTTTCCCTGATCCTTTGGCTCGCTAACCGTTAGCCGTCGGCGCCTCTTGCTCAGGGTGGACGACGCTCGGGAGCGTTCGCGGCCAGCCTGCCGGCAGCATCATCGTCTGCGCCGTGAGCAGCCACGGCATCCACATGAATCGCGTGGCCTGCACCCAAAACGTGAAAGGGTTAGCCGCCTCGAACGAGGACCCGAGCGCTTCGAAGGATGGCGTTGCCCGCAGGTTGATTGATATCTGCTCCCAATCACCAGTCGGCGATTGCCGGTGAATGATGTCGATGTCGAGGCCGGCCAAACGAGCGCTTGCTCTCGTGGCATCGATATCGCTGCCTCGACTGTACGTTCGCTCAGGCATCGGCCTTTACCATCTTCGTGCACCGATTCCGTCCGCTCGGCACTTGCCGCCGCGGCCGGCTTATTGATTATCGCTCATTATTTTCGGCAATGAAAGTTCGGAAAGTTGCTGCCACGACCATGGCTGCACCTTGCGGAAGGATGGAACCCCGCCTCCTTGAGGCGCGCGAGGAGCTACATCTGGATCGATGAAGCCGGTTAGCTTAGTCGCTTCTGCGGTTGGCTACCATCGCTGGAATCCGCAGCCGAGCCTTCACCATGCCACGATGCCTTGCGTATCTTGCCGCCTTCATGTTTGCAAGTTACCGGAAATCCCCGAAAAGGCGCGTTGGTTAAATCAGAATCACTGGATTTTCGTTCGCAGGCCCGTGTGCTCGTGGCGGACACATTGCGGCCGGATGGGTGCGTCCAGCGCGCTCTTCACCATCTGACCAAGTGCCAGGAAGTCGGCCTTGCGTGGAGACGTCCGGCGCCACGCAAGCCCGATACTGCGGCCGGGTTGCGGTTCGACAAAACGCAGGAGCTTCACTCGGTCGTCGCGCAACTCGACATCGGCCGCGACTTCTGGAACTAGCGTGGCGCCATATCCGCTCGCCACCATCTGCATGACCGTTGCAAGGCTCGTTGCACTGAGGCTCGAGGCCACAGTCCAACGCCCCTTGACACAATAGTCGAGCGCCTGATCCCGCAGACAATGGCCTTCTTCGAGCAGAATGAGCTTACGCTTCTTCACCTCGCCGGGCGTCACGCGCGCCGTTTCCGGAAGAGGGTCGTCGGCTGGTACAGCAAAGAGGAAGCGGTCTCTCATGAGGTGGAAAACTTCAACCGCGGCCGCCTTGAGCGGCAACGCCAGCAACAATACTTCGAGAGCGCCACGCTCGAGATCCGCGAGCAGCACCTTGGTCTGCGCTTCCACCAAATCAAGGCGCAGATCGGGATACCCGAGTTCCAGTTGCGGCAGCAACCGCGGCAATATATACGGCGCCAGCGTCGGGATGACGCCAAGGCGCAACGTTCCGCTCAGCACCTTGGCTCTATGTTGAGCCAGGTCTGTCAGGTCGCGCACTGCACCAAGGATCACTCCGGCGCGTTGCGCGATCTCGATGCCAAGTTCGGTGAACATCGGCGCGCCCGGACGCCGCTCGATCAACTCTATGCCGAGAAGCCCTTCCAGTTCGTGGATCTGCATTGAAAGAGCGGGCTGGCTGACACAACACTCCGCCGCGGCTCGTCCGAAATGCTGATGACGGGCAAGCGCATCAAGATAACATAGCTGCCGGGTCGTGATCACCCCGATAAGATATTCTTAATGCCGCGGCAAAGCAATTTGATTGGCTTTTTGGCCGCTAGCTTAAAACATTGGATGGCTTGAAATCGTGCGGGTTGAAATCACCAGCGCAAGCGCGCCACACGTGCACGCTCCGAGGGTCGCTGCTGTGCGGGCAAGCAAGGGAGGACCGCAAATTCGGACTTAGAACGCCCGCGGCGCCCGCGAGGTCACCTGGTCAAATCGGGAACCATCCATGGTAGGCAAGCAAATCGCATTTTCCGGCAGGGCGCGTGAAAGCATGCTGCGCGGTGTCGACATTCTCGCCAACGCGGTGCAGGTGACGCTCGGGCCCAAGGGCCGCAACGTCGTAATGGAAAAGTCGTTTGGCGCACCCCGCATTACCAAGGACGGTGTGACGGTCGCCGGAGATATCGAGCTCGAGAACAAATTCGAGAACATGGGGGCGCGCCTCGTGCGCGAGGTCGCGAGCAAGACCTCCTATGTCGCCGGTGACGGCACAACCACTGCAATCGTGCTGGCGGCTTCCCTCGTTCGCGAAGGCACCAAGGCAGTCGCCGCCGGCATGAATCCGATGGACCTGAAGCGCGGCATCGACCTTGCGGCCGAGGCGGTCGTCGAGGATCTCAAGAGAAACTCGAAGAAGATAACTACCAACGACGAGATCGCTCAGGTCGGCACCATCTCCGCCAATGGCGATGCCGAAATCGGCAGGTTGCTGGCCGAGGCCGTGAAGAAGGTCGGCAACGAGGGCGTGATTACGGTCGATGAGGCGAAGTCGCTCGGGACCGAGCTCGACGTGGTCGAGGGCATGCAGTTCGATCGCGGCTATGTCTCGCCCTACTTCATCACCAATTCCGACAAGATGCGGGTGGAGATGGAGAATCCTTACGTCCTTGTGTATGAGAAGAAGCTCTCGGACCTGCGTGAACTGCTGCCACTGCTGGAAGCCCTGGCGCAGACGGGTAAACCGCTGCTTGTTATCGCCGAAGAAGTCGAAGGAGAAGCACTCTCCACCCTCGTGGTCAACAAGCTGCGCGGCAGCCTCAAGGTCGCGGCGGTGAAAGCGCCCGGCTTTGGCGATCGCCGCAAGGCGATGCTGCATGACGTCGCCATCCTTACCGGCGGTACCGCCATCTTGGAAGATCTCGGCATGAAGCTTGAGAACGCCACGCTCGACATGCTCGGCCGCGCCAGAACGGTATTGATCGACAAGGAAAGCACCACGATCGTCGGCGGCGCCGGCAAGAAGGAGGACATCGACGCCCGCATCAACCAGATCAAGAAGCATATCGCGGAGACCACCTCCGACTATGACCGCGAGAAGCTAGAGGAGCGGCTCGCCAAGCTCGCCGGCGGCGTGGCGGTGATCCATGTCGGCGGGGCAACCGAGATCGACGCGAGGGAGCGCAAGGATCGCGTCGACGACGCGATGCATGCAACGCGCGCCGCGGTCGAGGAAGGTATTTTGCCGGGCGGCGGCGTCGCGCTGCTGCGCGCCGCCAAGGTGCTCGACCGGGTAAAGCCCGCCAACGAGGACCAGAAGCATGGCGTTGACATCGTCAAGAAGGCAATCGGTTGGCCAGCGCGCCAGATAGCACTAAACGCCGGCGACGACGCCTCGGTGGTGATCGGCAAGATCCTGGAGAAGGAGCAGTACAACTGGGGTTATGATGCCCAGACCTGCGAGTACGGCGACTTGGTCTCCAGGGGCATCATCGATCCAACCAAGGTGGTGCGCACCGCGCTGCAGGACGCAGTCTCGGTCGCCGGCCTGCTCATCACCACTGAGGCCATGGTTGCCGAGCTGCCGACGCCGCCGCCTCCACCTTTGCCGGGCCATGACCACGACCACCATCGCGGCGACATGGAATTCTGAGCCGATCGCGATCGCGCACACGGCGCCCTCGGCCGCGCCTACAGTCGCAGGCCCAGGAGTCGTTTTGTGGGAGCACCCATGGTAGATTTTAACGTCAGAAATATCGAGCGCCCGCTTGGAGAGTTCCGCCTATCGGTAGCGAGGATCTCGCGTTGAAGACAAAACCACTTGGCGTTACGCGCCGAACCATCTTGACCGCCGCCGTTGCGGGGAGCGCCGGATTTGCGAGCGCCGTTCTCGCCTCGACACAGCCGCCCAGCGATGACGTGGTGGATATCGTTAAGCGACTGACTGGAAAAACCCCGACCGCGTCGGATCGTCTGCATCTGGTGATGCCGCGGACCTTTCCGAATGGATACACAGTGCCGCTTACGCTCGCGATCGATAGTCCCATGACGGAAGCCGATCACGTCAGGCACGTTTCTGTGCTGGCGCCACGAAACCCGCTGATTGAGGTCGCCACCTTTCATTTCGTCCCACAACGCAGCGAGCCCCGCGTGTCGGCACGCATTCGCCTTGCCGAACCGCAATATGTTCTGGCGGTTGCGGAGATGAACGACGGTACATTGCTGATGACAGAAAGCTGGGTCGAGGTCGCAACCAACGGATGCAAGTGACGGAAGGAGGTGCGGAATGTTCACTCCGGCACCCCGTGTGCAAGTGCCAAGATCCGCCGCGACCGGTGAAGTGTTTCCGGTCAAGACGCTGATCAGCCATCAGATGGAGACCGGGCTGCGGCACGATGACCGCGGCAACGCCATCCCGCGCAAGATCATCAACAAGTTTACCTGTCGCCACAATGGCGTCGTGGTGTTCAGCGTCGATCTCCACGAAGCCATGGCGGCGAATCCGTTTATCGAATTCTACTTGCGCGCGACGGAGAGCGGTCGGCTCGAGTTCGTTTGGGAAGAGGATGGCGGCGGCGTCTATGTGTTGGAGCACCAGCTCACTGTCGCCTAATGATGTTGTAGTGATGTTGCCATGCTCCTTTCACGCCATGAGCAAAGGGATCGGCGATCGCAGACACGGGGATGGAGCCGGACTCAGCATGCGCAAAATCATCGCCGCTTCCATTGCTGCTTCGTTCATTACTGTCGCCGATCCCAGCCAGGCAGCGGACCGCGATGGTGGAGCCCAACTCGCCGCGATGTGCGCGTCGTGCCATCGTCTGGATGGCGGCGATGGTGGTATTCCGACGATCCTTGGCATGAGTCCGAAGATGCTCACCCGCACAATGCTTGCGTACAGAGCGCACGAGCGCCCAAGCCATATCATGCGCGCCATCGCCCTATCGCTCAGTGATGAAGAAATCGCAACCGTGGCGCGCCATCTCGCAGCTCTGAACAAGCAGGTTAGGCCATGAAGTCCTGGACGCGTCGAGAGTTCGGCCGCTCGACCGGAGCAATAGTCCTTGCAGGGCTCGGCCCTCGATTGGCTGCAAGCGAATCCAAGGCGAGGGTTGTCGTTGTTGGCGGCGGCATCGGCGGTGCCACGGCCGCCAAGTACTTGGCCGCCAGCGCGCGAACGATCGAGATCACGTTGGTTGAGCCAAATCCGAACTATACGACCTGCTTTTTCAGCAACCTTTATATCGCCGGGCTATGTTCGCTCGAGTCGCTTACGCATGGCTATGAGACGCTGGCGCAACGATATGGCATCAATGTTGTTCATGACTCCGTGGCAGCGGTCGATCCGGTCGCAAAAACCGTTGGGCTCAAGAGTGGTCCAAAATTGCCTTACGACCGAGTCGTCGTTGCCCCTGGCATCGCTTTCAATTACGAGGCCCTCGCAGGGTATGACGAGGCGGCAACGCAGGTCATCCCGCATGCCTGGAACGCGGGCTCACAGACGCAGCTGTTGCGACGGCAACTCGAAAGCATGGAGGATGGCGGCGTCTTCGTGCTCGTCGCGCCCCCTAACCCGTTCCGCTGTCCGCCCGCCCCATACGAACGTGCCTCTCTGATTGCTTATTATTTCAAACAGCATAAGCCGCGCTCGAGGATCCTGATCCTCGATGCGAAAGATAGCTTCAACGCGCAGGATCTATTTCTGGATGCGTGGGAGCGACACTATCGAGGTATGATCGAATGGCTACCTGCCCAATTCACCGGTGGAATAAAGGCCATCGACGTGAAGGAGCGATCCGTCAAGACTGCGAGCGAGACATTCAAGGCCGCGGTTGCAAATGTTATACCCCCGCAAATGGCCGGCCAGTTCGCGCAGCAAAATGGCCTCGTGGATCAATCTGGCTGGTGCCCGATCGATCCCATAACGTTCGAATCAAAGCTACAGCCGGGAATCCATGTGGTGGGCGATGCGAGCAGTGCTGGCGACATGCCGAAATCGGCGTTCGTTGCGAATAGCCAGGCCAAGGCCTGCGCGTTTGCCATCATCGCGGCGCTGACCGGGTCCGAACGCCAACCACCTCATTTATTCAACACCTGCTATACTTTTCTTAGTCCCGACGATGCAGTGAGCAATGCTATCAGCTTCAAGCCCGCGGCCGGAACGATCAAGATCGTCGACAACTTCGTCAGCCAGGTGCACGAAAGCGCCGAAACCCGCCACCAGGCCGCACGCGAGGCGCAAAGCTGGTACACCGCCTTTACGCGTGACACCTTCGGCTATGCAGCTTTCTGATTTGAAGTGGCCGTGCTGCGAGGTGCAGGAGTGCTCTCCGCCGCGGCGGATGGAGCTGGCTCGGGTAGCCGCTCCAGCCGCAGCGAATTCAGGACGACGATAATGCTTGAGCCGGCCATCACTGCCGCCGCCAGCACTGGCTGGAGGACTCCGACCATCGCCAGCCCAATGGCGATGAAATTGTAACCGAACGCCCAGGCCAGGTTGGTGAGAATGGTCGCGCGAACTGCGCGAGCGACGTCGATCACCCACGGCAGCGTCCGTAGCCCCCCGGGCGGGAGCGCGACTGCTGCAGCCTCGCGAGCAAGGTCCGTCGCCGAACCGACGGCGATCCCGACATCGGCTCCGGCCAACACGGGCGCGTCATTGAGGCCGTCGCCGACCATCGCTACCATGCCATGGGCATGCCGACGGCGTTCCAGCGCCGCGCGTTTGGCCTCGGGTGTCAGGCCAGCCTCGATATCGCCGCTCTCAATTCCGACCGCAGCGGCAATCCGCACTGCGGCTGCCGGAAGATCGCCGGTCAACAACGTCACGCGGACCCCACGGCGGCGCAGCGCTTCGATGGTCGAGCGCGCCTCCGGCAGCGGCGTATCGTCAAGTGAAAGCACAGCATATGCCCGCTCGCCCCAGCCGACATAGATCACGGAATGGCTGCTCGCTTCACGCCGTCTCCCGTAATCAGCCAGATTTGGCGTCAGCGACCAACCCAACTCCCGCATCAATGCGGCGCTGCCTGCCGCTACGATCCGGCCGTCCGACTTGCCACGGATGCCACGCCCCGGCACGACTCGAACGTCGTGGATGGCGACTGGCTCGAGTCCACGAGCAGCTGCCGCTGCAGCTATAGCACGAGCCAAGCCGTGCTCGGAATGGCGCTCCAGTCCGGCGGCCTGCGCGAGCACCACATCGGCGCTGGTTCCATCGCTGTCGATAGAGACAACGCGCGCCTGACCCGAGGTGAGCGTGCCGGTCTTGTCAAAGGCGATCAGCCGGATGCGCGCCAGCGCCTCAAGCGCGGCCGGGTCGCGCACCAGGCAGCCGTATCGGGCCAGCCGTCCAATGCCCAGCGAGGTGGCCATCGGTGCCGCCAACCCGACCGCGCAGGGACAGGCCACCACCAGTACCGCAAGACCGATCAATAGCGCACGGTCGAACGGCAAATGCCGCGCCCAGTACACCGACGCTCCAATGCCCAGCACGAGAACAATCGGCACGAAGACGCCTACAATGTTGTCGGCGAGACGCTGGCTCGGGCTGCGGCGGATCAATGCATCCCGTACTGATCGACAAATCTGCGCCCAGCGGGTCGCGTTTGCCACGCCGCTGCTTTGGATCAGGAGCGGCCCGTCAAGATTGATGCTGCCGGCGATCACATGCGAGCCGACGCCCTTGGCGATCTGCCGGCTTTCGCCTGTGATCAGGGCCTCGTCGGTGTGCGATTCGCCCTCCATGATCACGCCGTCGACGGGAATGCGTTCGCCCGGCCGAACTCGAACCAGCACACCCGCGTCAACCTCGCGCACCGGCCGGCGGTACTCTCCATCGCCAATGACGACGGTGGCCCACTCACTTTCCGCGGCCAAGAGCGGCTGCAGGTCACGCGCCGCCCGTGCACGCCCGGCGGCGTCGAGATAGTAGCCCGCGGTGAACAGCATCAGCACCATGGTGGCCGTATCGAAGTAAACCTGCGGGCTGCCCTCGATGGTGGCAAAAGCGGAATAAAGGTAGGCGGCGCCGACGCCGAGCACAATGAGAGCCGAGGAGGTCAGGCGTCCCTCCATGCCGTGGAGCCACGCCTCGCGCAGAAACGGTCCGCCGAGAATGATCACCGCGGGCGTGGCAAATAGCCAGAGCAAGAGATGAATCCAGGGAAGCATCTCGGCATCCGCGCCGCTGAAGGCGTCGCTGTACAGGAGCAGGCTGAACAGCATGATATTCATGGAGAGAAAGCCGCCGACACCGAGCCGGATCAGCAGCCAAGCGGCCTCCCATTCCTCGGTTTTGCCGTGCTTGACCTGGTAGGCGATACAGCAGCCGTAGCAGCAGAATGCGCAGGCCTCACCGTTTACCGTGCGTCGCATCGCCCGCCGCCCGATGGGTAACAGGCAGTGGCTGCACAGCGCACGGTCCTGGGCCGTCATGCTGGTTCTGTCCAACCATGCGCGAAGTGCACGGCGAAGGGCAGGATGCCGCGGCCAACGGTGACGAGACCGAGGAGCAGAATGCAACTGCCGGCCAGCCACACGCCGCGCTGCCGCCACGCCGGCGCCAGCGCTCGGCCGACGCCGCCCATCAGAAGCATTGCGGGGAAGGTCCCAAGCCCGAACGCTGCCATGGTGAGAAAGCCCGGCAACGCTCCGGCCGTGCTCGCCGCCTGCGCGGCAAAGGCGTAGACCAGCGGACAAGGCAGGAAGCCATTGAATACGCCAAACGCGAGCGGGGCGGCATGTCCCGGCGCCGTCAACAGGCTGCGCAGGGATGTCGCGAGGGTGCTGCCGGAGCCTGTCGTGATGCGATGCAGGCGCGGCAGCAGGCCAAAAAACTGCAGCGCCATGGCGATCATCAGCAGCCCGGCGAGGATCGCGAGAATCCGCTGACCGCTGTCAAGCGAACCGCTCAGCAGCGGGACTGTCGTTCCCTGCGGCGTGCATATGAGCTGACCGAGGGCGCCCGCAAGTCCGCCGATAAAGCAGTAGGTCGTCAATCGACCTGTATTATACAGCAGATGACGCAGAACTGTCGCGCCAGGTCCCTGCGGATCGCGGCCGAGCGCACAAGCGAACCCGCCGCACATACCGATGCAGTGAAAACTGCCGGCGAACCCCGCTGCGAAAATGACAATATAGGCGGTCATCGCATACGCCCTGTTTACTCATCACCGCAAGCTTTAGCCGCGCTGTCCCCTATTCCCGAACGAGGTAAATCAGCCAGGCGCAGAAGCCGACGGTGCAGATCCCGTAGATCAGGAAGGCGACGACTTGGGATGGGCCTGCATCAGCCAACAAGAAAGCGGTGTGTTCCAACATGGTCCCTCCGTCAGCGCAGGGAAATCAGCACCACGTTCATAGTCAACTCAGCCGCCAGGAACAGCAGGTTCAGGCCCGCGACCACGAGAACAATCTTCGCTGCCAGCATGTCCGTTCTGCCTATTCTAACAAGATTCTAACAAGTCCCAGCTTCAGCCGGCCGCCTAACCAGGCCGCCCCGGCCCAACGCCACCCCAATAGGCGTACATATAGTACAGGCCCCAGGCGAACAGGACCGCGTAGGTGACAAGCAGCCACACCGGGATATATCCAACGCGGGCCTGAATGGTGCCGCCAGCATATTCCTCCAATTCCGGAGGCGAACTCTCACGCACCTCCAGCTTGGGGTGCGTCGGGCTTTCCGGGTCGCTCTGCTGCAGGTCCGTCATCGCCGACCTCCCTTTGATAGAATCGTAAAGCTGCTTCGTCTGCCCCGTGGAACGCGCCCGAGAACACGCCCCAAACGAAGATGCAGACCGCGCCGAGGCTCATCATCAACGCGGCGAGATAGGGGCCGACGATCTCGAAATTGGTGATCATGGTTCATTCTCCTTGGCGGCCGCTCAAGGTTGTTTGGCCGCGGCCTCCCCACGCGAACTGCCACGCGCCGCCTTCGAGCCGCCGGTCCTCTGCGCGCGCCCGTTCGGAATATAGGCTTTGTCCGGCGTGTCCGCTTGCAGTTTGGGGTCGTTGAGCGCAGTGCGATCGGCGGATGTGATAGGAAGCGGCTCGCCCGTGATGGGATCCGTGAAGGCGGAAAGCGAGAGCACGTAATAGGCGAGCGCCCAGCGGTCTTCCTCGGGCAGCGAGTCGCGGTAATTAGGCATAGGCGTGCCGCTCAACCCGGTCGTCATGGTCCGGAAGATGTCTTCGACCGCCGGACCCGACTTGAACTGGCCGGTGGTTAGATCGGCGGGCGGGATCGGAAAGCCGAGATCGTCCTTCAAGCCAGCAGCCTTTTCGCCGTCGCCCTTGCCGGAATTGCCGTGGCACTCCCAGCATTTGGCGATCCGCCAGACCTCTTTGCCGCGGGCAAGGATCTGCTGCGACGGGGCCGGTGGCCGCTGGATGTACAAAGGAGCGCCCGGCGGTTCCTCGATGAAGAACGAATACGGCTTCGCCGGATCGGAGCGATCGACCGCCAGCTCATATTTGATGTATTGGATGACCGCGAGCCGATCCGTCAGGGGCAGCTCATACCAGGGCGGCATGGCGGTGCCGCGCACGCCCCGAGTGATCGTGCGCAAGAGATCGCCGTCGGTCGGGACAGGTTCCTTGGTCAGCCTAAACTTGAAGACCGCCGCTGCAAAGCTTCGCGGCCGCTGCCGATACAGGAACGTCGCCGCGGGGCCGTTCCCGTCGCCCTTGACGCCATGACAGCCGACACACCGCCGCTCATAGACAACCCGGCCATAGTCAATCCACTCGGAAGAGCGCGGCAGCGTGGCCTGCGTCACCTCAAGCTGCTGCGGCTCGAACACGTCGCGCCATTTGCCACGGTTCATGCCGAGCTTTTGCAGATAAGCGATCAGACCTTCGAGTTCTTTCGTCTCGGCCGCGATCGTAACCGTATTGCCGATATATTCGTTGTTCGGGATCAGGATCGCCGGTGCCTTATCGCGTGCTTCCAACGGGACGAACAGCAGCCCGCCGGCGTTCGGCGTGAGTTTGATCTGCACCTTGCTTTCGAAGTCGAACAGCTTTTGCGTGATGGCATTATTTTCCAGCGTGCGATTTCCGGCCCCGTCATCGACGATCTTGACTGGCTCCCGGGGTGTTTCGAACAGTGCCCGATACGGTGCCATGATCGAGTCAGGCAATAGCTCGCGCGGATTCCAGAAGTGGGCCAAATGCCACTCGTTGCTGTATTTGAGCCCAACCCGGGTCAGGTCCGGCCCGATGCGCCGGGTGCCGAACAGATGCGGCACATCATAGGCGTATTCGCCGGCCTCGCTCACCGGGCCCCAGCGGCGCGTCTCGCCGGTTACCGGGCGCACATACTGCGAATGACAATACCAACAGCCCTCGCGCAGATAGACTTGGCGGCCGAGTTGCTGCGTCGGCGTGTAATCGGTGGCGTCGCTGAGCATCCATTTAAGCTGGCCGTAGTCGGTACGGACGACGGCAGTCACCTCGGTAGTCCGGGCTGAGGGCTCGATGAAGGGGAGAACGCCCTGGGTGAGGACGGCGAGGAAGAAGAAGATGATGCCGGCGACCAGTGCGACAAAGCGCGCGCTAATGGCTTCAGGCTTCCAGCGCCAGCGCAACCAGGCCCGCCACCGGGCGGCACGGCTTTCGCCCTCTCCACCACGCGGCCGAGTGCCGTCGTCATGCGCGCTCATTCGGCCGGCCTCCCAACCGGGATCACTCCGGGCTCAATCGCCGGCGCCGGGGCCACGACCTGACTGGTCAGCGCCGTCATTGCCAAATTGATGACCAAGAGAGACATGCCGATGTCCATGCTGATGCCAGACATCGTGCGCACCAGCCAGTAGGGCTGCATCCACACTACGGTATCAAGCCATTCGGTGCCGCTCATCCACTGAAAGCCCTGCTGCAGGCCAGCGGCGGTTAGCACTAGGCCCATGGTGGCAATGCCGACGGTAATCAGCCAGAATGACCAATTGCCAAGCCTGAAGGACCACAATTCACGCTTGAATGCCCGCGGCCAGACATAGACCAGACCTCCCATCGCCCAGACCACGAAGGTCCCGAATACGGTGAGGTGCGAGTGGGAGATGACGAAGTCGGAGAAGTGGGTGGGCTGCTGGATTGAGCGCAAGGCTTCGGTCGAGCCTTGGAAGCACCCGACGAGATACATCAGAGAGCCCATGATCAGGAACTTAGCCGGCAGGTTCCGCCCGAACTCGTGCCACTTGCCCGTCATTGTTCCGAAGAAATTCACCAGCACGGTCCACACCGGAATGATGAGAAGCATCGAGGTGATGATCGCCAGCGTTTCGGCCCAGTCGGCAATTGGACTGTAGAGATAATGATGGATGCCGACGAAGGGATAGAACAGGGCGAGTGACCAGAAGCCGACCAAAGAGAGCTTGTGCGCAAACAGCGGATTGCGCGCGGCAACGGGGAGGAAATAGTAGATCAGCACATAGCCGGCCGGCGTCAGCCACAGCCCGACGATGTAGTGGATGTAGAGACCGTGGAACGCCGCGCTGTTGATTCCGGAAATCGTGTACGGCAGGATGAAGCTGCCGAGTACGAGATTCATCGTCGTCCAGATGAAGGTGGCGATCAGGTACCAAAGTGCAACATAAAGCGGCGGCTCCAGTCGCTGCCCGATGGTGATCAGGAATTGCGCGGTCACCGTGGCAACGACGATGAAGATCGGGATTTCAGCGAACAGCGGAAGCTCGCCGGCTTCGAGACCGTGATTCTGGCCGAATGCCAGCGACACCAGACCGGCGAAAACGGCGATACTCCATAGCCAGGCCAGCGGAACGCCCAGTTGCGGCCAGACCACGCGGACGCCACACAGGCGCGGCACAAGATAGTAACATTCGCCGATGAACAGCGTCGAAAAGGCGCCGAAGATGACGCCGTTGACGTGCACAGGCCGCAGCCTGCCGAAGGTGAGCCCTATTGCGTTTCCGAGATAATCGGGATGATTGAAGAGGCTTGAGAGGGCGACGCCGATCGATGGTGTGACAAGGAGCCAGAACATTCCGAAATAAAGCCAGGTTCGGACCACCACCCAGTCGACCAGATCATCCAGATTGATGCCGGCGAACCTGCCGTGCAATCTCTCTGCAGGAAGCACTTCCGCCATGGAGCATTGCCCTTTGCTTGTCTGATAATGCGTTCTCTCCTGTTCTCAGTCAGCGCACCTTCGACAGCAATGACGCGCGCTAGAAGCCTCCGCTTCGCAGCATCGAAATCAGAACTTGCCCGGGTTCAACACCGAGCCGCTCTGCGACCAGTAAATATACGCTTCCAAAGCCTTCATCGCGTCCGAGTCATCGGCGATCTTTTCTCCCTGGTTGGGCTTCTCGATGCACCAATTGATCATGTCGCGCAGCGTCGCGAACTTGGCCATCTGCGCCTGGAACTTCGGGAACGTGGCGGGGTGGGTATCGGCCGTCATGGGATGGCACATAGCGCATGCCATTCCAGTTTTGGACAACACGACACCCATCGCCTCTTCGGTTGCTGCATCGCCGTGGAACAGCAGGTCGCCTTTGCGAACCTGCTCCATGAACACTTGCTGGTAGGAGTTCAGCAGCTGCGGCGTCACCGGATCCTTGTGCGCACCCGCAGGGCCGACCAGGGCGGCAAGTGCTACCGCTGGGACAGCGCGGAACAGAATGAAACGGCATGTTGTCGACGCGGTCATGCCCATTCCTCCTAATATGGCCAAATACTGTCAGCGATCCGGGGCCGCAAAACCTCGGGAATGCTCTTCGCATAGTCATCTGGAGACTGCGCGTATACCTGCTTGCGCCACATTACGTATTCGGCGTCGACTTTGTCCTCGGCGCTGACGTCGATCTTCGCCCAACCTACCCCGTCAAAGTGATCACCAGGGTCGACCCGTATCATCGGCTTTGTAAGCTTCGGCACCCCCTCCGGGGCGTAAGGCCAAGGCCATGAGGTTGCCAGCATGCCGATCGAACGCATGGTGCCGATCTCGTTGTAGAGCACCTGATGCGTGTGACCGTGAATGTTGGTGACTTTGGTGTAGGGCTTGAGCACCTCGTTCACCTCGCGCCAGTCGCGCACCCAAAAGTTCCACGGCGGATAGTACTCGTAGAGCGGATTGTGGCTGAAGATGACGACCGGCCGGTTCCGGTCCCAATTGGCAAGCGTCTTCTGCAGCCAGTCGAGCTGATCGCGGCCGACGCCCGCCCACGGGCCAGCGACGGTGCCGTCGAGCGTGGCCATGTGACCCATGCGCTCCTGGGGACTCATCTTCTTCGCCGTCCAATAGTCCGGACCGCGACTGACGGTATCGAGCCCGACAAAGCGCACGCCCTTATGGTCGAATGTCCAGTTAGGCTGACCGAACAGTTCGCCCCACTTCTTACCCATGTCGAGGTACCAATCGTGCTCGCCCGGAATGTAGACCTTGCGGATGTTGATTTCTTTCAGGATCTCCACACCGAGCTCAAGTTCTTCGACCTTGCCAAGCTGGGCCAGGTCGCCGCCGAAAATCAGGAAGTCGGCCGGCGGACTCATCGCCTGCACCTCCTTGGCGGCACGCACCGTCTTCTCGACGAAGCGCGTATTGAGGGATTTCGGATAGAGATGGGTGTCGGAAATCCAGGCAAACTTGAATGGCGCCTCGGCCGCATAAGCGACATCGAGAGTGTTGAGCAGCGGCCACCAGGCGAAGGTCTCGGCTACGGTCGCGGCTCCGACGAGACATGATCTGTGAACAAAGGTGCGCCGGGTAATCCGCAGCGAGGGGTCAGGACGCACTCCGGGCTGTTGGAGTACCGCAGCTATTTCACGCCGGTCGCGCTCAAGCTCGGACATGGGCTTCCTCCCTTGCGATTGGTCGTTACAGCGTTGCTCCTCTCCACTAGGCGACTCTGGTTGTTTGCCACCTCGCCAGATTTTCTTGTTCCTTCGGCTCGATTGTCGCCGGTCGAGCCGCAGAAGTCCGTTACTTCGCGCCGGAACCGCCTTGAACCGCCGAGGCGCCCTTCTTCAGTTCGATGTTCAGATCGCTCGACTTCCCCGCCGCAACGGTCACCGTCTGCTCGTTCGGGCCGGTGAAAGGTTGGTACGCCACCAGCTTGTAGGTTCCGGCCGGAACGTCGGAGATGGTGAACTTTCCGTCGGCGCCGGTGACGGCGTAGTAGGGATTGTCGGCGACATAGATAAACGCTTCCATCCAGCCATGCGCGTCACAGTCGATGCGCACCTCGCCCGGCCGCGGCAATTCGACGGGAATTCGCTGACCCTGGTTGGGCAGAGCGAGGTTGAACACGGTGCGCTTGCCGTAATAGCCGTGCGTGTTGTGGAGCATCGGATCGCTATTGACGACGTCCAGCCCGCCCACGCGTATCACCTGAATGCTAGGTTCGAATTTGCACTTCTTGTTGTCGATCTCTGGCTTCTTGGCTTGCTCCGGCCAGGCTTTTCCTTTCGCGATATCGGCCAGATACACGACGGCGTTCTGCACGCTCTTGTCCGGCCCGACCTGAATGAGCGTCTCCTCGTAGGGACCGCCGCACACCTCGATGTCCTTGGTCGGAATGACCTTGCGGGTGCCGGGGGGGCCGTTGAACACGACCTTGCCGGTGATCGATCCGCCGCCGGCGACCGGGCCCGCTTCGTAGGCTTGCGCCGGGAGCGGCGTTGCTACCGCCGCGACCATCGACGACACCCCGATCAGCCACTTCATAGCTAAGCCAGTCATCACAGCACTCTTTCTTGATCTTTGGTGTTGATCTTTGATATCCGCAGGAATTCGTCGAGAGCTAACCGCCATTTGCAGGGGTTAGGAAAATCAGAACTGCTTTGCGAGACCTTAAGCAAAGCTTATGAAGCTTGAGAGCAAAAATCGTCTAAGAAATACCCGCTGAAACGGGAGAGAAGTTTGTGGCGGCTAAGCACCGCCGCCGCAGGGAGGCATTTGATGCGTCGCCATCCCATATTTTCGGTCCTCGGACGAGCAATCCCTTTCGGGATTGCTGTCGCCACCGCCTTGGTGTTGAGCCAACCGCTCGTGCGTGCAGCCAACTCGCCGGTCATGATCGGCGGCCCGTTCACACTAACCTCACCTGATGGGGCAACGGTCACGGAACAGACCTACCGTGGGAAATGGCTTCTAGTCTATTTCGGCTTCACTTCGTGTCCCGATAGCTGCCCTACGGCGTTCCTTGAGATTTCCGCCGCGCTCGAGAAGCTCGGCCCCGACGCCGACAAGCTCCAACCGTTGTTCATTACCGTCGATCCGCAGCGCGATACGCCGACGGTCATGGGGAACTACACCCAGTCATTTGATTTGAGGATCGTCGGACTCACTGGCACGCCGCAACAGATCGCTGCCGTCGCCCAAGAGTATGGGGTCTATTATGAACCTCGTAAGAGCGGGCCGGGCGCCGAAGACTATGTCATGGACCACAGCACCTATCTCTACCTGATGGACACTGAAGGTGAATTCGTGCGCGGTCTTGACGCCGACACGCCAGGCGAGCGCATCGCCGAGGTGGTGCGCGGCGCCATGGCAAAGGCTCGCTAGAACGCAAGTCATCGGGGACGATCAACGCAATGAGAGCGCGTCCTGACCAAGGGCGTCGCACGAACATCTGAGACCCTCGCAAACCGGAGGGCTGTCATGAATTACGACGGCTATTTCCAACGCGCCCTTGCGCGTTTACGGGACGAACGGCGCTACCGCATCTTTGCAGATCTTGAGCGCATCGCCGGGCGCTATCCCCGCGCCATCTGGCACTCGCCTGCGGGCCCGCGCAGCGTCGTGATTTGGTGCTCCAACGACTACCTCGCGATGGGGCAACACCCGAAGGTGATCGGCGCCATGGTCGAAACCGCGATCCGCATGGGCACCGGTGCGGGCGGCACGCGTAACATCGCCGGCACCAGTCATCCGCTGGTCGAGCTTGAGCGCGAGTTGGCCGACCTGCACGGCAAGGAGGCGGCGCTTGTGTTCACTTCCGGTTACGTCTCGAACCAGACCGGAATTGCAACGATTGCCCGGCTAATGTCGGGCTGCGTGATTCTGTCCGACGCACTCAACCACAACTCGATGATCGAGGGCGTGCGCCAGTCCGGGACGGACAAGCATATCTGGCGCCATAACGATCTCGGCCACCTCGAAGAGCTGCTCAAACGGGCCGAGCCCCAACGGCCGAAGCTGATCGTGTTCGAGAGCCTCTATTCCATGGATGGTGACGTCGCCCCCATCAACGGCATTTGCGATCTTGCCCAGCGTTACGAGGCGATGACCTATTGCGACGAGGTGCATGCGGTCGGCCTGTACGGCCCGCGCGGCGGCGGCATCACAGAACGCGAAGGCGCAGCGCACCGCGTCGACTTCATCGAAGGAACGCTTGCCAAGGCGTTCGGCTGTCTTGGCGGATACATTGCGGGCGATGCCGCGCTGATCGATGCGGTGCGATCATACGCGCCTGGCTTCATTTTCACCACAGCCCTTCCGCCAGCGATTTGTGCCGCTGTAACCGCGGCGATCCGCCACCTCAAGCGCTCCAATTGGGAGCGCGAGCACCACCAGCACCGCGCGGCGCGCACGAAGGCAGTGCTCACTGCGGCCGGGCTCCCGGTCATGCCGAACGAAACGCACATCATACCCATCCTCGTCGGCGATCCAGAACACTGCAAGGAGGCAAGCGACCTCCTGCTCACCGAGCATGGCATCTATATCCAGCCGATCAACTACCCGACCGTGCCGCGCGGTACGGAGCGGCTGCGCATCACGCCTTCGCCCCATCACGACGACGACATGATCGAAGCGCTCGCCAGCGCGCTGATCGATGTCTGGGAGCGGCTCGACCTGCCGCGCGAGGACCGAGCGCTCGTGCAGATGAGCGCGTAGATCTGGACGGCATCCTGAAGGCGCGAGTTGATCGCGAGTGGGCACAGGAGGAGTTTCAAGGACTGTGATTTCGGGCATTTTCGGCGATGAGGCATGTAGGCTCGCACTCCTCATCGCAGAAAAATAAGAAAAATATGCAACATCGTAGAACTGAGTAGCGGGGGCGCGACTCGAGCTCCCGTCATCAGAATTCGTCGCTCTCTCGCTGAACCAGCAGCTCCCCTGCCCCGCCGGCAAAGACGAAGGTTGGTCCCGTTCTCCATTTCAGACGAGTGAGTTCAGCTTCTCGATCGAAAGTGGAGCATTCTGTTCCAATCAATCCGATCCGTCCGCGTCGCACCCGACGTCTACAACACGCCTCGGAGAGCTGCTCAGATTGCCATCAATAGATTTCTCTTGACCTCCCGGTGCACACGTCGTGCACACGCTCACATCTAGCCATTTGAATGAATCGCACTCTCTCCCAATCCATCATGAGGAAGTTTGAGCTAGGTCCAGCCAGCCGGATATAGCCAAATCCAACATTGGGCCACAACGACCGCTTTGCGCCAATAGCAGAAGTCCGACGTCCTCATTCGATCACTTCGTCAGTGCAGGCGAGCAAAGTTGCCGCCTGAGCGGCGCAACGCCGACTAGTCGCTCGGCTGCTCGATCCTTCCGGTGCGCTGAAAATACGACATGAGCATCTGGCAAATTAGCGCCCACGAAGTGCCGAAGCACCAGCCCGCCAACACATCGCTCGGATAATGAACTCCGAGATATATGCGGCTGACTCCGACCAGCAGAGTAAGGATCGCGGCGGTCATTATAAGATGGATGCGAACAGAGCGGGACGCTTGCGTTTGAGCGAGCATCAAGCCGAGCGTCAGATAGCAGACAGCCGAAATCGCAGCGTGCCCGCTCGGAAAGCTCAGCGTAGAGACCTGAGTGAGTTGAGCGACGAGATCGGGGCGCGCTCGCGCAAACGCAAGCTTGAGAAGTGTATTGAGAATGGCGCCGCTCAGGACCGTCGTCAGGACGAACAAACCGGCGTGAGGTTTGCCTATGGCAAAAAGGAACGTAGTCACAACCGTGACCAGCAGCGCAAGTACCGCGGTACTGCCCAGTGCGGTGATGTCTCGCACAACGTCAAGCAACCATGGCGGCCCGATTGGCCGCGACAAGTCGGACGCATGGCGAAAGGCGACCATCAACCAACGGTCGAACGCGATAGGCTCTCCTTCGGTCACTTCCAGTGCGATGAACGCAAAACCGAACAGAAGAACGGCGACGAACAAGGTCGGAGCCCAAGACTTCAGATGCCTGACAGTATTCTGCGATTCAGTTGTTCTCATCTTCGTCGCCTCCGGGGAGTTCAACTTCCATCAATCTCCAAAGATACGAAGTGAGGTTTGGTGGCTAAGCGAGCATTGGCAAGCGGATTATGCGCTTTGCCAAAAGTCCACACCGCGGTCCGAGCTGCACCGGCTTCCATTCACGGCTACGTCGCCGCCACTACGTTCGCGGGCTGCCTGACGCAGCGTTTCCGAAGGCTCGCCGGGCTTGTAGCCCGGATGCCGGGATTGAATCACCTGGCCGACACTTGCCGCGCGCATGACGTCACCAAGCGGGATCATCGGAATATAGGTGTCTCTCCTCATCCAGCCGCTCTGGGTGGGATCGAACGAGATCCAGAGATTGCGAACCAGGACCTGGCCCTGCTCGGGTGTCGGTATCGGGCTCTCTACAAGCGGAAATCGTCTT
Organism: Bradyrhizobium sp. CCBAU 051011; assembly: GCF_009930815.1. NCBI lineage: Bacteria > Pseudomonadati > Pseudomonadota > Alphaproteobacteria > Hyphomicrobiales > Nitrobacteraceae > Bradyrhizobium > Bradyrhizobium sp. CCBAU 051011. Next base: position 5,366,375 of record NZ_CP022222.1, on the reverse strand, counting down.
CACGAATATTGCCTTCAGGTCTTCTGACAAGGAGCCATTGGCGATGACGTCGTTGCTCATTGCTTTCCCCGTGCCGGAAATGGCAGCACCGGTGATAGCCTATGGCAATTTGCGCTGACGCGGTGATTTAAAATGTCACACGGTCTGGGGTACCGAGTGCAGCTCATTGACGAGCACGCGCATGTTCTCGCTGTAATCGACGGGCACTACGACGAGATGCACACCGCCTTCGCTGAAAGCAGCTTCCAGCATTGTCACGAGTTCCGAGCCCTTGCCGACGCGGGAGCCCCTGGCGCCATATGACTTGGCATAGGCGACGAAATCAGGATTACCGAAGTCGAGGCCGAAGTCGGAAAACCCGTCGACTTCCTGCTTCCATCGGATCATGCCGTAGGCGCGATCCTCGAGCACGAGCACGACGAGATTCAGTTTGAGCCGCACGGCCGTCTCAAGCTCCTGCGAATTCATCATAAAGCCGCCGTCTCCGCAGACGGCGAGCACGCGCCGATCCGGATGGATCAGCGACGCCGCGATCGCGGAGGGAAGACCAGCACCCATGGTCGCGAGCGCGTTGTCAAGCAACAGCGTGTTGGCGACGCTGGTGCGATAGTTGCGGGCGAACCAGATCTTGTACATGCCGTTGTCGAGGGCAACGATGCCGTCCGGTGGGATGACCTGGCGGACGTCGTGCACGATGCGCTGCGGCGTCAGAGGAAACCGATCCTCCGTCGACCGCTCGGCGAGGTGGGCAAGGATCCCTTCCCGCAAACCCAGCAATGCCTGACCGTCGGGGAGCTTGCCTTCGAGGCGATCGGCCAGGCTTGTGAGGCTCGCGCCGACATCGCCGACGATCTCCGCCTGCGGGAAGTATACCTGTTCCACCGTCGCTGGCGTGGCGCCGACATGGATAACCTGCGGTCCATCATGGCCCATCAGGAAAGGCGGCTTCTCGACGGTGTCGTGGCCAATCGAAATAATCAGATCGGCCTGGTCAATGGCCTTGTGGACCCAATCCCGCTCCGACAGTGCGGCCGTGCCCATATAGAGGTTGGAGCCAGCATTGACCGCGCCCTTCCCCATCTGGGTATTGAAGAATGGAATCCTGCATCGTCGCACAAACGCCGACAGCGGTTCGGCGAGATGCGGGCGGCTCGCCGCGGCGCCCAGCATGACTAGCGGCCTGCTGGCGCCCATGATCATGGCTGCTGCGCGTTCGATGGCCGCGGCAGGCGCGACCGGAAGTTCGACGACATGCGGGGGAACGATGTCGGCGGCGGCTTCGTCGGCCGCGATATCCTCGGGTAGTTCGAGATGCACGGGGCCCGGCCGCTCCTGCTGCGCGACCCGGAAAGCGTCGCGAACCAGGGTCGGAATACTCTGCGCGGAGACGATCTGCGTCGCCATCTTGGTGAGCGGCCGCATGGTCGCGACGATGTCGACGATTTGGAAGCGCGCTTGGCGGCCGCTCCGGATCGCCTTCTGTCCTGTGATCATGACCATCGGCATCGCGCCCAAATGCGCGTAGGCCGCAGCCGTCGTCAGATTGAGCGCACCGGGACCCAGTGTCGTCAGGCAGACGCCCGCGCGCCCGGTGAGACGCCCGTAGGTGGCCGCCATGAAGCCGGCAGCCTGTTCGTGCCGCGTCAGCACCAGCTTGATCTTCGAGCGCCGCAGCGACTCCAGCACGTCGAGATTCTCCTCGCCGGGAATGGCGAAGATGTACCCGACGCCCTCGTTCTCAAGGGCGGCCACCAGCAAATCGGAGGCTTTTGTCACGCGGCCGAAACTCCGCTCACGCCTGTTGCAGCTTTCTCCGCCCGATGCGGCAGCGTCCATTCCGGCCGAATGAAGTGACAGGTGTAGCCGTCAGGATATTTTTCCAGATAATCCTGATGCTCGGGCTCGGCCTCCCAGAACGGTCCGGCAGGGGCCACCTCGGTGACAACCTTGCCCGGCCAAAGGCCGGAAGCGTCGACATCGGCGATGGTGTCTTCCGCGATCCGCTTCTGCGCGTCGCTGGTATAGAAGATGGCCGACCGGTAGCTCGCGCCCCGGTCGTTGCCCTGGCGGTTAAGCGTCGAGGGATCATGGATCTGGAAAAAGAACTCCAGCAGCTTGCGATAGCTGATGGTCTGCGGATCGAAGGTGATCTCAATCGCTTCGGCGTGATTGCCGTGGTTGCGGTAGGTCGCGTTTGGCACCTCGCCGCCGGTGTAGCCCACTCTGGTCGAGATCACGCCAGGATACCGGCGCAGCAGATCCTGCACACCCCAGAAGCAGCCGCCGGCAAGGACTGCCCGTTCCGCCGAAACTGTCATGTCTGTTCTCCCTGGCTCGCTGCGGTCATCGGTCCCGAGCTCCATCAAGGACGCATAATGAGGCCGAACGATGCAAGAGCGCAAATATCAATGAACCTCGGGTTTGCGCCAGAAGCGGTCGTTCCGGTGAAGTCTGTTTTTGACCCCGATGCGGACATTGACCCCGACCCCAAAGCAGTCGGCCATGCTTTGATAAGTTGGGGTGAATTTATCGAGTTGGCCAGCAGATCCGGGGGATCTGAGTACGGGAATTTTGACTACCGCAATGAATGGCCGTCGCAGCATGGTAATCATGCCACCGTGAAGGGCCTCGATTCAGGAAGAAGTCCGCGCCACGGCGACGCCAGCCATCTACCCATTCATCGATCGGTTGCGCGAGCCTTCCGGTCCGGCCCCGTGCAATCAGTTGCGCGAGCCGAACCGCCGAATTGGTACATGGAATGGAACTTTCAGGTTCCATTTGCGTTGACAGCGCATGAATCGGCAGCCGATCGAGGACGTTGTCGCTGAAACCGGCAAGACGGTCGACGCCCCACCACCAGAGATTCTCGAAACGGATCCAGGACTGTCTCCCGAAGAAGCCGAGCAGATTCGCCGCAAGTACTTACTGAAGCGCTTTTGGATCAGTGCCAAGGGCTTTTGGGGAGTGGCTGGTGGCAGGCTTGCTTGGGTTCTCACCGGCGGATTGCTGGTGTTGATATTCCTGCAGCTCTCTTTCCAGTACGGCATCAACCTCTGGAACAGAGCGATCTTCGATGCCATCGAGAGGAGGGATGCAGCCGTCGTGCTCCATCTTACGGTGGTGTTCTTCCCGCTGGCAATCGGCAGCGTGCTGCTTGGCGTAATTCAGGTCTACACCCGCATGGGCATCCAGAGGCGATGGCGGGCGTGGCTGACCAGTTCGGTTATTTCCCGCTGGCTGAAGAACGGTCGCTACTACCAGCTCAACCTGGTCAGCGGCGATCACCAGAATCCGGAGTACCGCATTGCCGAGGACTTGCGCGTGGCGACCGACGCCCCGGTTGATTTCGCCACCGGCGTAACGTCCGCGTTTTTGTCGGCAACGACATTCATCATCGTACTTTGGACGATCGGCGGTGCGTTGACGCTGACAATTGCAGGCGCCACTGTGACGATTCCAGGCTTTCTCGTCGTCGCGGCAGTGCTGTATGCAGCGATCGCGAGCGGCTCGATGGTCGTCATCGGGCGAAATTTCGTGGCCATTTCGGAAAGCAAGAATCAGACTGAAGCTGAGTACCGTTACGCCCTGATGCGCGTACGCGAGAACGGTGAGAGCATTGCGCTTCTGGGCGGGGAGGAAGAGGAGCGCTCGGGCATCGACAGATCGTTCGGCAAAGTCCTGAAGCAATGGGCGCTGCTGTGCGGCCAGCACATGCGCACCACCATCGTTTCGCAAGGATCGAGCCTGATCGCGCCCGTCATTCCGATATTGCTTTGCGCGCCTAAATTTCTCGAAGGCAGCATGACGCTGGGCCAGGTGATGCAGGCCGCATCGGCGTTCACCATCGTTCAAAGCGCTTTCGGCTGGCTGGTGGATAACTATCCCCGCCTGGCAGAATGGAATGCAGGAGCGCGCCGCATTGCATCGCTGATGATGTCCCTCGATGGGCTTGAACGTGCGGAAACTGGCGAGGGCCTCAATCGCATCAAGCGCGGCGAAACCGAGGGCAATACAATGCTTCGTTTGAATGATCTATCAGTCACACTTGATGATGGCACCGCCGTGGTTGGCGAGGCGGAAATTCTGATCGAACCTGGCGAGTGGGTTCTGGTGTCAGGCGAGTCCGGGACTGGCAAGAGCACGTTGGTGCGCGCCATTGCAGGACTTTGGCCATGGGGTGGCGGCAGCATCGATTTCCATGCGGATCGCCGATTGTTCATGTTGCCGCAAAAACCCTATGTGCCGTCGGGCACGTTGCGTCGCGCTGCCGCTTATCCCGCGGCCGCCGAAGATTGGAGCATCGAGCAGATCGGGGAAGCGCTCGACAAGGTGGGGCTGGGTCATCTGAAGGGGCGCATCGAGGAGGAGGCTCCCTGGGACCAGACGTTGTCGGGCGGCGAAACAGCGGCTTGCCTTCGCGCGGCTCTTTCTTCATCGCCCGGATATCATCGTGCTTGACGAGGCGACGTCCGCGCTCGATGATCGCAGTCAGGACAAGCTGATGGAGCTACTTAACGAGGAACTGAAGGACGCGACCGTCGTCAGCGTTGCCCATCGCGCCGAACTGGAGGCGTTCCACAGCCGCAAGATCACGCTTGAGCGCCGCAAAGGCGGGGCGAGGTTTGTCAGCGACATTGATCTGATTCCGCTTGATAACCGCAGGCGCTTACTGGGACGCTGGCTGCGCAAACGCAAGGAGCCTCCGCTCCCGCCCCGCCAGGTGGCTTGAAGCCCTCATCCCACATTTGTTCCGGAAGACGACATCACAGCTAAGCAGACGCCAATATATCGCTCGTTCGTTGGGGCGCCGGGGGTCTGTGCGCGCATGCGGTAGACGAGTATCCTAGCGCGGGCACCATGACCTGCGCCATCTCGCCACGTGGATTCCTGGAACCGGACGACCGGCTAAACGTTGTCAGAAGTGCAGAATTTCAGGCTGCGCAATACGCAGCACCGAGGAAAACGCACATGGATACCACCACGCTTCTCATCATTGTACTTCTCATTCTGCTGCTTGGCGGCGGCGGCTGGTACGGCCGTGGACGCTGGTACTAAACGCGGCTGATCTAAAGTTGGCACGGCGCTGCAACGCTGCCGGATCCGATTAGCTCAGCCCAGCAGAAAAATGCGAGTTTGGCTGATCTCTCACCAGCCCAAGCGTTAGACGCAAGATCCGCCAGCCTGAGCGATGAGATGAAGGCCTGGAACGCTCCGACATGGCGGACAAACGAGCTGCCGTCGAGAGGCAGAATCAACCCCACGCCGACCAAGCGAGCCAATTTTTTGCCGATGTGGCCAACGCCGCCGCACGGGCAGCGGGGCGAGCTCTTACTTTCCTGTTGGCTGTAGGATTGATTGTCGTCTGGGCCATAACAGGACGAAAGGCGCCATTCTCGATCCCAAAGAATTCTACAAGCGGTCGGCGGGTTTGTCGGCACGGCGACCTTTGTAGGCCTTCAGTTACTGGCGGTCGCTTGCTGGCTGATTGTGAACGCTGATCTCGTCGGAATAGTTGGACCTTTGATCCACACCCGTTTTCGCTACTGTCGGGCATTTATCGCTAGAAGCTGTTCTGCTTACCTCCTTCGTGTTGATACGACAAAATCAAATGGATATGCGTGCCGACCGTCGGAACCATTTAGGTCTTCAGATCAACTTACTGGCCGAGAAGGAGTCGACGAAAATTCTTCAAATCCACGACAGGCTCAGTCGTCATTTCCAATTTCAGCAGATCGAGGATCCCGAAACGGCTGAGTTGCGCAAAGAAACGACCGAACGACCGTTGGTGATCTCGCACGCCAGGTGCGAAGAAATGAAGAACAGCAGCCGAAAGCTAAATAACGGCGGCCTGAGAGCCTGGCGACCATGAACGCGTTGAATCGGAGATTGAGGAATATCGGCTCGAAGCTCCATTCGCGAAAACGAATAATGTGCGGGACTCAATCCAACAAGCAATTCGGCGCAACGAAGTGCTAAAAGGCAGCAAGCTAACGAGGCAAATCCGGAAGTGACTCACCGCATTCGATTAGTAAATCGCTTATCGTTTGACGATCGTAAAGCGCTCTTCTCATAGGTTCAGGTGCGCCATGCCCACCACGCCAGCCGATCTGACGACTCGGCATGATCCAAGGACATTCTCCGACCGGGTCGCCTTCAGTTTCACCAGGTTTCTCCGCTTCATCGCCGACACGTTCTTTGCCAAACGTTACGGCCATCGAGCGGTCGTGCTCGAGACGGTTGCAGCGGTGCCGGGCATGGTCGGCGCAACGTTGCAGCATCTCAAATCGCTGCGGCGCTTGCAGGATGATGGAGGTTGGATCCATGCCCTGCTGGCGGAGGCCGAGAACGAGCGCATGCACCTGATGACGTTCATCGAAATCGCCAAACCCAGTTGGCTTGAACGCTGGCTGGTGCTTCTCGCGCAGGGCGTGTTTTACAACGGCTTCTTTCTGCTCTATCTCGTCTCATCCCGCACGGCCCATCGGGCGGTCGGCTATTTTGAGCAGGAGGCGATCGTCAGCTATACCGAGTACCTGGCCGAGATCGAGGGCGGGCGGATCGAGAATGTCGCTGCGCCACAAATCGCCATCGACTACTGGAAGCTCGGGCCCGACGCGCGCCTCAAGGACGTCGTCATCGCCGTGCGGGCCGACGAGGCCGGCCACCGCGATGTGAACCACCGCTTTGCCGACGAGTTGTTTAAAGGTAATAGGCGTTGAATTGAAAGAGCAAACCGACGCTGAGCTTTCCTCCCTGATCGGCGGCGCGTGATCTTTCAGAATAGCACATGGGAAGCCGAGCCGCAGTACCGGAAATCGGTCGTGTTCGGATGCCGGCGGATGTAGCGCACGTCCGTCTGATTGTGGCTCTCTGCCATTGCGTTCGTCCCCCACCTGAGGCTGCTTCGCGCTCGAAGCCCGATTGATTCTGCGAATGCCTACGTGGTGCTCATTGATGGTTTGGAATAAACGGGCACGCTAAAGATTTGCTCCCGTGATCCGTTTAAAACAGCAATGTGCCGCTTCGGATCGACTTCGGGCTTGTCGATCGAAACCCCAATAGCGAGCACCTTCGCCTTGGCGATGGCGGCGTCGTCATTTCTGAGGTCCAATCCTGACGCGTCCACGAACCTGTGGCCGTCCTTGATATCGAAATAATAATGTGGCATCGGCCACCTCCAACTGAGCCCATGTCTAATACCCCGCAAGCGTTCCGCCTGCGGCGATACGGCAATGTAAGAGTGAGCATTATTGACCAGCGATTCGGGAACTCCGAGTGGCAGACCGCCTGAATCACCGGCATCACCCGGTGAAGACATAGGTGGCTTGCCGTCTGTTGCTCGTGTGGCGTACATACCGTTGCGCTTAATGTGATCGCGAACTACTCGCGTTCGCGCCGCGGAAGGCGCAAGCCCGATTCAATGACTACCGTCGATCCCCGCGCCGAGCGTCTTTACAGCCTAGATGAGCTGACGGAACTACGGCGCAATACATTGCGCTACGCCCGCACTTTTTCTCCCGGAAACGAGCGCAATCAGCATCGGCAGCTCGCTGTCTCGCTTCGGACGCTTTTCCGAAACCAGAAATGGCTGCGGACTCACACGCTCGAAGGCGCAATGCTGTCCAATGATCGATCCGGTCGGAACGAAAGCTGCCCCATCGGATTGAGCCCATGGGTGCGCACAACGCTAGGAGCGTTTCATGAAGTACGTATTGGCAATCATTGCAGCGGCAAGCATATGCGCCGCAGTACCGGCGAGCGCGGGAGAGGTCGGTGTTGGTGTCGGAGTCGGCCCGGTCGGAGCCGGAGTGACGGTAGGTTCGGATCACCGCGACCGAGATCGCGAACGAACGACCGTAATCAAGGAACGCGAGCGCGAGCCACGCGAAACAACGGTCATCAGGGAGCGCGACAGGGAACCTGATCGCAAGGTGATCATCGAGCGCGACCGCAACTAAAAACGGAATCACGTGGCCTCTGTTCAGAGCCCCACCTGACCCGGGAGACGACCCGCTCGATGATCCCCATCGGGCGGGTTTTCGTTGGTGAGTTCATGTCCTCGCCCCAAAATCGACGCTCTTACCGCAACAGGGGTCGTGGCAGTTCGCCGATATGTTCGAGACTGTTGACGGTAAGCAATTGATAACGGGCAAAGCTAAATTGCCACCCGGAACTGCCGTTCATCTTCGTCGGGGGACGGCGTCGTGGTCGTAATAATCTTTGTTGCCGGATTCTTAGGGCTGAGATGATTTTGACCCGAAACTGAGAGCAATCCGCTTGCGCTTGGTACAACTCTCGACCCCAAGAACGCCTTCCACGCCAGTTGAACTGTCAATGCTGCCCCGCCCTGGCGCAGGCCAAACCGGTGACAGGGTACGCCATAGCCAACATCAAGCCCTTTCATCCTCTCGCCCGAGGTCGACCAAGACGGTATAATTCCTGTCTGGCACGATGGCATTCGCGTCCGGGAGGGAGAACAATGATGGCTGCCTCACCGCCACCACAGCGCCCCCCTATTTCGCCCGTCTCAGACGACGATCTGCCAGAGCCACATGCAGCGGTGACGGAGGCCGCCGACGAGACGGAGATGCCGCTGCCGTCCGATGCACAGACATTCTTTCTCGGCGGTTTGTTCGCGCTGGGTGTCTTTGCGGTGCTCTACCTGGCAAGCGCGATCATCCTTCCCGTCATACTTGCCTTCGTGTTGAACCTCCTTCTTCAACCCGCTGTCCGTCTTTTAGGGCGTGTGCATCTGCCCCGCGCTGTCGGAGCGCTCTTGACCGTCCTCCTCGTTATTGGAGCGCTGGTAGGTCTTGTGGCAGCCTTATCGGTACCGGCCGCGACTTGGGCTGAGCGGCTGTTCGAATCCGGAAGACCGGTGCTGATCGTTCCTTTTATTCAGAAGGATCGCCTTAAACTCGATCATGTCATGGTGTGCTGGGATGGCAGCCGGGCAGCCACGCGAGCGATCGCCGATGCCATGCCGTTTCTTACCCGCTCCGGCAAGACGAGTATTGTTGTTGCGGACACTCAGAGCGCCAAAAGCGCAGACCTTCCGGGTTCGGATATCGCGACCCATCTGTCCCGTCACGGAGTAAACGCCGCGATCGAGCGCATTCCCGTCAGCAAGATCGATGTTTCCAATGCAATCCTGTCATATGCAGCCGATACAGGTGCCGATTGTCATGGGCGGGTACGGGCATTCCCGGCTGCGGGAATTTATTCTTGGCGGAACGACACGTGGTATGCTTGCCTCGATGACCAAACCGACATTGATGTCGCACTGATCGGATGCCGGTGTGAGACAAACCACGGTCTGGTCTTGCGCCGCGGATCGCGGCGGGCACACTCAACGCGCGCCGATCGCTTAGCGCCATTGCCTAAATGAGCCAGCGTTTGCGCCGCTTGTAGTGCTTCCCATCGCGGAATGATTTTCGCTTCTCCCCGGCGACGCCAAGATAGAATTCCTTGACGTCCTCATTCGCAGCGAGCGCCCGCGCCTCGCCGTCCATCACCACGCGGCCATTTTCGAGGATATGTCCGTAGCTGGCGTATTTGAGCGCCATGTTGGTATTCTGCTCGGCGAGAAGAAACGAGACACCTTCCTTGACGTTCAGATCCTTCACGATCTCGAAGATCTCTTCAACGATCTGCGGCGCGAGGCCCATCGAAGGCTCGTCGAGCAGGATCATCTTCGGGCGCGACATCAGCGCGCGGCCGATCGCGCACATCTGCTGTTCTCCGCCCGACGTATAGCCGCCACCGCGATCCCGACGCCAATCAAGTTACTTGGCTGATCCATTACGACAACATCCGTGTCGGCAACATCGTAATGCGATAACGACCAATAGAACTGAAGAGTTCGCTTCTATGCGGTGTCGCATCGCGGTTGCAAGAGGTTAGAAATTCAAGGACTTGCGAGATCTGTCGTCATTTCTTCATACCGCAAGAAATCCGCGTAGGCATTGCGTAAGCGTAGCTCAGCTGGATAGAGCGCCACCCTCCGAAGGTGGAGGCCACACCTTCGAATCGTGTCGGGTGCGCCAATCTCCGCCGAATCTACGACTTCCCGCGAACAAGCCCACGCCAGACTACGACTGCAGAAATTCGTTGTCGTACAGCGGGCGGCAGGCATTGTTTGGGAGGCATCAAGGCAAGAAGGATATGCTAGCTCCAATTTGCGTCTCGGCCATCATAGCCATTCGGAGGACGTGCGCGCGGTATCTATGTCAGCCGAACGGACATGCCGCCATCCACGATCATCGGGCTTCCCGTCATGAAGGTCGACCGGTCGGAAAGGAGGAAAAGGGCTGCCTGCGCAACCTCCTTTGCATTCGCCATTCGCTTCATTGGATGCAGATTTGCGATGAAATCCAAAGCGGCAGGATCTCCCTCTCCTCCGCTTGGCGTGATCGTGCCGCCCGGCAACAGTGCATTGACGCGGACGCCATCTGCGGCGTGGTCGGATGCCAGCGACTGCACTAGGCCGATCAACCCGGCTTTGGACGCCGCATAGGCCCCCATTCCCGGCATTCCGCCATTGCTGAAGCCAACGAAGGAAGACGTGAAGACAATGGAGCCCTGCCCTCGTTTCTTCATGACCGGTATCTGGGCCTTCGCGGCCAGGAACGCGCTTGTCAGATTGACCGAAATGACATCGTTCCAATTACCGATTCCCATATCGGCGACCGGCCCCATCTCCCCCACGATGCCGGCATTATTGAATGCGCCGTCCAACCCACCGAACTCCTTCATGGCGAGATCAACGAGAGCATTGGCGTAGCTTTCATCCTTTACATCGCCGGAAAGGAATACAGCCCTGCCATTGCTTTGATTGATTTGCCCTGCAAGGGTTTCCATCTCCGCCGATCGGCGCGCGCCAAGGACCACATTGGCCCCTTCGGCTGCGAACAACAAAGCCGCCGCTGCGCCGATCCCACTGCTTGCCCCAGTTACGATGATCGACTTGTTTTTCAGTTCCATAACGAGCTCCCCTGAAGGTTGCGTCATGGCTATCTAACAGTTGGGTAGGCAGCGCTGCCACCCGTTTCGTGCCCTCAAACAACCGATGTCGTCGAAACGGCAAGAAATGAGTCGTGCCACCTACACTTTTCGCTGATAGTTTCAGGCTGTGGACGTCATAAGTTGGGGTTTAACCGGGCGCTTCATCTGCTCCACACATCCGAGGAGCGAGCGCTACGGAGTAGTAGCTTTGGCGAGTCTCGGATGCGCGCGGCTGCATTCGCAGCCCGATGGCTGGAATATCAAAGCGCTCCAGCGGAAACGTAGTTATCAGTTTCATCAACGCTGGCACGCCAAACTCCGCCGAATCCACGATTTCCTGCGATCCGCTACACCGGGCCACGCCGATTCGGTGTCGTAGCAGAGGTGGTGTTCGATTGTTCGATGGCATTCGGCGTTCGCATCAGCGCACTTCGGTGGCAATACCTCGACGGCAAAGCGCTTCCTCGCCGTCGCCTTCCCCTAATCGGCAGTGGCCCTTCAGCTATTGACAAATACGGATCCCTGAAGCTGTAGAGAACGACCCCGCACCTCCCCGCCCGTCAGGGCTTGCCCCAATACAAAGGTAACCGCGCTAGGGTCGATCGGCGTCTACTAGTTTTTGGCGGAATGGCCTGTTCGAAACCGCCGTCGAAGCGGTCGCTGCTTGCTGGAGGTTGCCATGGCCGAGAAAGAAGCGGTTTCCGAGGATTTCAGGAAGCAGGTCTTGGGCTACGGACTGACGACGGCGGAAATCGTTTATCGCCGTCCGGATCGTCCCTGGCTGCTGCAAACCTACGTCTGGCAGGACAACGATCTGTTTCCAAATTTTCCGGCGCTAAGGGATTTCCTCGCGTTCTGGGAAAAATCACTCGAAGGACCTCTGTTCGCAGTTACCGTTGCGCACCCGAGACTGATCAAGCCAGCCGAATTGCACACCACCGACGGGGTGTTCCGGTTGCATTAACGCAAGGGAGTAGACTTTGGGGCTGATCTTTCTCGCTCATGCGCAAATTGATTTCGGGGGCCGGCGGGCGAGAAGAAATGCGGCACCGACGAAACGATCGAACAACTTTACTTTAGTTGTTTGCCGCGGTGAATGAGTCTGCCACCCTCGATAATGCCGCGCGATGAGGGTTCATGGCAGACGCCAGCGATCGTGAGCGCCGCGAACTAAAGCGATCTCGGCAATGCTTGCTGCCAAACGAAGTAAACGAACCTATCACCGGTCCGTTTCTTGGCGCGACGTAAATCACAGTGTCGCCTGTTGGCACCTCTGAGACATGCCAATGCACCTGTATGCCGCCCCGGCTGAGAAGGCGCTACGACTGATAGCGGAGCGCACTAAAGGTGCGCTGGCAGCAAGTGCGGCTGGAGCAAGACTCGGCAACCGTCACAAGCTTGATCATGCCGGCTGTCTTGGCAGAGCGGCGCTGGCCCGCGCGGTGGACGATTTTGAATCGAGTCTAATTCCTGTCGTCCAAGCCATCGGCCTACCGGCGCGCTCACACTCGCATCCATGGCCATGGAGCTAAACCGCAGAGGCATGAGATCTGCTCGTGGAGGCAAATGGCTCCGGTCGTCCGTCGCCGACGCGGGATGGTCGATGTTCGCCGCTAGGGTTTGCTTTACCGGCCACACCAATCTAACGAACGGGCAAGCAGAAGCGGCATCGGCAAATGGCATCTCCGATCACGTCGAGAGAAGCTTCTCGCCTTTAGGGCTTTGGGGCATTCTGGTCTTCGATCTTGGTAACGGAATATCCGGCTTTGCGAAGAGCGACCAGCACAGCCTTGGCGAGATGAATACTCTCTTCGTCACTTTTCGTCACTGGGTCCCACGTCGTGCCGTGCCCAGAACCGGGATGGTCAATGAAAGCGGTTTTGATGGCGCTTGTTATGACGATAAGGGCGTCTTCTGACATCTAGGTCTCCCGCTGCTTTCGACTAAGCATATCACGCTTTTGGCAGGTACGCTGGCTCAACGACACCATGCGCAAGTATCGTAGTCGTCAGCGCCAAAGCCGACCGTTACAGGTTTTCGTTCCGGCAGTCGCGGCTTTTTCGGCGCGATCGAAAGAGATCGCGACTACGGCAGCAGCGCTGTCTTGAAGTCGCCTCGCGACCAGCCATGTTAGCCTGGTCGATGAGACGCGTAGGACTTATCGACATCATGGTAGGCAACGCGGCGCGCCTCGGCGCATCGCAACGTTCCACCACGCGACGCTGCGCGTCGCACCACATCGCTACGCAACGCGCGAGCCGCTGGGGACATCCCAGCGGCTCTCGCGCGCTTAGCTCGGACGGTCCCCGCCTCAAGCGCCTGTGGCTCCGAGACGGTCATGTGGGGCGAAATACATGCGAGCGATGAATTCGCTGCCTCCCGACGTGCCGTGATCGAACGCCGATATCGGCCAGGGCCTTGATCATCGATAGATGCCGGGCCGTGATGTAACGATCTATCGCTATCGACGGTAATGACGCCATTGGATTGAGTTCTTCGATCCGGTTTTGCAGATGGTTCATCGGTTCGATCTGGAGCGCCCATCCGCGAATAACGGGGCTGCCACGAAACTCTATGGGGACCTTTGGGCAATCCGAACGTTACCTTGACGCATGGAAAGCCACCTGAGTAGTTATTTGCCAAAGCTTACAGAATGACAACAACAACAAGAGCGGAATTGAACAGGTACTTCGAGATGATTGATCGGCGAGTGCCGATTAGCGTCTCTCAGTTCATTCGTTGGTTGCGTATGCCCTCCTCATTTGCAATTCGTCTGGTCATTGCAATCCTTCTCATTCTCGGAGGCATCTTTAGTTTTTTGCCTGTCTTGGGCCTCTGGATGTTGCCTCTTGGTTTATTGTTAATCGCGCAAGATGTTCCCTTACTGCAAGAGCCTCTAGTGGCTTCGTTTGCGTTGGTCGAGGCGAAGTGCGAGTGGCTTAAACTGAAATGGAGAAGCAGGTGAAGCCTTGCCAAGGAGATAAAGAGCACCACGCCGCTTTCAAACCTCATTTTCCCGAGCCGATAAGCGATTACTGACTGCATTACGTGTACTTGTTGTCGGTATCGTGGGCGCCTTTATCGGAAGCTGGTTGCTCCCGCAACTCGGAATCCATCTCGGTACTGGATTGATCAGCGCCATCGTCAACGCCACGATCGGCGCCGTAGTGCTCCTGCTTATTGTGCATCTCCTTCTCGGTGGCGGACGGGGCTGGCAAAGGAGCTGGTGGCGCCGATAGAAGCGCCCGCCGCCCGCGTCAGGATTAATTCAACGCAGTTGGAGGCTGGGCGCATCCGGAGATATCTTCATCACGGCTCGCTCTTGATTTCTGGCTTGTCGTACAAGACCGCGTTCAGCAATGAACTGTTGACCTCGATCTTCCCGTTGTAGCTGATGAAGCCAAGCTTGCGGAATCTGTTCATGAAGAAGCTGACGCGGGATCGCGTCGTTCCAATCATTTCGGCCAATGTTTCCTGGCTGATATTCGGAGTGATCGGTTGAGGGCTGCCCTCCTTGCCGAAATTCGCCAGCAGGAGCAGCAGGCGCGCTAACCGTTTTTCACTGGAGTTGAAGAGTTGGTCGATCAGGTCCTCTTCAATTCGGCTATTCCGGGTCAACAAATAGGCCATGAACAATTCGGAAAATTTTGGCTGGCTGTGAAGTGCCGCCAGCATGGCCGCCTTCGTTATCGCGGTGACCAGGCAATCTTCCATCGCGGTCGTTGTCGCGATGCGCAGCGAATGGCCGTTCATGCAGCCTTCGCCAAAGAATTGGCCTGGTCCTAAAATTCCGACCACCGCTTCCTTGCCTTGTTCAGATATGACAACAACCTTGACGCGACCTTTTTGAATATAGAAAATCGTGTTCGCCACATCTCCTTGGGCGAAAACGACCTGATCCTTACGAAATTCAACAATGGTTTTCCCCTCGCCCACCTTGGCGAGAAATTCCTTGGGATCAAAAGAAGCCTGATCGGTGTGGTCTGGCATGTCCGGCATGGTCCCCGCGATGGACGTCTATCTTAGCGATTTTTCAGGCAGGGAGCGTCAAAAAAGCGTTCCTGTCCATGAGGAGCGAGGCAGCCTGCGTCGGTAAGCGAGGCTTCCTCGTCGCCAGGCGAGCATCACTGCACTCCCCCGCCTTCAACCAAGGTCGCTCATGATGTCGTCACCGTCTGAGCAATTTTGATCACATGTAAGATTGACCGCATACTTCGGGTGGCTTTGCACGGTCGGTTACATTAGGAGCTGGGGTCTTTGGTAGCGAAATCCGGACGGCCGCTGACAACGATAACGGGCTTTCAGAGGAGACTCTTCGCACAAAAGAAACGACCCCAGCACGGGGGCGACTGGGGCCGCATTCATCGGATGACTCTGGGGAAAGGCATCCGGTAGTGCATCACCAAGTGATCTCCAGGCGATTGGTTCCGGAGGCCAACAGCGAAACGTGGTAGGCGGCCTCGCGTTGGCGCTCGAAGTTGCCCCATAAGCCAAGCGTTGGTTTTGCGCGATTTCATCGGATCGACCAGCTCGACTACAGTTTGATGGACGTGGTCGCACTCAGGACACTCGAATGTTCGGATGTCAAACCGGGCCACTTGGAGCTCGAAACAGTCCCGGATTGACTGGATCAGCAATTCGGGACGACGACGGGCCCCGCTGATCGTGCGGACCGAGAGAACTCACGCTCCGCATGATTGTCGTACAGTTGGTCGGGTCACCTAAACATGCCGCCCATCACGCCACCAATCAAGCCACCGGGACCGCCACCACTGCGGTGATGGCGAGCGCCACCCCGGCCGCGATGACGGGCCGGATCGCCGCCATCTGATTTGTCGCTGCTCGTGAATCTGGCCTGGGCCGCCGAGACGAACTCGGTCTGTAACGCCCGATGCTGCAGCGTGCTGAGGAAGCCAGTCCTGGGATAGCCGCGTGCCCCCTGCCAGCGCGTGATGACGGCGCGGGTCTGTTCGTCGAACCTGCCGTTGACCTTGGTGTCGAAGCCGAGACCGGTCAGCCGGCGCTGCACGTCGCGCCGCTTTCGCTTGTCGAGGCCGATCTGATCCTCGGTTTCCTGAGTTGCTTCGTCGACAAAGATCGACGGATCGACGGATGCCGACAGGTCGCGGTTGGCCGTGCTCGGACCGGCTTTGCCAGCATCGGCACTGACAAAAAATGCCAGGACCGACAATGCGAGGATCAAGACACGCATGGCCTATATCTCCCCTTGATCTGAAAGCTTCTCGGTGATTTCGCTTTGAAGACCGATGTCGGTTCAAATACACCGCCGTGAAACCAGACCTTCCGGCGACATCTAAATCAACGGTCAACTCGGGTTCGTCACTGGGCACCTGTTATCGGGATCGCTTGTTCCATAGCGCATATCGGAGTGACCTTGGACCCCTCGCCATCTCGGCGCTGTTCAATTCTGCTCATTTAGAAAAATTCATGAAATAACCCCCGCTAGCCATTTGACCGGCTCGCGCCCTGCTATCCAACTTACCCCCGACTAACGCCGTGCCTAGGAAATCTCGTATGACCGACACCTTGTCCGCGATGCCGCTCAACGCCCCGCGTCTCGGCGTTGGCTTTAGCCCGTTGGTGTACGGGCGCCATCACTTCGCGCCTAAAATTGCTTCACGAGCTGGGATGTTTTTCCGGAACAATGCGAAGCAGCGAACCTTGTTGAGAGCTTGAAATGATCCTGTGAGTTGAATCCAATGAGTATCCTCCCCGTTGATCGCGCGCTGAGCCTATACGGCACGCTTGCAGACCGTTCCGAGACCAAGGGGGCCCGTGAACGGCTTTCCAGGCATCTGATGGAATTGTACCTAGGGGGCGAAAAAGACGAGCACCGCTTGACGGTGCATGGACTGTCGTACCTTCGCGAGCTGGACCGGGCAAATGACTCCAGAAACTGAACAAGCATCGTGGCGAGATTAGCACTCTTGAGCTTGTCGCTGCTTCCGCAGGGAATTGCGCCGCATAATTCTGGCTCTCGCGACGCGGACTGCTTCCATCCTGGCTTGCTCGTTTTTCGGGAGGGGCGTCCTCTTGTCTTCGCCGCGCGTTGACATCATGGTCGGCAGTTGGTTCCGCGCGGTCAAGCTGTGCTCGATAGGCTGCACGCTCATTGGACCAATCGATGGTGATTTGCTTTTAGCCATCAAGGACAACTCGTTGCTACCGAGTTCGTTCGATGGCAACACATGATAAACGAGAGGGAGATACCGCTATTCCCCTTCGAGGAAGTGCCCCAGGGCCTTGAGCGGGCGCAACCTGTCACAGATGATCTTCAGGATAGCCAGCATCGGAACGGCCAGGATTGCGCCAAGCACGCCCCACATCCAGAACCAGAATATCAGCGACAGGATGATCAACACCGGATTCAGCGTGAAGCGCCGCGCCAGCAGCATCGGCGTTACTGTTTCACCCTCAATGAGGTGAATGCCAAGGTAAAGGGCCGGCGGCAGCAACGCCCACCATAGACTTTCGAAGCTCAGCATTCCGACCAACACGAAGATGCCGACGCCGAAAAGCGGCCCCAAAATTGGAATGTAGTTGAGCAGGAAGGCTGTGGTGCCCCACAACAACGGGTCTCCCAGACCGCAAAGATACATCGCGGCCGCCGTCGTGACACCGACCGCGGCATTCATGGCCGTGATTGTCACCAGATAGCCCGATATGTCCTCCTGGATCTGCTGAGAGATATCGACGGCCTGTCGCTTGTCACCGAATGTCGGCAGGATCTCAACAATGCGTCGAAGGAATATGTCGCCCGCAACCAAAAGAAAATAGAGCACCAGGACAGTCGTAAACAGGCCATCGAGTACGGAGCGCGTCCCTGCGAAAAGTGCGCCCGTCAGGCCAAGATCGCGGCGAACCGAGACGATCGAGCCCTGGCCAGGTGGAGCGTCTGCAACCTGCTCGGCCTGTTGGATAACCTTTTGCAACGCTTCGATTGGCACTCTGATAACCTGCAGATGTGCCTGCAGGCGCGGTATGCCCTCGGGCAGCCGTTCAGCCCAAGTCGCGGTCGGTACCGATAAGGCCGCCACGAGACCTGCAAGCGCTCCAATGACCAGAAAGATAGTCAAGAGCGCGCCAACTGTACGGGGCAGATGCAAACACCCCAAGAGACGGACAGCGGGTTGAAGAAGGAGATTCAACACGAAGGCGAGTACGATGGGTAGGATGATCGCGCTTGCCACGTAGAGCGCCGCCAAGGCACCCAACCCGAACAAACCACCGAGGAAGAACGTCCGCGGATCGGACGGCAGCGGCATCTCCGTCTCGTCGGCGGCTTCCGTCGCTGCGGCATCTGGCTCTGGCAGATGGTCGTCTGAGACGGGCGTAATAGGGGGCCGCTGTGGTGGCGGTGAGGCAGCAATCATTGTTCTCCCTCCCGGACGCGAATGTCATCGTGCCAGACAGGAATCATACCGCTTCGGTCGACCTCGGGCGAGAGGATGAAAGGGCGCTCGGTGTTGGCTATGGCGTGCTCTGTCACCGGTTTGACCTGAGCCGGGGGCCAGCATCAACAATTCAGCTGGCGTGGACGGCGTTCTTGGGATCGAAAGTTGTACCAAGCGCAAGCGGATTGCTCTCAGTTATTACTGCCTTTGGCCAGCCATGATAAGATCAGGTCAGAATCATATCGGATGGTTTGTTCAACGCAGCCCGAGGAATCCGGCAACAAAGATTATGACAACCACGACGCCGATGATGTAAAAAATGTTCATTACACACTCCGATTGAGGGATAGGAGAAAAACGGCCGCAACGATCTCTTCGGCCTCATGTACTTACCAGCGACCGTTACCGACGCCCACACCGATGCTCACGCCCGGCGCGCCGAAGCCGATGCCGGAGCGCGATTGATCGTCATAATAACCGCGCCTCTCGATATACCGCTCGCGGGGAGCATAGTTGTACGAATCGTCGTAGCCCTGCTGGATGACCACGCGCCGCGGTCCACGGGACCGGTAGCAACGGCCGGAGTCATCGCAAACCAGGCGCACTTGCTCCACGTTCGGCTGGTTCATGCCGAGATACGTGGCATCGTTGGTAAACACGTCGGCAGCCATGGCGCTGTTCGCGAACAGAACGCCTGCGCCAGCCAAGAGTGCAATACTGATCTTTCTCATGGATAGCCTCCATCTGGTCGGTAACAATACCGCCGAGGGACCAATATTGTGAGATCGCCTTCGTTCCAGCCATCCTCGCTTAATCCGGGAAGAACGTCTCATTCATTATTGGGAAGTGAGCAAAATTGATCAGCATTCATAACGCCGAGTCGGCATACTGCTGCGATCACCGCACCGTTCCGGCACCCATCGGAGACAGCGCGGTAGTGCTCCCGCCTGATTTAACCGGAGGCATCTGTTGCCCAATTCACAAGCATCCAACCTATCGCCTCGCGTGGCGGAGCGCCCTCGTTGTCCCAAATGCCAGTCGCGCATGGAGATCCAGCATATTACTTCAGCACGTTCTGGGTTCGAGCACTGGACCCTGCGGTGCACTAAGTGCGGCCTTATCCACGACGCGCAAGTAAACGCCGATCCGATGAAGTCCGATGTTATCGGCCGGGAGCACAGCGACCTCCGCGCCACATTAAGGACGATGACATGACAGAACTGACGCGCAACGATATCGATAGTCACGATTGGGCTGCCCGGGCATCTGAAGCTCTGGCGCAGGCCAACAAGTTGCCGCCCGGATTGAAGCGATCCGAAGCCATCAGAAAAGCAGCACAGCTTCGCATCGCCGCAGACATGAAAAACTGGCTAACGGCGAAATGAGCTAGCGGCGTGATTCGTTAGCTCGCTGACGGGCGATCCATGCCAGCAGGATTGCGAACCATTGGCCGAAATAGACCACTCGAAATTCCCAAGAAGTAAGTTTCGAAAACTGAGCGATATTGACCAGTGCCCGGCACCGCAAGGGCGCAAAGTATCTCATCACCGCCCCGTCCGTGGCAGCTTTCGGTGCTGAGAGTTCGGTAACGCTCCCGCCCATAACCTCAAGGGAAGTATCATGCCTTCTGTACACCGGTTGGTCGAGCAGCGTCACAGTATTGAGGAACTTGTCGGAATAAGGCGCGATATGTTGCGCTATGCTCGCTCATTCCCACCTGGGGCCGATCGCAATCAGCGCCGGCAGATAGCCTTATCACTTCGTACCCTGTTCAAGAACGAGGAGTGGCTGGACGCCCATACATGGGAAGGAGCGGCGATGCTCAATGATCGTCCTTCGCCATCCCCAGTGAAATAGGGACAACTCCAACACCGACTCTCCGCAAGACGAAGCCCCACCTAAATGGCAACGAGGAAGGTTGTGCCGGCATTGCACTTTGCGCATTCAAAGGTGCGCAGATCAAAACCAGGTCCGGCTCGACGCAGACCAACCTCATCGGGTTGCCGCATCTCGACACCAAAATTGGATTGGATTGAGTCGACAGCATGACGCTCCCCGTAAGACCAGGCGGGAGCGCGACATTCTCAGTCACCGATTGTTGCCAATCGGTGGGACCGTGATCGAACCAACATACGTCTTGGGATCTATCCACGCTGGTCAATATTGCTCGCTTTCAAGAATGGGACTCTTCTCGAAGGACAATTAGGACGCACCGGCGGTGGTTGGCTCAGAAAATGAGGGCGGCTGTTAAGCCGCCCTCTCGTTTGCTTGTAGTTTGCTGGCGGATTCGCTTAACCTTCGATGATGTAAACGATCTCGTGGGTGTGTGGGCGAAGAATGATGTACTTGCCGCGCACCAGGATGAAATCGTATCCACGCCATTCCGGATAGATTTCCACGATACGTGACGGCATCGGGTGATAGCGGACACCTGCCGGGACAGCCGTTCCGATTGAGAGATTGAAGTTCACGTCTTTAACTTCCTCGACCTTCTCTTGCTTGATTGCCGAGGTTATCTGGGTGCGCTTTTCGGCGGGAGGCGCTGCTGTCGCCGCGGTGGCGGCATTGCCGGTCGTCTTGCTGTCGGGGTTCGAAGGCTTGGTCTCGGCAGTCGGAGTTTTTAAGTCCTTTGAAGTGGTGGTCGAATCAGGCGCTTTCGTTTTACCGTCGGCTTTCGTCTCGCCGACCGTCTTGCTGTCAGAAGGCGACTTCGTTTCGGCGGTCGGACTCTTCAAGTCCTTCGAAGTGGTGGTCGGACTAGTTGAATCTGATGCCTTTGACTTGCCATCGGCTTTCATGTCGCCGGTCGTCTTTGCATCCGGCTTGCCCTCCGCACGTGGAGGCACCGCCTCTTTCGACCCAGCGCCGGGGGTTGCTGTCTCGGCTCCCTTTGCTGCCGGTGCATTCATCGGCGCCGCAGTATCACCTTTAGGCGAAGCGGCAGTCGGAGATTCCTTCGCTGCTCCTTGATTAACGCCTTGAGCAGTCGCAAGCCCGGTCGCCGCCAATAAGGCCGCAACGGCCACCGAAACCATTAATGTCTTTCTCATCTGATTTTTTCCAATTCAATTTGACTCTATGCCGACGAAGGTCGGCCATAGAGATGGAACGGCCCCAGCAGCGTAACGTTCCGCTTCTTTCTTGGGTTCGGAAATGTATTGGAGATATGCGAGTGAGATCGCGTCGATCAATGGGGCTGTGTCGCCAGAACCTTCAGCGCGCGTGGTGGCGGGTGCGTACTCTCGACAGAATTCTGTAGGGTACCAACGCCGGCGATCTGCCGGGGGAGACACCAACGGTTTTCGAACTGGCGATGAACCGCAAGGCTGCGAACGCGCGCTTACGGGCAAGTTGGGTCGATACGCCTCGGGGGCGTCACCGCATCCGGTGTGATATTGCTGCGGCCTGTGAGCGGCATGCTTCGCCGCGACCACGAGCTAAAAATCAAGCCGACCATCTGTTCTGCTCTTTGCGGTAATCGTCTTCGTTGAGACGGTCCGCGATATCCTCTGCGATGTCTGGCGTTTTCGCCTTGGCGATTGGCTTGCCGTCCGCGGTCATTAATTCGTCGCCCTCAACCTCAACCGGGAAGTCGTCGGGCTTGAGGGGCTTATCATTCGACATTTCGCCCTCCCACGTTAAAAGAAGAAAGCCGCCCGGGCATTACGCCGAGCGGCTTTTCAAGCAACTGCCAGTCGCCTGGTTCCGTTGCTGGAATGACAACATCGATCCAAAGGAAAAGTTTCTTCCGCCTGCAAGGTATTCTTTCGCGCTACGGTTCATAGCTCCGCCGGTCGTGTGGTCGAGCGAAGCAGGGCTGATGCCTGTGGTTGCGGCTTCAAACGGTCTTCCGGGCAGAAGCGAGGCGAGTATTGTTGGCGCGGCCAACAAGCGGCACGGCACGGTTCGTTACCAGAGACAGGGCGCTACCAGAGATCGATGATCCATTTTGCGCCGACGACCATCTGCCAAGCTGCCGCCGCCGCGACCGCCAAAACAATGACGCCGGCCAGCAAGGCGATCGAGAGCAGGACCCCATCCTCCTCGAGATAGGCAAGGGAGATCAAGGCAATCACCAAGGCGGGGACGACGTTGCTCAAGGGTATTGGAATGAACACCAGGGTGGCGCTCAGTACCACGACGATGGTGCCAACCAGGCGCTTGGTTGCCCCGAGCGGAGTGTGCCAGCGTGGATGAACCACCTTCTCAAGATATCTGAGCACCGGTAGGGATCGCTGCACCACAGCAGTGAGGTGCCTCGTCTGCAAGGAACGAGCGGCAATGCGGTGTGGAAAGACCGGAGCGGGTTTGCCCGCGACCATCTGAAACGCGGGAATCATGAGCAACAGGCCAGCTACGATCGAGAGCCCCGGTGCGATCGCGACCAGCGCGAGCAGGAGCATAACGATCCCGAAGGATCGCTTGCGAAGGCTGTGCATCAGCCAGCCCAAGGTGAAATGGTTCGCTGGTACTTCATCATGCAGCCGCTGCAGCACGGCGGAGGTGGGAACAAGCCGCGTCGGGTCGGCCGGCGGTCTCGGCATCAAAAAGTGTCTCCTGGTCTCTTGGCAGGCCGATGTCTCCGTCATCGAAGCCGAACCCGATCGCTCCGTTGGTTGTTTTAGGTGCTATGCTGCCGATAGTCGAGCGGCGTCAAACCCAGGATAGCACGCTCACATAGTTTGTTGGCGTCCCGCTCGCCGCTGCCTGCAGCCTGCAAAATACCCCTGGCAATGATTTCGCGATCTACCTCGAGCTGACCGATATTCTGAAGCGTTCGACATGCCTGGTCGTATGCCTGGTTCACGGCGGTTACCTGCTCTGGATCAAAGGACAAATTTTGGATAAGCGGATCAGGATTGGACATAATGCTCCTCCTCGTAGCAAGCGCGAGCGCAAGCTCTCAGTTGCGAGGATTAGACGAGTTAAGTGATGATTGGAAAAACCTCGCGATGAGCAGGGCAATTGTGCTCTGACACCGCGGGGGGAAGAATTATCGATTTGTCGGGGTCATCTTTGCAACAAGGTCACCGAATGGCTTGTAGGACTGCTTGGCAAGATCGCTGTACAGTGCGCCAATCTTCTGTGACTCCGCAACGAACGTATCGTAGGCCGTCTTGGCGAATTCGGTTTGAACTTCAATCGCCTTGTCGAGCGACTTCACGCCAGAGAGCTTCTCAACGAACAGTTTCGTGTCTTCAAACGACTTCTTCGTGTAGTCACCGTAAGCAGTGGCAATCGCCAGGAAGGCGTTGGATGACGCGGTCCCTGTATCGATTTGTTCGTTACTATTCGGTTGGTGCTCGAAATTCTGATTCGAGTGAATCTGATTTTTATTCGACATTTTTGGACTTTCCTTTGTTTGTTTAACAGTGAACCAACGTCGCGCACCACCAATGGTTGCTTCGGAACCTCGATTCTCGCTTTCTAATTAGGCGGTGCTTGTATGTGCGTATGATGATCACCAGGCGCAGTTTGCCCGGTAGCGACAAGCGATCGCCGTCGAATCCGCCGCGATCGCCAACGAGCGAAACGCACCTTTAGGTGCAAAAATCTGATCAGGAGGGCCGTACGTCCGCTTGGCAGCCAAGTTTATAGAGAAGGCTGCAACTCACGCTGCTCTCGCGCCGACGAAGTGATCGAGTGAGACGCGCAATGGTTGAGCCCGGGTGTCAGTCGCTTCTCAGGAACCTCGCCGCGAGGGGGATTTACTGTTCCGTCGCTGGAACCAAAGTCATACCGCGTTATTGTTCCCCAAAACGATGGAGGAACATCATGATTTCCAAATGTCTTGCAATAGCATTCGTGGCAATCGCGTCGATGACCTTCGCGGCGGCGGCGCAAACAGCCACAAACCAAGCGGCTTCGACAACCAGTGCTACCGCGCACAAGGAGGGTGAATGGCGCGCGTCCAAGCTCGCCGGCGTCGATGTGTACAATGAAGCAAACGAGAAGATCGGCGATATCCACGACGTGATTTTGGATAGGTCAGGCAAAGTGGCCAATGTCATTCTGGGTGTGGGTGGCTTTCTCGGCCTGGGCGAACGCTACGTGGCGGTCGCCTTCGATAAGCTGAAGTGGGTTGACCAGCCGGTGACCTCGACAACTGCGTCAACAACGTCCGCACCGGCGAATGCGCCTGCAACTACTTCCGCTCCAGACAGCACCACGCGAACCACCACCGGTGCTGCAACTACCACCACGACAACGACCACAACCAGCGCCAGTACGCATTGGTATCCTGATCACGCGGTGTATAGCGCCACCAAGGATGAATTGAAGGCCATGCCGGAGTTTAAGTACTAACGCTCGACAACGATCCAAGAGCCGCCCTCACGGGGACCGGTCTTTTGTTAGTATGGCCGGGCGCATCTGCCGTTTTGTTGCAACAGTCAATTTGGCTCACGATGTTGAGCTGTGGCAGTGCGACGGTCTCTTTAGCCGGTGAAGGGCATGCGCGGAGGGGCGTGTCGCGCGAGAGTCTGCCGATTTTGGACGCCATCCGCCGACCGCGGGTATCGGGTACCCGCTCTAAGCATCCACCGAGCAGTCAGCCATTTGTACAGCCCGGGACGGTTGGCGCGCCCCCAACCATCATCGGCGGGCGACGGCAACACCCAACAGGAACGCGACTAACAGCGAACCAAGTGGCGCTTCACGCGCGATATTGCTCAAGATGCTCAACGGCATCCCTGGCTTCCGACCCGCTTCTATCGCGCCGCTAACTCGATGGACTGTCTCTTTCACAGCTTCGGAGACTTCCGCGATGGCGGATTTCGGTTCTGGAGCGGGACCCAAGCCTTCGTGGGCGTAAGGGGCCAGCGGAATGTCATCACTCACGATTGAATCTCCAAATCAACAGCGGCCAATCAATCAAAAGGCGTGAATTGTTCTAGATGGCCGTCGTAGCCGTTATCGCGCGCGCTGCGGCGGACGGCGCGGCGGGCGCGTCAGCAACAGCGCCAACGCAAAGCCGATCCCGCCCGCGATCAACATCGAACCGAGCGGATTGTCCCGCACCCTCCTCGCAATCGCTTGCGAGCCGTCATGGAAAGTATCGCCGCTGTTCTCATAAGCGTCTTTGGCGAAGTCGACGGCGGCATCCGTAGCCTCGCGCGCTGCATCCTTGGCCTGGCCGTACAGATTCTGCGCGGTACTTGTCGCCTCGCGGACGCGGTCTGCTGCCTCGGTCTTTGCGTCGCCGGCGATCTCGCCTACGGCGCCCTCGAGCTTACCAGCGAAATCCTTCGCCGAGCCGGCAATTCGATTCGTCTCCATGGCGCACACTCCCTAAGATGAAGTCCCGGCGACCTAACCGACAAGGTCAGTCTATGTTCCTGCGTGCACAGGAAGCCGGTTTGCAGATGTGACGTAGCCTGAAGCTCTTGCCATTCCACACTCACTGTGTCGACTGCGCTGACGAGGTGATCGAGTATCAGGAAACTGTCGCGATGCATGGTTATCGATCCTCACACGGCACAGCGCCGTCTGGGTCTTGAGGGAAACCACAGAATGGCTGCGGCTTCCGTTGCAGCCGACCACATCCAGCAGCGGCGCGCTGCTCACTTTTGCTCACTGTCCTAATTTCAAATTGCAGGCGGCCTAATTAGGACCACACCGGACGGTGGGTTCTGGCCTGTGCGACCACAATGGCCTTTTTTGAAAGTGAGCAATTTTGAACTATCGCAGTGCATATCCGCTGTTTTGGTAATCACCGGGGGATTGCACTTTCCGGACCTAATCCAACGCCACCAGGCATTATTGGCTTGGTGGCGTTGTGCTTTCCCGGGTGCCCTAATTCGTTAACTTTTCGAAAGTGAGCAAAATGGAACAGCGGCGGAGATAGCAATGATCCCATGGTGACTCCATCACCGTCCCATCACGGCATCTATCGGTGACTGAGAGTTCTGTAACGCTCCCGCCTGAGTTTGGGTGAGCATCATGCCATCACTAGCAGTCTTGTTGAATTCAAGCCGCATAGCGATTCAGTCCCACAACTGTCCCAAATGTCTGGGCCCAATGGTCCTGGCGCGTATCAGGCCCTCGCGCATCGGATTCGAGTGCGCACGTGTCAGGGCGTCAATTGCGATCACGTCGATAAGGTGGTCACCGAGACCAAATCGATGAGGTGGATATCTTCCGGGCTGCGAGCGCCGGCTTAGGATCCCGGCATGCTCCACGCCCTCGATGGCCGTGTGCCGATCTGGGAAGACCGCTGGTGAATCCGGCGGACCCTTAGGCGACCCACGCGCGTTGGGGCCGTGAGACCGGGGCGACGACGAACGCGGAGCTTTGACTGTGAGCACTATTCCTCTTCACCTTCAAAGAAAGTTTGAGAAGCGGTGGGCCGCTAGATTCGTCTCGCCGCTCGCACCGACCGCGCCCAAAAGCACCGACTTGAAAGGTACGGTCAACGACTTGCCGCGACCCGCAAAAGCAAAAAAGCAAAAAGACGCGCGACGAAATTATGAAGACGCTTCGCAATTAAGTTGAGCGGAGCCGGACCGCCTGATTGAAGAAGCCAAGACGAAAGCCAACCGGGCCGTTATCCGCAAGAGCGCCTGGGGGGTGATCTCATGGTTTGAATTTATCGTTTTCCGCCGCGATATCGTCGTCGGTAGTCTCTTCGGCGATCACCAATTCCTGGGCAAGGCCGCGCCGAAAATCACGCTCCGCTGTTTCCATCAGCCCGGCTACCAAATCTTCCGGCACTCCGTCGATCGCAGCATCTTGATAGACTTCTGAGTCGACTGAATAAGTGAAGCCATTTGCCGGGATGCCCTCGACGAAAATGCGAACCTTCCAACCGTTTAACGTCGGGATCGCGCGAACTTCGTAGACCTTGCCGCCGTGCTCGAAGGTCGTAGCCTTATGCATCGCACTCTCCAACTGCCATGGCGGGCACCGCGCAAACGCACCAAACTCCCCAGTGGGGAATTGTCAATTCGGCAAAATTAGGCCGGCTTTTTGCCTAAAGCCTGACCCCATCGCACGACGGTAGACCCAGCGTCTCGCGAAGATAGGCGACAGAGGCCTTCCCTAGATCCTGGAAGCTCAGCAGGATTTCGTCCGACGTCTCGCGCACTTCCCCGACCGTTTTCAGGCCGGCGGCCGCCAACACGTTGCAAATTCGCGCCGGAAATTCAACATTGCTGATCGGCGTATCATCAGGTAGCTCTGGCGTCGGATCGAGCATGTTCGGCTCGCTCACTTTCCCTTCGCCTTGGCAGCATCTCGCGCAAGCCGTTCCGACTTCAATCGTTCGCGATTTTTGTGAAAGGTCTCTTGCGCCTTCTCGTTATCAGTCAGGACTTTTTCTGCTTCAGTGGTTTTGAAATGCTTGTGCGCTTCTCGACCTGCCGCAGAAATACCAGAATTTGAAAACGTCTTTTTGCTCATCTTATCGCCTCCACATTGGCGACACTCATTTTCTTGTTGCACACCGACGCGCGATCAGCGTCGAGCCTTAGCGGGCAGCGTAAGCTGCGGGATCCGAGCTTTCTTGGCGGTGGTGCCTTTTTCAGTATTTCGATAAAGGACGCGGTCAGCGGAAAGCGGCTTCCATTCAATCCAACCCCTTGCCAGAAGCTTTTCGATCACGCGTCGAGGAGCGCACTCGCCTTTTGCCATCCCCCAACTTGCAGGTATTAGCACGGCCGCCATTGACCAAAGCGCGTCATCCCATTCTCTTAATCGAACCTGGTCCGTCTCCATCGTCATCGTCGACATGACACGTCTCCGATGATTCGAACGCCGTAGCCTGAGATGATTCGAACGCCGTAGCCTGATTTTGGTTCCGATCGAGCGTCCAGCCAAACAAAAAGACGCATTCGGGCGGTCCTGCTTTGAAAGCAGCTACCCCTCGGCTAACCTACTACTTTTGTTGCTTATGGCGCGCTCTCGATTTGCTGCGTCATTCTTCAGCGCTGCGCGATAGACTTCGCTGAGCTGCCGGTCGATCGCCGCGAGTTTGGACTGCTGCACCCCTAGTTTCATTCCCGCTTGCGACGGCGATAACGCGTTCGATGTCATCGCCGTGCACAGCTATAGTCGCTTCTTTCGCGATGCATTCGGCCAAGAGTTTTATCTTCGCCGTCCTTCCCGCTGGCTTTACTGTCGCCGCCGAAAAATGATATTTGTTGGCTCATGGAACGTGAGCCATCTATGCCGCTCTTCGTCGCAGATATCGTCCCCGACATTCCAGATCGATTTTGGAAGATACCCTACGACATTGCCCACTACCGCGACTCGGCGACGCTGGTGGGAATTGAAACCGGCGCCAATTGTCAAAACTTTGCCTACGAATTGCTACGGCACTTTGGCCGGCAGGTACCCTATTTCCGATCAAGCAATTTATGGGACGATACCGAGCACACGATCACCGTTGATCAATATCAGCCGCTTGATCTCCTGCTCTTTAGTCCGACCCACAATGCCTGGGGTGCGCATGTTGCTGTCCACGTTGGCAACGATCGAGCGATCCATCTAAGTCGCCGGGTCGGCCTCGCCGCTGTATGGCCACTCGCTCAGTACCGGGTCCTGCTTGGCGGAAAGCGAGCCTTGTTCACCAACTCGGATCGCTCTTTTTGATTTCCGTAGAGACCGCGAAATTGCTCGCCTGTGTCTCCTCAAAGGTCGGTCGGTACAGCATTTGGTACAGCATGACGCTTGGCGACCGTGCTTAAGTGCTGATTGCGGCTTCGCTTTTTGAGATGTCCCGGTCCAATCCATCATCGGGGCGACGGAAAAGAGATAGTCTAAGGCATTCATTTCGTTAGGCTTTTTTGTCACTAATCGATCCTATAAGGGATTGGACCGACTGGCAAATTCGGCATTAGCAAGTCTGTTTACCCCGGTTTTTCTAGGGCCATATCCGCTCCGATTGGAAGCCAAATCGTCACATTTTGCATTCTCAATGCACACATGGTGCACACGAAAACCCGAGTGCACACGCGTGGCGACCTTCATCTAATTGCATTCCGATCCAGCACGCAGATTGTCGCTGGAAGCATTTCTTTCCCAATTCACATCGCAACGCGAGCGACGCGATGAAACGCCGACAACGATACACGTTCAACGAAATAAAAATCAGCTTTGGCAATGAAGTCCGCATTGATCAAGTGCGAACTGAAGAGATCATGCGCGCTCCGACGTCAGCGTATTTGAGGAAGCACCTCAGTAGAATGAGAGCAGTGTGATGACGCTGTCTAACGCTTCCAGCACCCATCGGGCGCAGAAGTTCACGCCGAGGGACGCGCGCGACGCCTGTGAATTCCACCTCGCAAACCCAAAGGACCACGGGATGGGTTCGGCCTGTCATTGACATATTTGCGTCTGGCGAAATATCCTTCGGAACGCTCGGTCGAGCCTCGGGCTGACCGACTTTCTTGCTGCAGTACCGCTCGTCAGAGATCGGAGAACGAAATGCCGTCCCGTATTCTCGCAAGGCTCGCCGTGGTGGCCGTGACGCTTGGCTTGCTCACTGGCGCTGCGACGGCGCAAGAAAAGTGGCCATCGAGGCCCGTGACTGTCATCGTGCCGTTCGCCGCGGGCGGCAACACGGACGTCATGGCGCGCATTTTTGCAGAGCAACTGACGAGGCGGCTCGGCCAGCAGTTCGTCGTCGAGAACAGGCCCGGCGCGGGCGGGGTCAACGGCCTGCACGCGACGACGCGCGCGGCGCCGGACGGCTACACCGTTGCGGTAGCCACCTCCGGTGGAATCGCCATCAATCCGATACTGATCAAGGACAAGATCCCCTACAACGTCGAGAAAGACTTCACCTACCTCTATGGCATGGCGGCGCAGCCGAACATCTGGCTCGTCAACCCGTCCGTCCCCGCCAACACCATGGCGGAGCTGATCGCCTGGCTGAAGGCGAACCCGGAGACGCCGTATGCGACATCTGGCCCCGGCACGACGCAGCATATCTGCGGCGCGATGCTGGAGGACGCCGCGGGGCTCAAGATGACGGCCGTCACCTACCGCGCATCAAACCTCAGCATCCAGGATCTGATTGGTGGTCAGATCCGGCTCGCCTGCGACAACTTCGCCGTGGCATACGAGCAGGTGAAAGCCGGCAAACTGCGTGCCGTCTCGATCACGTCGCCTGGGCCCTATCCGCTCGCCAAGGAGATCGAGCCGACCGCCGCGACCCTACCGGGCTTCGAACTGATGCCGGCATTCGGCTGGGTCGGCCCCGCCAACATACCGCCCGACATCGTGAAGAAGCTCATTGAAGAGCTGGTCGCGGTCGGCAAGATCCCCGAGGTCCGCACCGCACTCGAAAAGTTTGGTGTACTTCAGACCGAACTGCCCGGTCCGGCCTACGCCGAAGCGCTCGCTAAGGAGCGTGCAGGGTACGCGCGTGTGATCGAGCGCGCCGGGATCAAGGTGCCCTGAGCGCCGGACAACCGCAGCTTTGGTAGCGGAAGGGCGCTACAGCCAGACACCTCACGCCACCGGGGAACTCGCGTCGTAGCAGGGGAGCGACTCGAACCCCGACGTCAGCATTTTTCGCCCTTACTCTGAATAGAAGCCCCCTGCCCCACCGGCGACACGAAGGCAGGTCAGTTCGCTATGCTCGGCATCGGGCGCGCGATTGCGCAGAAAAGCAAGATTGTGGAGCGCAAACTTCATACCGCGGCACGGCCGCGCGCTGCATACCGCACGAGCGGACCGCCAGGGCACGAGAAGAAGTTGGCACCGGCTGACTGAATCGAACAGTCGAATCGGGTTTTGGAGGCCCGCGTTCTACCACTGAACTAAACCGGCATCTGGTCCTGACTGGGAGAATCGAACTCCGCGTCTCCCGGTCCACAACCGAGCGTCCTGCCATTGAACGAAATCAGGAGAGATTGAATGGCCACTATCTCGTAGTCGGCGGCGGCTGGATGACGAGCAAGTCGAGCCGTTGGTGATCAGCGGACACAACGGGTCAAGCCAGCCCCGAACTGCCGGAAATGGTCGCGGGTACGGGGGTCGAACCCGCCACTCCAGCCTTATGAGCCGGCCCCTTCCCTACCGAGGCCCCGCGAGGAATTGGCAAGCGCGGCAGGACTCGAACCACCGGAATCAAAATCCGGCGCCTTGCCCAGCTCGGCGACGCGCTCATGAATCTGGTCCTGCCAACGGGAGTTCAACCCGCGAAGTCCAGCGTTGAAAGCGCCGTACCCTTGGCACCAGGCGATGGCAGGTTGGTGCGGGCGGTCGGGATCGAACCGAACACCTCCTGTTTGGAAGACAGGCGCGCAGCCCACTACGCCACGCCCGCAGGAAGATCCGATCGATCGCGGATGGGTTCGCCTACCGGGGTTGGCGTGATGGCGGAGAGTACAGGGATCGAACCTGTGCGTCCCGAAGGACTCGACGCGTTAGCACCGCGTTGCCTTACCGCTCGGCCAACTCTCCAACTCACATGATGATGGCGCGCTCGACTGGACTCGAACCAGCATAGGGCCGTTTAGAAGACGGCTGACCATCCAGTTGGTCCACGAGCGCATGCTGGAAGCCCCGGCCGGTGCTGCCCCGGCTCATAGCGGTTTTGCAGACCGCCGCGTTCCTGTTTCGCCACGGGGCCAAATTGGCTGCGCGCACAGGAGTCGAACCTGTCTGAGCGGATTCAGAGTCCGCTGCCTAGCCGATCGGCCAGCGCGCGATGATGGTCTGGGCAGCGTGCTCCGACCACGCGCCTCCGCGGCCCAAACGCGGTGCTCTTCCACACGAGCTTTACCCAGGAGAGATTGGCCTTCCCGGCAGGACTCGAACCTGCATACCTTCGCGTTCGTAGCGCGCTGCTCATCCAGTTGAGCTACGGGAAGATGATTATGGCACTGCCAGCGGGACTCGAACCCGCGTCGACCGGCTGAGAACCGGGCATCCTTGCCGCTAGACGATGGCAGCATGTCCATTTTTTCGACTTACAATGGCGGCCGTTTCCGTTTCGGCGTCCTAAGTCAGGCCCGAGATCGGAAGTGGTGCATTGGCTCCCGCCGCACGATTCGAACGTGCCTTCCTCCGTTAACAGCGGAGCGCCTTCACCGAGATGGCTCGACGGGAACGAGATGGTGGAGCAACGGAGAGTCGAACTCCGGACGTCGATCTTGCAAGGATCAACTGCAGCCCGCTGCTTGCCCCGAAATGGTGCCCAGCGCCAGATTTGAACTGGCCTCCTGCGCTCTTCAGGCGCGTGCAATCACCAGATTTGCTAACTGGGCTAGATGGCGCGGACGTCGGTAATCGAAACCGATTCTCCTGAGTGGCACTCAGGTGCTCGACCTTCCAGCTACGTCCGCAATGATGCGTGGTGGGTAACCCTGGAATCGAACCAGGCAGGCACAAAGGCGCAGGCTTTACAGGCCCGCTCAGTCCCCAGACTTGGCGTTACCCGGATTGGTTGGCGGGAGCGCTAATCGAACGCGCGTCTCGTGGTTATGAGCCACGGCCGGGGGCCTGGTTACCGCTCCGGTCATCCCGCGAAATAATGCCGAGGCTGCAACTCCTCAGCGGCGCCGGCGTACATCCGGCCTGGCGCGATCGTTGATGGCGGAGAGCCGAGGACCTGAGCCTCACACCTTTCGGTGCCATCGGTGTTCGAAGCCGTGCCGGCGCGCCTGTCCGGTTGACTCTCCAAGATTGGGGTGCCGCTTCTTCGAATCGTCATCCCAATCTGTCTTTTTGTTTGAGCATGATCTCCGCGCAAACGCGTTCCGCGTTTGTCGCGAGGGAAAACCGGTGTCCACTTTGCGCTGACGCGGCCCTTCGGATCCGGATCATGCTCTAGGTGTGGAGCCTCAACAGGTTGTTCCCGGTTAGAGCGAGTCTGCTGATGGGTGGCATCGCGCCGATACTGCCATGAGGGCGATGCCAATTGTAGCGGTGAAGCCATCTTGGCAGTTCGGCGGCGCGTTCTCCTGAGGTGTTGTAGGCGCGGGCATAAGCCCACTCGCGCAAGCTGGTCTGAATGAAGCGTTCGGCCTTACCGTTGGTCTTCGGCGTGTATGGCTTGGTGCGAATGTGCTTGAGGCCGAGGCGCTGGCAGGCTTTGCGGAAGGCGCGCGATTTATAGCAAGAACCGTTGTCGGTCATCACCCGCTCGACCCTGACGTCCAGGCTGGCGTAGTAAGCGATCGCAGCTTTGAGGAAGGCCACGGCGCAACCCTGCCGTTCGCTCTTCATGACCTTGCTGAAGGCGATCCGGGAAGCATCGTCGATACAGACGTGGACGTATTCCCAGCCAGGCCCTTCGCCGCGGGTACGCAGGTTGCTCTGACCGGTTCGATCGCCGGTGATGCGATGGCCTACCTGGTTGAACTTGCCGAGCTTTTTGATGTCGATGTGGATCAGTTCGCCGGGATGTTCACGCTCGTAGCGCCGCACCGGTTCGGCCGGTTCCAGGTCGCGCAACCGGTTCAATCCCAGTCGCCGCAGGACACGACTGACAGTCGCCGGAGAGATGCCGAGTTCGGCCGCGATCTGCTTGCCCGTGTGGCGCTGTCGGCGCAGCGCCTCGACCGCAGCGCATGTGGCAGGCAGGGTTTGGCCTGGCAATGAATGGGGCCGTGAGGAGCGATCACGCAACCCATCAACACCTTCCTCCCGGGAGCGCTTGACCCATTTGGCGACCGTCTTCGCTGTGACGTTGAACCGGAGCGCGGCTGCGGCCTTCGTCAGGCCGCCCTCGATCACGCTCCGCACCATGGCCTCTCGACCTTTCGGCGTCAGAGGCGCATTCTTATGGGTGTCCATTCGGTCCTCCGGGGATTGGCTAAAGCTTCGACAACTTCAGCTTCCTCGTTCAGGACTGGATGGACAACCTCCTGAAAGCTCACATCTAGGTGGCGGACAGCGGAGGCCCTGATCCCCAGCGCCGAAGCGCCCACTCGATTTCCAATCGAGGCCGGCGGCGCGCCGGTTCACTGTCCAAATGGCGGAGTGACGGCGGACTTGCACCGCAACGCCTCGCGGCGCCCGTCTGTTTTCAAGGCAGCGCCGGCACGCTTGTCCGGTTCGTCATCCAGGGCAGCACCATCGGCTATCGCCGCGGGCACGGCCGTTTCAAGTTTCCCGCTTAAGAGCGCGGGCCTCCCGCTTGTCGGGCATCAAAATTTGGCCACCACGATAGGACTCGAACCTACATCCTCGACCTTCGGAGGGTCGTGCTCGTCCAGTTGAGCTACGTGGTGATGGACGCCGGCGGAAGAAACTCGCCGCCGGCGCCGTTACTTCTCGAGCTCGACGTCCCAGTACAGATAGTCGCGCCAGGTCTCGTGCAGAAAGTTCGGCGGGAACAGACGCTGGGCTGCCATCAAGTCGTACTGCGTCGGCTCGAACGGCTCCCGCAGCGGCTTCAGGTAGAAGCGGCCCTTGCGCGTGTTGCAGGGACTGCAAGCCGCCACGATGTTTGTCCACGACGTCTGGCCGCCGTTTACTCGCGAGATAACGTGGTCGAACGTCAGTTCGCCGCGGAGGTGCTGGTCGCCGCAATACTGGCAACGGAAGCGATCGCGGAGGAAGACGTTGAACCGGGTGAAGGCTACTCGAGACGGCGGCCGCACGTACTCGCGCAGCGCGATGACCGACGGCAGCCGCATCACCGTCGACGGGCTGCGGACAAGCTGTTCGTATTCTGCGACGACGACATGCGATCCCTTCACGACCGCCTTGACGGCATCCTCCCAGTTGAACAGCGACAGCGGGAAATAGCTGAGCGGCTGGAAGTCGGCGTTGAGGACAAGGGAGGGATTTGCTGCGAACATTGCCCTCTCCTCTCTTTGGTGGTGGGCGCCACCGGATTTGAACCGATACGTGGACTGTTATGAGCAGCCGGCTCTACCGTTGAGCTAGACGCCCGAAGTGGTCAGGATGGCAGGATTTGAACCTGCGGGTCTCACGCGCCCGAGGCGTGCGCTTTAGCCGGGCTAAGCTACATCCTGGAATTGGCGCCCATGACGAGGATCGAACTCGCCTTCCCGGATCGACAGTCCGGTCCCTTCGCCAGATGGGGACATGGGCAATTGGTTGGGCAATTGGTGCGCTCGGCCGGGATCGAACCGACATGGTCTCCCACCGCCCTCTCAAGACGGCGCGTCTACCAGTTTCGCCACGAGCGCGAAAATTCAGTTGGAGGACCTGGTCGGACTCGAACCGACGATGCTTTCGCGACGGATTAAGAATCCGCTCCCTTAGCCGCTGGGGGCACAGGTCCGTGATGGAGGATCCGGGTGGTTTCGAACCACTTGCGCACGGGTTAAAAGTCCGCTCCATCTCCATTCAGGTTTAACGCTCCGGATCCATTGTCTTGATGGTCGCGGCGGCCAGCCGCTCCGGTTTCGCGTGACGCGCCATGATGGCGTCGCCCCTCGCCTTTGATCGGGCAAGCGCGAGCTGGCTCTCGGCGGAGAGACGGTGCACGCCGGCAGGTAAGTTCTCGCTCATGGTGACCTCCTGGCTGTTTGGTCCTCCCGTGATGAATCGAACATCCGTCGATCGCTTATCAAGCGATTGCTCTACCACTGAGCTACGAGAGGGAATTGATGGTGCGTCCGGCAGGCTCTGCCCCTGCCGCCTCCGCCATGTCACAGCGGCGCTCTCCTGAATGAGCTACGGACGCGAGTTGGTACGCGCTGACCGGATCGAACGGCCGACATCCTGTGTGTAAGACAGGCGCTCTACCGCTGAGCTAAGCGCGCGCTTGGTGTCCGTGCACGGATTCGAACCGCGATCGCGCGCCGTTTGAAAGCGCCGCCTCTACCGATTGGGCTACACGGACATTTGTCGAGTCATTGCCTATGCAATGGAATTGCAATGTTTGGTGCTCCACGACGGATTCGAACCGCCACCGCACGGAATCTAAGTCCGTCGCCTCTACCAGTTGGGCTAGTGGAGCGAAATGGTGCCGGCGGAGAGGATCGAACTCCCGACCTTGGCTTTACAAAAGCCCTGCACTTCCGCTGTGCTACGCCGGCGTGAAATCTACAAACGGCCGGGGGATGCCCGGCCAAAAGTAATCGCTGCCTGAAACCACCGTTTGCCGCTCCACTGAAGGAGACCGGTACCGGTCAGCGGATCGCCTTATGTCCTTGCAGGGGCGACCATCCTGTATTCGGAAATCACTTCACGTCATCACGCGGCGGCCGCGGTTACCCGCCGACCGCGATCGGTTGATGTAGTCGAGATAAATCTGGCGGGCTTCGGTCTCGGAGATCCCTCGCAGCGCCACAACGGTGCGCACGAAGGCGAGCGCGACCGGCGAGGAGAAAATCTTCTCGCGGGTACGGTTCTCGAGTCCTGTCTTGGTGGTGCTGTTGCGGGCCATGTTGCCCTCCGCCTGATTGGCAGAGGGGGATTCCCGCTGCCTGTTACGCTCTGCCTGCTATCCTGCTGGTCCCGAGATTGTCGGGCTTCGTCAGATAGCGTGGACCGTGTTCCGTCACGGACATGCGCGACCAATCGCACGACCGGATAAACGGCAGCGCGGGGGCGGCATTCGCGACGATATGTGAGCGCAATCGCAACACGGTTTCGGTCCTTAAAGAGCGCCGGCGAGTTCGACGGCGTTTTGTGGGGCAGCGGTATGCACAGAGATTTGCAAATCCGTCAAGAGCAATCGGTAAACTATTTTGCAACGAGCGCTCCGCCGCCGGCAGTGCTTAACGAAAGTTTCTCGCTGCTAATATGTTCCAATGACACAGCTATTCAGTCGATCGACCGCTGTCGGCGGCGTGAAGATCGGGGGCCAACAAATTTTGAGGCTGTCTTCGTTTTGACTCACGAAGGATGGCCATTTTCCGAACGGCTCGGGTTCAGCTTTCATGCTCGATGGCGCCGAAATGCCATCATCGCGAACTGTCGGCTGTTGGGCGCGCATATCGTATGAACCGAGCCCACGCAGGACCTTGTCCCTGGACTCCGGCGAGATCACCAATACGGGCCCGGCCCGACCGGCTCTGGCGTCGGCAAATGCCTGCCGAAAGCCGAATCGGCAGATCACACTATCGAGGCTCTCTTCGTTGCGGCGAAGGCGCCGGCTATGAAGCCTCATCCACTTTTCGATCCGCTGGACGCCCACGCGTCCCAGGCCCGGGTGGCTGAGGAGTTCGTTCCTGGTATGAAGCGACGCAATCTCGAGCAGGTAGTCGATGCGCGTGGCTGGCTCCTTGCTGATGAGGCCTGCATGCTGGCTGCCAACCAGTATGGTTGCAATCCGCTCCGGCAGATAGCTTTCCATAGATTGCTCGACAGGGGCGGATTTTGTCATGGTCGCTTCCAAATATACGTCTGCAGATCGCGCCGATGCGCTTAAGAATGAATCTATCAGCACAACTCGTGTTTGTTGCAACCACACATGGTGCCGATGACGCTCAGTTAGACGGATTCTAAGTCAGATCGCCTCCACGTGCGCATCAATACACCCGCGGATTGCATATGGTTGTGCAGAGGCGGCGAGCCAACTGACATGACGAATTTTCAAAAGGCAGCACACGGGCCATTTGCTGCACCGCTTTCGATCGATCAGGCAAACGCCTTCCTCGTGTGGTCGCTCGCTGTCAAATGCACGGCAGAGCGGGAACAATTACGCTTGCGATGCCTGTACGATGCAGGTTTCGCGCGCCCGATCGGACGGCTGAAGTCGGAAGAGATCGTTCTCTGGCTGGCGAAGGTAGCTCCGCCCGGCGACGTGGTCGCCGGCGAACCCGATACGCTCAGGGTCGGGCAAGCCATGCAAGTGCTCGATGCCGACGAGACCGATCGTCTGGCACGCTTCCTCCATATCGAGGATCGCATGGGCTATCTCGCCGCGCATGCGGGTGCGCGCCTGTTGCTCGGAGCCATCGCGGGACGGGCAGCCGACGGGTTGCGCTTCGAACAATCCGCGCTGGGCAAACCCGTGCTCGTTGATGCCCCCGCAGACCTCGACTTCAGCCTGAGCCACGCGAGAGGCGCTGTCGCCGCTGCAGTGGCACACATGCCGATCGGCGTGGATATCGAGCCCCTGCGGCAAATTGCAGATATGGACGCGATGAGCGAAATCGTCCTGGCGGCAGAAGAGCTTCGGGAGCTGGCGAAAGCCCCCGCAACTCAGCGCTCTCGCCTCTTCCTTCGCTACTGGACGCTCAAGGAGGCAATCCTCAAGGCCGCCGGCGTCGGTTTCACGATTCCACCTGACACATTGATCGTTGATGCGGGTTCGTCTCCTGCAGTGCTCTCCGTGCCGGCTGCACTTGGATCCGCAGCGCAATGGCGCGTGATCGCCTCAGCCCCCTGAAACCCGAAAGCAAGGCTCCTTGACAAGGCGGTCTCGCGGCCCGCTTCAAATCCTTGGCGCACGCCGCTCTGTCTATCCAATCGAACTTAGGCGATGAGTTCCCGGCGCGAAATCGTCGCAAGCAGCGATTCGGCGATTTCCTGCGAACGCACGGCAATAACTGAGAGCAGCGTATCGCTGAGGCCATGCGAAGCTTCCGAATATCCCTGGAGATGGATTTGCGGCCGAAACGCCGGACTGGTGACAAGCCTGTAGCTGCGATCCGGCACGCTGTCGCGAATGTAGCGTTGAATTGGCGCGAGAAACGCGTGCGGCGTTTCTCTGTCGTATCCGGTGGCGAGAACGACGGCATCATAGGTCGAGCGGCGATTTTCGCTCCCGAACTTGTCGACCAGGCTTATCTCGATCCCCTCAGGCGTAGCATGCACATCCGTAATTTCGCTACGCGGATGCAATGCTACTCTTGTCTCGCCGCCAACACGTTGCTGGTAGAGCAGTCGATATAGTTGATCGAGCAGATCGGAATCGACCACCGCATAATTCGTATTCCGGAAATTGCGAACGATAGCGTCCCGCCGCTCGGCAGACTGCGCATGGATGAAGTCGGTGTAATCAGGATTGAAAATCTCGTTGACGAACGGGCTGCTGTCGGACGGCTTCAAGGCATGGCCGCGAAAGATCAAATCGATGCGTGCCTGCGGGAAACGGCCGTGAAGGTCGACCGTCACTTCGGTTGCACTCTGTCCTCCGCCGATCGCGGCCACGCGCGCTGTCCTGCCGTCCAGGCCGGCGCGCTCGACCGCATCCAGGTAGCGGCTGGTGTGGAACAATCTGGGATCGCCGGCCGCCTTCGCAAACACCTGCGGGACATACGGCTGCCCTCCCGCAGCGATCACCAGATTCCTTGCAAGCCGCACAGTTTCTCCGCCGGCAAGCGTCCGCGAATGAACCCGCAAGGACGTCACGGTTTGCCCGGCCGTCACCGGCTCGACGGCAACAATGGTTTCGCCGTAGGCAGCCCGAGACTTGAACTGGTCGGCGACCCACCGGAGATAGTCGTTGAACTCCAGTCTGCTCGGATAGAACGTCCGGCAATTGATGAAATCCAGCAAACGGCCACGCTTGTGCAGATAGTTCACAAAGGTGAATGGACTGGTCGGATCGCGCAGCGAAACCAGATCCTTGAGAAATGAGATCTGCATGTCGCTGCCCGGCAGCAGCATGCCGCCGTGCCAGGTGAAATGCGGCTGCTTTTCCACGAACAGCGGCGCGCATTTCAGACGTGACCTTCTGGCGCATTCGTCCAGCGCGATGGCAAGCGCAAGATTGGAAGGCCCGAATCCGACGCCGACGACGTCGTGCTCGATCGCAAGCTGGTGAGACATGAAGCCGCGCTCCGTTCAGGCCTTAAGACTTGGCCGCCGGAGCTGTGGCTGCGGGCAACCACAGCCGGTCGCCGAAGAAGCGCTCGCGCAGCAGCATGACGAGGGTGGCCCGCTTGTGCGGAAAATCGAAATTCTTGATTTTCGCGAAGCCCGAAACTTCCAGATTGCGAAGCTGCTGCGAATGCGCCGCCGCCGGCTCGCCGACGATTCGCTGTGTTCGGCAATCGTCCAGGAACATGTAGTGCATCAGCGACGGTAACCAGGCGCTGATGTAGCGGCGCCCACGATAGGCGTCCTCGCCCACGACGACGTGCCAGCCACGATCGTAGTCGTCGGCATCGTAGAACGGCGCGATGCGATTTTCCCTGGCCCAATAGAGCTCGAAATAGCCGAACGGCTCGTCATCGAAACAGCCGATGAGCGGCAGCATATGTGGGTCTGCCAGAATGCCGGAGAGATAGCGCCGATGCTTTTCGAGATCGCCCGCCTCGTTCCAGAATGCGTCGACACGGGGATCGTTCATCCACCGGTGCAGCAGATGCAGGTCCTTGTCCAGGTCAGCGACGCGAAAGGAGATCACCTCGGCGAGCCAGGGTATGAACCGGGCATATACCTTGCCCACGGGCTTGGCCGGGCGCCGCGGATGACGCTTGCCGTCCGTCATCACATGAAGTTGCGGCATTGGCGGCTGTTCGGCATTGACCAGCCAATTATCCGGCCGCTGCATCAACAATTCTGGAAGCAGAACGAGCTCCGTTCCCGCTATGACAACGAGGCCATGGTTCATCAGTTCGCGCGCAAGAGATTCTCTACCGGCCAGATCCAGCACAAGCCGGTCAAGGGTCGGCCGCCATCCGAACATGGCTTCTGCTGCCGCCGCAACCGCAGATATCGCGAGGTGCGGATCGTCGGGA
Source organism: Bradyrhizobium sp. CCBAU 051011 (assembly GCF_009930815.1). Lineage (NCBI taxonomy): Bacteria > Pseudomonadati > Pseudomonadota > Alphaproteobacteria > Hyphomicrobiales > Nitrobacteraceae > Bradyrhizobium > Bradyrhizobium sp. CCBAU 051011. The sequence goes on along the minus strand of NZ_CP022222.1, from coordinate 5,325,391 downwards.
GTATCCGATAGTTTCAAGCGATCCAGCGGCTCCTCGAGCCGCAGCCGCATCACCGTCGTGGCGCCCATGGCAACCCGAAGGTCTCTGCCGCCGTCCTGAACGACCGTCATTGCAGAGTGCGGTCCGATCGGCAACGCGCGGGGCCCAATTGCGGAGCTCGAAGCTTTCTTCATCCGGCCCTCGCATCGCAAACGTGATTGCTCAAAACGAAACGCGATCTTCAGTCGCGCTTGCGATCTAAAGCACTCCCGCACAAGATGACAAGGAGTGCCACCACACGCAGTTTAGATTCCTTACAAATCTGACAAGACAGCGTCGCGAGACATCATGCGCTTTCGGTGGCATCCATCTCGCAAGAACATGAACTTCGATTCAAATTTCTCCCGAGAATAAAATAGCTCTAAAGAGACGTGCTGGTTGGAACCGATGACGACTTGATGACGTCATGCGCTATCGCTTCCCCGGCCAAAAGCTTGCCGTGGCGAAGTCGCACGAGATGATCCGCTACGCCGAAATAGCGATCGTCGTGCGAGATCACGATGATCGTCTTGCCCATGCGCTTCAGGTCGGGCAGCAATTCCGTGTAGAAGATGTGACGGAAGGCGGGATCCTGATCCGCGGCCCACTCGTCGAAAACGAGGACCGGCCGCTCCTCGAGCCACGCATTCATCAGCGCCAGCCGCTTGCGCTGGCCGGTCGAGAGGTCCGTCGTCGTAAACACGCCGTTCTCGACCGATACCTTGTGCGCGACCTCCAATCGCTTCAAGTAGCGTTCGGCGACCTCAGGCACCATTCCACCAGCCTGCAGAAGATCCTCAAACAGGTAATAGTCTGAGAAAATGGTGGTGAAGAGCTGCCGGTAGTCATCGCGCGTTTGTGTTTCGACCGCCCGGCCATCGCGCAGCACTGTGCCGCTCTGCGGTGCGTAAAGGCCGAGCAGCAGCTTGATCAGCGTGGTCTTTCCGCTGCCGTTCTCGCCGACAATGAAGACGATTTCTCCCCGGCGGACATGCAGGTCGATCGGCCCGAGAACGAAGGGCTCGCTGCCCGGCACAGCACGGAAGCTGTACGACACATTGCGGAGCTCGATCGATTCGATCCTGCCTGATCCATCCGGCGCGGTGGATGGCACGGCCAGCAAGTCCTGTTCGGGCGTCGAGAACTGCTCCGAAAGATCGGCAATGCGCCGCATCGCCACCTGCGCACGGCCCAGGGATGGCAGGATGCCGATGACCTGATCGATAGGTCCCCGCATATAGAGCAGCACCAGAACGAACCCGCTCGAAACCGCGGCAGGGCTGTCGGGCCAGAAGGACGGTCGCAAGGTGAGCGCGACGCCGATCACGACGAAGAACAGCATCGTGCCGAGCGCCCGCGCCGTCACGAAGAGATTGATCGACTTGACCTGCACCGCGCTGATCCGGTCGACCGTACGTTGGAGCTGCTCGACATAGACGCGCTGGCGGCGCGCGCGGTTCAGCCGCAGCTCCTTCGCGCCCTCGGCGATCGCACGATAATGCTTCTGCAGCTCGTCTTCCGAATCCCGGGCAGCGTTGAACCCTCGAACGCCCCGCGTTCGCGCAAATGCATGCGCAAGCGAACCGAGCGCAATGACCAGCCCCGTAATGAGAAATAGCGGCCACGACAGCACCGCCAGGTAAACCATGCAACCGAGCGTGATGATGAGGGAGACGAAGAAGGAGGAAAAGAAGAACGCGAAATCGCTGATCGTATCGACATCCTGGGTGAGAACCGGGATCAGGCGATGCGTCCGATAAATTTCGAGCTGATCGATCGGGGCGGCCAGAATCCTGGCGGCGAGCGACTTGCGAAGTTCGGCAATGATCCGCTGGCCGACATAGTTGGCGCTGATATCGGCGCCGATGGAGCCGATCAGGATCAACAGGCACAGGCCCGCAAACGCGAGAAACAGCGTTGCGACGTCGCCTTGCGTCGCGTAGAGGCCGCGGTTGACCACCGCGAGCAATCCCGCAACGCTGGCGCCGCCGACGGCGCCGAGGACGATGCCGCCGAGCACGATCGGCCAGTATGGCCGCAGGAGATGCAGGATCTGCGCCGTCAGGCCGCTTCGTGGGTTCATCATGTGTGCCGCGCGCTGGAGTAGAGCTGAAGCGAACCTACACGGCCCGTCCTGGTACGAACAGCCTTGCTGGTGTGATGCGAATACATGATGGCAGCATCGCTATTCCAGAGCTTATTTTTCAGCCCTTTTCGATGGATTCTAATTTGTGATCGGCTGCGCGTTTAATAAAATGTGAGTGGTACCGCCTTTGCATCGCAGCCGAGGAGCGAGTAGGACGTTGATCCAGCCGCTGTGTCGGGCCGCGATTTCAGGACATCGAAGCGCTTGCAGGCCAGCATCGGCCAGGCCGACTGGAGGACGACTTGGATTCGCTGATCTCGGAGACCCGCATCGCGCTTGCCGATGCCGCCGGCCTCGCTGCCCGGATGATCGATCATCTGGCCGAGCATGACATCGCCTTCGAGGACCAGGGCGGCCTGATGGTGGCGAAGCTGCCGTTTGGAACCAGTTCGCTCGCCGTCGAGGCCGAAACGCTCAAGATCCGCGTCGAGGCCAACGACAAGGGCAATCTCGAAATGCTGCGCTCGGTCGTCGCCTCCCATGTGATCGAATTCGCCGGCGACGAAGCTCCGACCATCGTCTGGTCCGGCCATGAGTCCGATGGCGGCACGCTGGCGAACTTCCGCGAGGTCCGCCTGAAGGCCGTAACCGATCTGACACCGCGGATGCGCCGGCTGACTTTCACCGGAGACGACATCGCGCGCTTCGTGAACGACGATGACCTGCATGTCCGGCTGTATTTCCCGCCCGAAGGCCTCGCCAAGCCCGAATGGCCGTGGCCTGCCCCGGACGGACGTATCCTGTGGCCGGAACCCGACCGCAGACCCGTCACGCGCTACTACACAATCCGCCGCATCGATCTGCAGGCCGGCGAGATCGATATCGATTTCGTGGTCCATGATCATGCCGGACCGGGTTCGGAATTCGCAGTCAACGCGCAAGCCGGCGCCATTTGCGGCATGGCCGGCCCGCTCGGGCGAAGCATTCGCCCGGCGCGCTGGGTGCTGATGGCAGGCGATGAGACCGCCCTGCCCGCCATTGCGCGAATTCTCGAGATGCTGCCGGCAACGGCAACGGGCGAAGTCTTCATCGAAGTTGCCGACCGACTTGAAGAGGTTCCGCTGGTCGCACCAAACGGCGTATCGGTCCGCTGGCTGCATCGCGGCGACCATTCGGCCGGGACGACGCAGCTACTGGTCGATGCCGTCAAGGCCGTGCGATGGCCCGACCATCGCGACATCTTTGCGTGGGTGGCGTGCGAAGCGCAGGCCCTGAAGGTGTTGCGAAATCATCTGCGCGAGGATCGAAAGCTCGCCCGCAATCAGCACCTGGCGGTCGCGTATTGGAGCCTGCGCCAGCCATGACGTCCCGACGCACGCAGGTCGGCGGGACGGCGCCCGCCTCGCACCGCATTGCAGGCCCCTTCTCATGCACGTAGTTCGACCAAACGAAATCGCGCAAGCCGCGCCTGATGCGCCCGCGTCCTTGTTCGAACTCGATCAGGTTGGCTTCGCGGTCGCCGGACGCGCATTGCTCGAACCGCTCACGCTTACCCTTCCCACGCGCAGCGTCGTGGGATTGATCGGGCATAATGGCTCCGGCAAATCGACCTTGCTGAAATTGCTGGCGCGGCAGCAACCGAGTTCCTTCGGCACGATCCGCTTCGAAGGACGCGGCTTGCGCGAATGGAGCGATCGGGACTACGCCCGCAAGGTCGCCTATCTGCCACAGCAGACGCCGCCCGCCGCCGGCATGCTGGTCAGGGAACTGGTTGCGCTCGGCCGCTATCCCTGGCATGGCGCGCTCGGCCGGTTTGGCGACACCGACCGCGAAAAAGTCGCGGAAGCCATGGCGCTGACCCACATCGAGCCGTTTGCGGACCGGCTGGTCGATACGCTGTCAGGCGGCGAGCGCCAACGAGTCTGGATCGCCATGCTGGTTGCACAGGATGCCGAGTGCCTGCTGCTCGATGAGCCGACCTCCGCACTCGACATCGCCCATCAGATCGAGGTTCTGTCGCTCGTGAAGCAGCTCGCCCGCGAGCGCGATCTCGGCGTGGTCGTCGTGCTCCATGACGTCAACATGGCCGCGCGTTTCTGCGACGAGATCATCGCGTTGCATTCGGGCAAGCTGATTGCCCGCGGCACCCCGGACAAGATCATGACCCCGGCCGAGCTCGAAACCATCTACGGCATTGCGATGGGGGTGATGCCGTCGCCGGATCACGGCCATCTCATCAGCTTCGCGCGGTGACGATCCACGTTCACCGCGCTCTCATCCGCGTCGCGGACGCAACAGCCAGATGAGATAAGGCCCGGCGAGCATCATCGCGAAAATGCCGGCCGGCATCTGGAATGGAAATATCACCATGCGCCCGGCCCAATCCGCTGATACCATCAGGATAGCGCCGATCATTGCAGCGAGCGCGGCCTGATGAAGTGCGCGCTGCGCCCCCATCATCCGCGCCATATGCGGGGCGATGAACCCGACCAGGCTCAATAGCCCCACCATCAGCGTCGCCGTCGCCGTCAGCAAAGCCGTCAGCAGCATGATGATGATGCGGCTTCTGCCCAGCGAGATGCCGACCGAACGCGATGCCGCCGGGCCGAGCGGCAGGATGTCGAGCCAGCGGGACAGCATCGGCACCATGACCAGCAGAATCAGCGCCGCGGCGGCAAGGACCAAGGCCTCGGCCGGACCGATCTGATACAGCGATCCCGTCAGCAACGACAGGAGCATGCCGATGCGGGGATCCCCGGTCGCCAGCGCCATGGCAATGATCGCACCGAACGCCGCGCTCATGGCGACGCCCGCCAGCAGCACCCGTTCCGGACTGAACTCGGACCGCCGGCTGAACAGCAGGACCAGTGCCAGCACGAGGAAGGCGCCGATCCCGCCCGCTGCAATCTGCGCCAGCCGCGTGTGAGCGGGAAACAGATAGAGAAGAGCGATGACGCCCATCGCAGCGCCATAGCTGATGCCCATCACCTCCGGCGCGGCCATCGGATTTCCGGTCATGCGCTGCAGCAATGTGCCGGCCACGGCAAGCGTCGCGCCCGCCGCCATCGCCGACACCACGCGCGGCCAGCGCCATGGCCAAAACTCCTGGATACCGGCAAGGCCGCTCCAGCGCCAACCTTCGGATCCGACCCCGACGGCGAGCGCGATCCAGATGACGAACAGCAGCAAGGCGAGCCCGAACAGGATGATCCGCCAGGGATGATCGAGACGTGGCGGAACGTATGGCGTGAGATTTCCGACCAGCACCGTGGCGCGTAGCCGCGGCAGCAACATAAGCAACATCGGCGCGCCGATCAGGGCTGTCACTGCGCCAGCCGGCATTTCGCGATAACCGGGCGGGATCAGCAGCACAAGTTCATCCGTCAGCCACAGCAGCAGGGCACCGCAAAGCGGGGCCCAGATCAGCCGGTCGCGAAACCGGCGCGCGCCCGACAGCATGACGATGGCCGGCGCAGCAAGGCCCACAAAGCCCATGACACCGACCACACTGACAACCGAAGCGCTGAGCGCGATCGCAATCGCCAGCGCGCAGACCCGCGCTCGCGTCAGTCCGAGGCCGAGATTGCGCGCAGTCTCGTCGTCGAAACCGAGCAAGGTCAGCGGACGCACCATCGCCGCGACGAGCACGAAGGAAATGAGCAATCGCGGCGCCAGGAACGTCACGTTGTTCCAGTCCTGCTGATTGAGGAAGCCGGCGCCCCAGATGAACAGGCCGATCAGGTATTCGTGGTTGAGCAACACCAGCGCCTGGGTTGTCACGGCGCAGTAATAGGCGACGATCAGCCCGGCAAGCACCAGCACGACCGGCGATAGCGCACGCCTCCAGGTTAATCCGAACACACACAGGAAGGCAGCGAACCCGCCCGCCAGCGCGATCCACTCGCGGCCGAACGCGAGCAGCGACGGCGCCCACAGCGTCGTGATAGCCAGCGCCAGATAGGCCCCATTCAGGACGCCGAGGGTGCTCGGTTCAGCAAGCGGATTGCGCAGCACCTGCTGACAGACGGTGCCGGCGAGACCAAGGGCCGCGCCGGCCAGCAACGCCACCGCGATGCGCGGAAACACGGTATAGTGCACGAGCATCTGCTGCGGGTCGTTGATCTCGGGCCGCCACAGCACCGATAACCATGCGCCAGCCGGCAGATATCCCGACAGATGCCGCCACGTCAGCGCAAAGGCCGCTGCAAACAGCAAGCCGATCAGCGCGGCCGGATGCATCTCGATCCCGGACCGGGCGGGCAGCGCGTCAACCTTGTTCATTGTTGTCCTGCGGCAAACGTTCGGCCAGCAGACGCGCGAAGCGCTCGGCCGCCGGCACGCCGCCATAGAAGAATTGATTGCCGAGCACCGTCAGCCGACCGGACCGAAGGGACGGCAGGGTCTGCAACACCGGACCCGTCTTGAGCAGGGCTTCGACATCGGCAACGCGCGAGCTCAACAGCACCAGTCGCGCGTCGGGAACCGCAGCGAGCACTTCGAGGCCGACGCTCGTGTGCCCCCACGGGCCGCTCTGCCCGGTCCAGGCATTCTTCAACCCGAATTCATTGAGCACCTCTTGATAGAGGCTGTTCGGGCCGAATACGAGCGCACGATTGCGCGCGATTTCGCTGACGAGATAGAGCGGCTTGCCTCCGCGTCCTCGAACCTGTTCGCGATAGCCGGCCATGGCGACATCGAAACGCGCGAGATAGGCTTCGCACGCCGCCCGGATGCCGAGACGCTTCGCAAGCTCCATCGTCGAACGGCGCGCGGTATCGAGGGGATGCCCGCCGGGCTTGAAGATCGTGAACACCTCGACCGGGGCGACCAGCTTGAGCCGGGGCATGGCGGCCGTGATGCTGGGATCGATGATGATGATGTCGGGCGTCAAACTCTGCAGCAGCTCGAGATTTGGCTCCGAACGCAGACCGATCTCCTGAACGCTTGACGGAACAGCCGGCTCGACGACGAGCCTGCCGTAACGCTCGATCTCCGGAACGACCAGAGGCACCATGCCGAGCGCCAGTATCGTCTGCGCACAGGCCCAGCCAAGTGCGGCAACGCGGGGACCGGATGGCGATCCACCGACTTGTGCAAATGCCATCGGCAACCCACCGGCAAGCGCCGCGCCGCCGATGCCCGCTTTCAGCAGCGCACGGCGGGATAGTCTGTAGTCGGAGACAAACGTGCTCATGGAAATCCGGCTCAGGAAAGCCTTGCAGCGAAGCCGCGGAGGGTAACAGCCATGACATACCCTCATTCCCGCTGCATTTCCACATCACGCCGCCTTTTCGCCGGCAGAACGAAAAGCGTTGGCCAGCGCCTGCCCGATCGCCGCCCGCGCCTGCAGGGCATCAGCCACGACGTTTCCCATACGCAGGAATTCATGGATCATTCCCGGATAGATCTGCAGATCGGCGGGAACGCCGGCGGCGCGGAGCCTTGCTGCGTAGTCGCGTCCCTCATCCACCAGGGGATCAAATTCGGCCAGCACGATGAGCGCCGGCGGCAGTCCTGAGAGATCCCCGGCGGCGAGCGGCGCAAAGCGCCAGTCATCGCGGTCGGCATCGTCGCGAAGATATTGCCGGAAGAACCAGTCGACGGTGCTGCGTTCCAGGAGATAGCCGGAACCGTACCGCTCGTAGGAATCCGACGTTTGCCGAGGGCTCAGGCCGGGATAGGCCAGAACCTGGAGCACGGGCTGCGGCAGGCTTCGGTTCGCCTTGGCCTCGATGGCGAGCGCTGCGGCAAGCGTCCCGCCGGCGCTGTCGCCACCGATGGCGACGCGGCCGGCATCCAGTCCCGCCGCGAGGCCCTCGCGACCGATCCAGGTCAGCGCATCGACGGCATCCTCGAAGGCGGTCGGAAACTTGTGCTCGGGCGCAAGCCGGTAGCCGACCGACAGCACGGCCGCGCCGCTGTCTTCGGCAAGGCCGCGGCACAAGGGCTGATGGGAATCGAGACTTCCGACGACAAAGCCGCCGCCATGCATATAAAGAAGAATCGGCACCGGATTGCGGCTGCTTGGCTCCGCCTGCGCATAGAGCCGCGCGTCGATCGTCGCGCCATCGCGCGTCGGCAGCGAGAGTTGACGTTCATGGCCAAGCGCCGGCGGATCGACATCGAGCAGCGGCGAGGACGCATCGAAATCGGCCCGCGCCTGAACGGCCGTCAGTTGCGGAAACGGGATGCGGGCACCGCTTTCGGTCCCCGCCTGCACCATCTCGAGCAGTGCGGCGATGTCTGGATCAAGATTCATGGGATTACTCATTCCGCCGGCTCCGGAACCGTGTCCGGCGATGCCATCGATGCTGCCTCCGGCACAAGCAGTCCGCAGATCTCGTCGAGCAGGCGCGCATCCCTGAGGATCGTGAAATGGTTGTCTCCGACGACGCCACGATCGACGACGTCAGGCAGTTGCGTCTCCAGCCGATCGCGCTGTGCCAATCGGCTCGATGTCCACCAGCACAATGGCCTTGCCGCAAGACAGCGCGGCGGCGTTGCGTTCTGCGTCAAGATTTTGAGATGTCGCCCGACGGCAAAAGCACCGGCTATGTCGTCGACGCCGAGTGACCTGTCGTCCGTCGATACTCCCTCCCCCGATATCTGTGCAACCAGATGCCGGACGCTCTCGGATGTCTCCGGCAGATCAGCGCGTTTCGCTGCTTCGACATGCGAACTGGTGCGCACGGCGGCCGCGGATTGCGGAAGTACCGCAGACAGCAATCCCGTGAGATCGTCGATCCAGTGGACTGCCGCTTCCTGCCGGTTGGAACCGCCTTGCCGTTGCAACACGAAACTGTCGACCATGGCAAGACACGCCACGCGCTCACCGGAACGTTCGAGCTCGGCGGCAACGAGGGTGACCAGAAGGCCGCCGAGCGACCAACCGACCAGACTATACGGCCCATGCGGCTGCACCTGCCTGATCTCGTTCGCATAGTCTGCGGCCATCGCGTCGAGCGAGCCGTCGCTCCACGAACTGTCGACCAGCATTCTCGACTGCAGCCCGATCACCTGCCGGCGCCCTTCGAGGCGGCGCGCCAGTGGCCCATAATCGAAGACGGTGCCGAAGCCGCCATGCACACAGAACACCGGCTGCGCACCACGAACCGCCGCGTTCAGCGGCAGCAGCGCCGATGGCGCAGGCGTAGCGGCGGAAGCCGCGGCACCGCTATCGGCCAGCAGCGCTCGGATCGTCGGTTTCTGCAGGAGATCGCGCAGCTTGATCTCGATGCCGAATGTCTTGTCCTGCCGGAGCCGGGCCACGACCTTGAGGCTGAGAATCGAATTGCCGCCGAGTTCGAAGAAATTATCTGTCACGCCGACTTGCGGCACCTTGAGGATATCGGCCCACAGCCGCGCCATCGCGGTTTCGACGGGTCCTTCCGGAGCAACGAAACTTCGCGCTGCCACATCAGGCGCTGGCAGCGCACGCCGGTCGATCTTGCCGCTCGACAAGACCGGCAGCCGCTCCAGCACTATGATCCGCGCCGGCACCATGTAGGCCGGCAAGGTCTGCTTAAGGAACGAGGTCAATCTCTCAACCAGCGCGTCGGCGGCATCTTCTGATGCGTCCTTTGCCGCCTTCGGTGCGACATAGGCAACGAGCTGATTACCTGCCGCGCCCGGTAGCGCCACCACTGCCGCCTGCTCGATCTCCTCATGGCGAAGCAGCGTGGTCTGGATTTCTCCAAGCTCGATCCGGAAGCCGTTGACCTTGACCTGGTCATCGCTGCGACCGAGATACTCGACGGTGCCGTCTTCGCGCCATCGCGCGAGATCACCGGTGCGGTACAGCCGGGCCCCCCGCAGCGCCGAGAATGGATCAGGTACGAACCGCTCGGCGGTCATGCCCGCCTTGCCGTGATAGCCGCGCGCGAGTCCAAAGCCGCCGAGATAGAGTTCACCGGCAACACCGGCGGGAATGATATTGAGTGCGCCATCGAGAATGTAGGCGCGGCGGTCACCGACCGGCACGCCAATCGGCGCGTACGGCGTATCGCATTCGCCCGTGCCATCGACCTTCCAGACCAGTGGCGTGACGACGGTTTCCGTCGGTCCGTAGCCATTGATCAGGATCCGCGGCTTCAGGACGCGCCTGACCTTGTCGAAGCCCGCCTTCGGCATCGCCTCGCCGCCGAACGAGTAAAGCTTGACCGGCGGTGGGTTGCCCGTCTGCTCGACCGCTTCTGCGACCTGCTGCAGATAGGCCGGCGGCAATCCGATATGGCTGACGCGATGCGCATGCAGGTTCTCGACCGTCTGTTCCGGCGTCCACAGTTCGGCGTCACGCATCAAAAGCCGCGCGCCATGCGACAGAACCGTCAGCCAGCGTTCATGAGCGCCATCGAAGGCCAGCGAAAGGAAATGCAGCTCGCACGAGCCCTCGTCGATCTCGTAAAGGCTGCCCGTGACGTCGCAATGCATGGCGAGCGGCCCGTGGGCAACGGCGACACCCTTTGGCGTTCCCGTCGAACCGGACGTGTAGATCAGGTAAGCGAGGTTGTCGGGATGCAACTCCCGTTGCGGCGCATGGTCCGGTCCCGCATCGAAATCGAATGTGGAAAGCGAGATTCTTGCAAGACGATCCATGCCACCTTCGACGTCCACCTGCCCCGTCAGCAGGAACGAGATCCCGGCATCGCGCATGACGAACGCGCGCCGCTCGGGTGGAAGCTCCGGATCGAGCGGAACGTACGCCCCACCCGCCTTCAACACAGCCAGCAGCGCGACCATCGTGGCTTCGGTTCGTTCGACCACGACGCCGACACGCTGCTCGGACCTGAGCCCGCGGGCAATCAGATGATGGGCAAGACGATTGGCCTTGGCGTCGAGCGCGCCGAATGAGAGCACCTTGCCGCCGATGGTAAGCGCCGTCCGTTCAGGGTGGCGCTTCGCATGGCGGCTGATCGCCTCATGCACCGGCGGCAGCGGCACGGCCGGCGTCGCGTGGCGATTGCAATTCCCGGCGAGAGCGGCGTCGATCTCCGTCACCGGATCGATGCTGCCAAGCATTGCCGTTGCGTCCCGCGTCAGCGCGACAAGCAGATGTTCGAACTGCGCCTTGATCTGCACCGCCTGTGCCGCCGTGAAATGGCTCGGCATATAGGTGTACTCGATCTGCAGCGTGTCCTCGACGAGCACCGACAGGTCCATCGGATAGTTCGTCACGTCGACGTTTCTGAGACCGCTGAACTGCAGCGAACCATCGCCTTGGTGCATGCTGCGTTCGATCGGATAATTCTCGAACACGATGATGCTGTCGAACATCGTCTGCCCGGCGCGACCGGCCCAGCCCTGAATGTCGTAGAGCGGCGTATGCTCGTAGTCGCGGATCGCCGAATTGCGGTCCTGCAGCGCGCGGAGCCATTCTCCGACCGTGCTGGCGAACGACGGTGTTTCGATAACCGGCAGCGTGTTGATGAAGAGTCCGAGCATCTGCTGCGATCCGTCGAGATTGGCCGGGCGGCCGGCGACGGTAACGCCAAACGTCACGGTCTGCTGGCCGGTATAGCGTTGCAGCAGCAGGGCCCAGACGCCCTGAACGATAGTGTTGAGCGTGATCCGCTCACGGCGCGCGAACGCCTTCAATTCTGCGGTCGCCGTCTCTCCAAGCCGTGTATAGCAGCGCTCATGGCCGGATGCCTGGTGGCGGCGCGAACCGAAGGCATCGGCCAGTTGCGTCGGCTCATCGAAGGCCTCGAGCTGTTCGCGCCAGAAGCTTTCAGCCGCCTTGGCGTCCTGTGCCAGCAGCCAGGCGATGTAATCGCGGTAACGCGTCGGGTTCGCTGCAGGCGCGCCGCCGTAGTAGCATTGCAGAACTTCCCCGACGAACCTTGCCGAACTCCAGCCGTCCATCAGGATGTGATGATAGGTCCAGACCAGCCGGTAGAGGTCGTCATCGAGGCGCAACAGCCGCACGCGCTGCAGCGGCGGTGTCGAGAGATCGAACTCGGCGGCGCGTTCGCCGGCAAGCGCCGCCGCGATCCGTTCGTCGCTGATCGCCTGCCCGCGCCAGTCTTCCTGTTCGAACGGCGCGATGGCGTCGCGATAGACCGCTTGCAGCGGAGATCCGGAAAGCTCGCGCCACAGGAATCCGGTCCGAAGCATCTGATGGCGCGCGGTCACCTCATGCCATGCCCGGCCCAGACGTTCGGGGTCGAGGCCGCGAATCTCGACGCTGACCTGGTTGACGTAGACGCCGCTGCCGGCATCGCGCAGACTGTGGAACAACATGCCCTGCTGCATCGGCGACAGCGGGTAGATATCCTCGATGCGGTTCCAGTCGAGACCAAGCCGCTCGAGCTGCTCGCTGGATAGCCCCGCGAGCGAGCCGCGTTCGGATACCGGTGTATCCTCGGACGGGCCGACGTCGCGGGACACCGCCGCCAGCGCCTCGATCGTCTGATGCCGGAAGACGTCGCGCGGCTCGATCGATACGCCTTCGCGGCGCGCGCGGCTCACCATCTGCAGCGAGATGATCGAGTCGCCACCGAGCTCGAAGAAATTGTCGGTGACGCCGATGTCGGGCTGGCGCAGCAGGTCGGCCCAGATCGCAGCGAGCTTCACCTCGGCCGGCGTGCGCGGCGCGACGCGTTCCGTGGCTGCCGCCAGCTGATCCGGCGCCGGCAGCGCCTTGCGGTCGATCTTGCCGTTCGGTGTCAGTGGCAGCCGGTCCAGCACCACAATTCGCGCCGGCACCATGTAATCCGGCAGTACCGACGACAGCGCGGTCTTGAGCGCCGCCGCATCCAGCGATGCCTCGCCGCTGACATAGCCGACGAGCTGGCGCCCCGCGCCGGCCTCGCGCGCCACCACCACCGCCGAGCGCACGCCATCCTGTGCCAACAGCCGCGCTTCGATCTCGCCGAGCTCGATCCGGAAGCCGCGGATCTTCACCTGGTGATCGGCGCGGCCGACATATTCGAGCACGCCGTCGGACCGCCACCGCGCCACGTCGCCGGTGCGGTAGAGCCGCGAGTCAGGAGGACCGAACGGATCGGGGATAAAGCGCTCCGCCGTCAGCGCGCCGCGCCGCCAGTAGCCGCGCGCCAATCCTGCGCCGCCGATATAGAGTTCGCCGGCAACCCCGACCGGCGCGAGGTTGAGGTCGTTATCCAGAATGTGCAGCGTGGTGTTACCGATCGGACCGCCCAGCACCGGACGGTCGTCCTGCAGATCGAGGCGGTGACGCGCCGACCACACCGTGGTCTCGGTCGGGCCGTACAGGTTCCAGACTTCGCCCGCCTGCGCCACCAGCCGCCGCGCCAGATCCGGCGGCAGCGCCTCGCCGCCGCACAGCACCCGGCAGTTCGCCGGCAGCGATGAGCCGTCATGGTCGAGCAGCATCCGCCAGGTCGAGGGTGTCGCCTGGATCATGGTGACGCCCTGCCTGGCGACAATGGCCTTGAGCCGGGCCGGATCATGCGCGGCCGCGCGATCCGCCAGCACCACGCACGCCCCGAGTGTCAGCGGCAGCCACAGCTCCAGCACCGCGATGTCAAACGACAACGACGTCAGGCCGAGCACGCGGTCCATGGCTGTCATGCCCGGCTGCTCCGCCATGGTCGCCAAAAAGTTCGTCACCGCGTCGTGGTGGACCATCACGCCCTTAGGCAGGCCGGTCGAGCCCGAGGTGTAGATCACATAGGCGAGGCTCTCGGGATGCACGGCAACATCAAGATTGCCTTCGTCGCCGCCCGCGCCTTCCTGCTCATCGAGCAGCCACGCCTCGGCGCCGGTCTCCTCCAACACCGGAGTGAACTGATCGAGCAGCGCGCTTTGCGTCAACACCAGCGCGGCGCCGCTGTCGCGCAGCATGTGCGCCAGCCGCTCGGCCGGATAATCCGGATCGAGCGGCAGGTACGCCCCGCCCGCCTTCAGCACCGCCAGCAGCGCCACCATCATCTCGACGCCGCGGTCGAGCGCCAGCCCGACCACGCCATCGGTTCCGATGCCGTGCTTTCGCAACCGCCGCGCCAGCCCGTTGGCGCGCGCATTCAACGCGCCATAACTCAACTCCTCCTCGCCAAACACCAGCGCAATCGCCTCCGGCGATTGGCGGACCTGCGATTCGAATTGCGCGACAATTCCCAGGCGCGGTTCATCGCCTCGCGTGCTGTTGGCTCGGGCGAGTAGCGCATCATCCGCGGGATCGCCAGCCACGACCGTGCCAATCGGCCGATCGGCATCGATGCTCAACGCCTCAATCAGCCGCACAAAAGCACGTTGCAGCCGCGCGATCTGCGCCTCATCGAAATGCCGGCGCTGATAGTTGAAGACCAGCCGCAGCCGTTCATCGAGCCCGACGCTCGTGAACAGCGGATAATTGCTGGTTTCGACGATCCTGGTCTCGCCGACACGGATCTGCCGGTTCTTCCCCATCAGCGCATGGTCGACCGGATAATTCTCGAATACGAGAATGCTGTCGAACAGCGGCCGTCCGGCACGCCCCGCGAGACGCTGAATTTCATAGAGCGGCGTCCAGCCGTTTTCACGCAAGACCAGATTGCGATCCTGCAATTCACGCAGCCAAGCGCCAACCCTCTGCTGCGGACCAACGTCGTCGACGACCGGCAACGTGTTGATGAACAGGCCGACCATATCTTCTCCGCCGGCGAGTTCCGGCGGCCGGCCCGACACGGTGACGCCGAAGCAAACCGTGCTCTGTCCGGTATATTGCCGCAGCAACTGCGCCCATGCGGCCTGCACCAGCGTGTTCATCGTGACGCGTTCGCGCGCCGCAAACCGTTGCAGCCGCCCGGTCAGCGCGGCATCCAGCTCCAGCGCGAGCATGCCGTGGCCGGACGATTCCCCGTCCACATGTTCGGCCAGGAAACTCGGCTCATCGAGCCTTGCCATCGCATCGCGCCAGAACGCCGCCGAAGCATCGCTATCCCGGTCCTGCAGCCACGCGATGTAATCGCGATAGTGATGCTGCAATGCCGGCAGCCGGCCTTCGCCGTTATGCTGCATCACCTCGGCGATCAGCCGCGCCGAGCTCCATCCATCGAGCAGGATGTGATGATGCGTCCAGATCAGCCAATGACGATCGTCTCCGAGCCGGATCAGCCGCACCCGCTGCAAAGGCGGCCGCGACAGATCAAACCCTGCGGCCTGTTCCTGCCGCGACACATCGGCCAGCGCGGCGTCCAATTGGTCCTGATCCCACGCCGCAGCCCGCGCGCGCCAGTCCTCTTCGACAAACGGTACTTCCGCACGGCGATAGACAATCTGTTGCGGCGAGCCGGACAGGTCGCGCCAGACAAAACCGGTTCTCAGCACCGCATGGCGATCGCTGACCGCCTGCCAGGCGCGACGCAGCTTTGCGGCATCGAGGCCGTGGATCTCCGCAGCAACCTGGTTGACGTAAAGTCCGCTCTCGCCGTCGTGCATCGCATGGAACAGCATTCCCTGCTGCATCGGCGACAAGGGATAGATGTCCTCGACCTCACGCCAATCGAGCCCGAGATGATCGATCTCGGCCTGGCCAAGGCCCGACAATGCCACATCCGACGGCGTCAGGCCGCGGGCGCCGCTGGTGCAGTGATCGACCAGCTCACGCATCGCCGCTTCATACAACGCCGCCAATCGCTCGATCGTCTCGCGCCGATAGCGCTTGCGACCAAAGCCGAACGAGAGCCGCAACTGGCCTTCGCGCACCGTGCCGTTCACGCTTAGCCAGCGCCGCAACGGGCTGGATGCGTCACGCGAAGGGCCCGCGCTCTCCGTCGCCATGGCGAACAATGCATCCTCGCCGGTGCCGCCGTCGATCTGGCCGAGATAGTTGAAGGCAATCTTGGGCTCGGCAATACCTGAAAGCGCCGCGCGCTGTTCTTCAGAGCCGAGATAGCGCAATACGCCGTAGCCAAGCCCGCGGCCGGGAATGCCGCGCAGCTCCTCCTTCACGCTCTTGATCAATGCGGACGGCTGTTGCGCCCCGCCGGCCAGCCGCACCGGAAACGCGGTCGTGAACCAGCCGACCGTGCGCGCGATATCGAGATCGCTGAACAGATCCTCGCGGCCATGGCCTTCCAACTCGACCAGGACCTCGTCCTGTCCGCTCCAGCGCCAGACGGCACGTGCGAGGCCGGCGAGAAGCAGATCGTTGATCTGCGTGCGATAGGCGGATGGCGCGTCCCTCAACAGGCGCTGCGTCAATTCCTGTTCGAATGAGAGCAGCACTTCGTCGGCGTCGGCGATATGATCGATGCCGCCATGATCGTCATCGCAAGGGATGTCCGCTTTCACATGGCGCTCGACCCAATAGGACAGTTCCGTGACCAGCGCAGGCGATGTTGCATAGGTATGCAGCCGCTCACCCCACAATGCATAGGAATGGCTCTTCGACGGAAGCGCGACCATGCCTTGCGCGAGTTGCGTGTATGCGGCGGCAACGTCTTCCAGCAGAATCCGCCATGACACGCCGTCGACGACCAGATGATGGATCGCGATCAGAAAGCGCTGGCTGCCATCGGCGACGTCAATGCCGACCGCACGTAGCAATGGCCCTTCGGATATCGAGAGGCTTGCCTGCGCCGACGAAGCCAGCGCCGTCACGCCCTCTCCATCGGCCGCACTTCGGACCCAAAGCAGATCCGCCGCAGTTGGCGCAACGCCGTGCTCCGCGCGCCAACCTCCATCACCTTCTTCGAATCGAAGCCGCAGCGCGTCGTGATGATCGACCACGGCCGCTAGCGCGCGCCGCATGACATCCCAATCGAGGCGGTCCCTCGGCCTTAGCAGTATTGCCTGATTCCAGTGGTCGCGCCTTCCTGCGTCCTCGGCAAGGAAGCGGGCCTGAATCGGCAGCAGTGAATGCGGGCCGGTGACCTGCCCCTGATCGGCGAGCACCTCACTGTGTTGATCGGTGCGCGCAGCAAGCGCCAGCGCTTCCAGCGTCTGATGCTGAAACACATCGCGCGGTTCGATCAGATAGCCGGCGCGACGGGCCCGGCTCACCATCTGCAGCGAGATGATCGAATCGCCACCGAGTTCGAAGAAATTGTCGGCAAGACCAACGGCAGGCCGGGCGAGCAATTCGGCCCAGATTGCCGCAAGCGCCACTTCGGCGGGCGTGCGTGGTGCTTGGTACTCTGCGCCTTCGTAGACAGCGTCAGGCGCCGGCAGCGCCTGGCGGTCGATCTTGCCGTTCGGCGCCAGCGGCAGCCGTTCCAGCACCGCGATCCGCGACGGTACCATGTAATCGGGCAGAACGGATGACAGCGCCGTCCGCAGCGACGCTTCCTCAAGTTCGCCCGCGCCGCTGACATAACCGACCAGCTGGCGTCCGGCCCCGACCTCGCGCGCCACCACCACCGCGTGCCGAACACCGGGCTGTTCCAGCAGCCGCGCTTCGATCTCGCCAAGCTCGATGCGGAAGCCGCGAATCTTGATCTGGTGATCGGCGCGCCCGACATATTCGATCGCGCCATCGGCACGCCAGCGCGCCAGATCTCCCGATCGATATAGCCGCGCGCCGGGCCCGCCGAAGGGATCGGGAATGAAGCGCTCCGCCGTCAGTTTCCCGCGCCGCCAGTAGCCGCGCGCGAGTCCTTCCCCGCCAATGAACAACTCACCCGTCACGCCGGCCGGGGCCATGTTCAGTTCAGCATCGAGGATGCGAATTGCCGTACCCGGGATCGGCCGTCCGATCGGCACGCGCGCCGCATCGTCATCGCGGCAGTTCCAGAACGTCGCATTGATCAAGGCTTCGGTCGGGCCGTAGCGATTATCGAAGCGCACATCGGGGAACCCTGCCAGCACGCGCGCCTTCAGCTCCACCGACAAGGCTTCGCCGCCGGCAAACAAGCGCTTGAGCGACACGCAGCGTTTGGCTTGGGGCTCGGCAACGAAATGCTCGAGCATCTGCGGCACGAAATGCAGCGTCGTCACTTCATGCGCGATAATGGCTTCCACCAGAAGTCGCGGCTCGCGATGTGCGCCGGGCGCGGCAATCGCAAGCCGTGCGCCGGCCGCGAGCGGCCACAGGATCTCCCAGACCGAGACGTCGAAGCTGAACGGCGTCTTCTGCAACAAGGTCTCGCCGGCATCGAGGCGATATTCCGCCTGCATCCAGCCGAGTCGCGCAGCGAGGGCACGATGCGAGCAGGCCACGCCCTTGGGCATGCCCGTCGATCCGGACGTGTACATGACATAAGCCAGGCTATCCGGATGCATCGCGACGGCGAGATTGCGGGCCGGCTCGCCCGTCCAAGCCTCACTCTCTCCTTCGATGGTCCAGGCCTCAGCGACCGCTCCAGCCATCACCGGTGCGAGGCGCTGCAGCAATCGGCCTTGAGTCAGTACCAGGGTTGTTCCGCTGTCACGCACCATGTGCAACAGCCGATCCGACGGATAATCCGGATCGAGCGGCAGATAGGCGCCACCTGCCTTCAGCACGGCGAGAACACCGACGATCAGCTCGACGCTGCGCTCCAGCGCAAGGCCAACCAGCCGGTCACGACCGATGCCATGGTCGCGCAGCCGTCGCGCCAGGCCATTGGCGCGCGTGTTCAGATCGCCATAGCTGACTTCCTCGCCGCCAAACACCAGCGCAATCGCGGATGGCGAGGCAGCCGCACGTGCCTCAACCTGTGCAACGATGCTGCCGCCGAAGTTCGGAGCCTTGGCAAAGCCGCCGCTCCAGCCAAGCACCCTCCGCGTCTCATCGGCATCGAGGCCACTGAGTTCACCGAGCGGTCGGGAGGCATCCGCCACGATCTCGGCAAGCAGCCGCGAGAGAGACGCCTGCAGATATCTGATCTGGTCGTCATCGAACCGGCCGCGATCATAGCGGAAACCCAGATTGATGCCGTCGCTCTTGGCGAACACCGCCACCGTCAGCGCATAGTTAGTAATCGAGACCTGCTCGACTTTTCCAAAGCGACGGCCGCTTTCGTTTTCGCCGCGCAGCGCCTGATCGATCGGATAGTTCTCGAAGACGAGGATATTGTCGAACAGCGCGCGCCCGGCTCGGCCGGCGAGACGCTGTATCTCATGGAGCGGCATCCAGCCGTGATCACGCAGATCGATGTTGCGTTCCTGCAGGTCGCGAAGCCACGTCCCCACATCGGTTTGCGGGTTTGCCAGATCCACGACCGGCAGCGTGTTGATGAACAGGCCCACCATATCCTCGGAGCCGCTGATCTCCGCCGGCCGGCCCGACACCGTCGCACCGAAACAGACTACGCGCTGGCCGGTGTGACGGCGCAGCAATTGCGCCCACGCGCCTTGCAGCAGCGTGTTCAGCGTGACGCGCTCACGCTTGGCAAACGCCTGCAGTTTTGTCGTTAGATCTACGGCGAGAAGCAGGTCCAGCGAGCCATGACCTGATGCGCCTGCCGTCGCGGGGCCTCCCAGCGTATCCGCGAGGAAACTGGGCTCGTCGAGCTCGGCCATTGCCGAGCGCCAAAATGTCGCCGAAGCATCGCGGTCCTGCTTTTGCAGCCAATCAATGTAGTCGCGGTAGCGCCCCCGCACCGGGGACAAGCGGCCGCCGCGTTCGTGCTGCAATATCTCGGCCATCAGTCGCGCCGAGCTCCAGCCATCGAGCAGGATATGGTGATGCGTCCAGATCAGCCAGTGGCGACTTTCATCGAGCCGGATCAACCGCACGCGCTGCAACGGCGCCTGCGCCAGATCGAATCCCCTGGCACGCTCGGCCTGCGCTGCGCGGGCCAATGCGGCCTCGCGTTCGTTTTGGTCCATGGCCGCATGTTCGCGCCAGTCTTCTTCCAGGAACGGCAGCGTCACATGGCGATAGACCACCTGCTGCGCCGCGCCGGATAGTTCGCGCCATGCAAAGCCGGTTCGAAGCACCGCATGGCGAGCGCTGACCTCATGCCAGGCGGCGCGCAGCCGGTCGGGATCGAGGCCACGCACTTCGAGGGCGACCTGGTTGACATAATTGCCACTCTCGCCATCGCGCAGCGCATGGAACAGCATGCCCTGCTGCATCGGCGACAGCGGATAGATGTCCTCGATTTCGCGACAATCTATCGTTTCACTCAAGAGGTCGAGATCGGCCTGATTCAATCCCGACAGGGCAAAGTCCGAAGGCGTCATGCCGCGGGCACCGCCCGTGCAATGGTCGACGAGTTCGCACAAGGCCGCCGCATAATGCTCCACAAAGCGCTCGATCGTCGTGCGGCGGTAACGCCTGCGGCCGTAGCTGAACGACAACCGCAACTGCCCTTCCCGCACCTGGCCGTTGACGCTCAGCCAGCGGCCAAGCGGCGCGCTGTCGCTGCGTGCCGGCCCGGCGCTCTCTTGCGCAAGGCGGAACGGCGCGCTCTCACCCACGCTGGAATCGAACTGACCGAGATAGTTGAAGACGATGCGCGGCTCGGCAAGCGCCGCCAGCGCGTTGCGCTGCACCTCGGTGCCGAGATAGCGCAATATGCCGTAGCCCAACCCACGGGCCGGAATCGCCCGGAGCTCTTCCTTGATGGACTTGATCAGCGAAGCGTCGTCACCGGAGCCGCCCGGCAAACGCACGGGGAAAGCGGTGGTAAACCAGCCAACGGTGCGGGAAATATCGAAGCCTGCGAAAACATCCTCGCGGCCGTGCCCTTCGAGTTCGACAACGACATCGTCAAATCCGCTCCAGCGCGATACCGCCCGCGCCAGTGCCGCCAGCAAGAGATCATTGACCTGGGTCCGGTACGCCGACGGCGCCTCTTTCAGCAGCCGCGTCGTCAAGCCCGCGTCGAACACTAGCGAAATTTCCTCGCCATCGGCAACCCGATCGACGCCGCCGTGATCGTCGTCACAGGGCAGATCGGCGCACGCCCCTCGTTCGAGCCAATAGGACAACTCGGCCGCCAGCGCTTCGGTGCCGCCATAGGCCTGCAGCCGCGCAGCCCAGGATGCGTAGGATTGGCTCTTCGCCAACGCGATCGACGACGCGCCTTGCTGAATCTGTCCGTACGCCGCGGCAAAATCTTCGAGCAGCACGCGCCACGACACGCCATCGATGACGAGATGGTGCACGACGACGAGGAGTCGCTGGCTGCCGTCGGCGAGGTCCATGCCGACCACGCGCAACAGCGGTCCCGCGAGCGACAGGCTGGCTTGAGCCGCAGAAGCGACCGCCGTCACTTCGGCGGCATCGCGTATACCGCTTCGAGCCCACAACAGTTCCGAAATTACTGGCGCGGCACCATAGGTCGCCCGCCAGGCCCCATTGATCTCCTCGAAGCGGAGGCGCAAGGCGGCATGATGCGCTACGATCGCGGCAACCGTGCGTTCCATGATTGACCAATCGAGCCTCGCCTTCGGCGTCAACAGGACGGCCTGGTTCCAGTGATGGCGCTCGCCGGCATCCTGGTTGAAGAAGCGCGCCTGGATCGGCAACAACGGATGGTCGCTTCCCTCAATCTCCTTTTCAGGAGCGACCTCTTTCTCCGTCTGTTCGATGCGCGCTATCAGCGCCAGCTCCTGCAACGTCTGATGCCGGAAAACGTCACGTGGTTCGATCACGAGGCCTGCCTGGCGGGCGCGGCCGACCAGTTGCAGCGAGATGATGGAATCGCCCCCCAACTCGAAGAAATTGTCGTCGATGCCGATAACAGGCTGGCCAAGCAGTTCGGCCCAGATCGCGGCCAGCGTCGTCTCGGCCACGGTTCGCGGCGCGACATGCGCCGAAGTTGCAGCGGGCGTCTCGGGAGCCGGCAGGGCTTCGCGGTCCACCTTGCCGTGAGCCGTAAGCGGCAGCCGCTCTAGCTTCATGATGCGGGCCGGCACCATGTAGTCGGGTAGCTCGTCCGAGAGTGCAGCGCGCATCGCCGCTTCGTCGAACGCACCGTCACCCGCAACATAGCCGACCAGTTGGCGGGTGACGCCGGCTTCTCGGGCAACGACGACGGCCGACTGCACGCCACCCTGCCGCATCAGCCACGCCTCGATTTCGCCGAGTTCGATCCGGAAGCCGCGGATCTTCACCTGATGATCGGAACGGCCGACATATTCGATCACACCATCGACACGCCATCGCGCCAGATCGCCCGTGCGATATAGCCGCGCGCCGGGCGCACCGAAGGGATCGGGAATGAACCGCTCTGCCGTCAGTTCCGCGCGCCGCCAATAGCCGCGCGCCAATCCTTCGCCGCCGATGAACAATTCGCCGGTCACCCCGACCGGCACAACGTTGAGATCACCGTCCAGAATGTAGGCCGAGCGGCGTCCGACCGGACGGCCGATCGGCGCATAGTTACCGTCGATTTCTTCGCTGGCGTCGACCTTCCAGACCAGCGGCGTCACCACCGTTTCGGTCGGGCCGTAGCCGTTGATTAAAGTCCGCGGCTTAAGCGCCCGCTTGACCTTGTCGAAGCCCGCCTTCGGCATCGCCTCTCCGCCGAAGGAATAAAGCTCGACCGGCGGCGGATCGCCGCGGCACGCCGCAAAGTCGGCGAGTTGCTGCAAATAGGCCGGCGGGAAGCCGGCGTTGGTGACGCGCTGCTGGCGCAGCACGTCGAGCGTCTGCTCGGCCGACCACAAATTCGCGTCACGCATCACGAGCGCAGCGCCGCAAACCAGCGCGGTCCAGAGCCGCTCATGGGCGCCATCGAAGGTAAAGGAGAGGAAGTGCAGTTCGCGCGAGCGCCGGTCCATATCGTAGAGCCCTGCGGTCACCTCGCAATGCATCGCGAACGGCCCGTGCTCGACCGCGACGCCCTTCGGAATGCCCGTGGAGCCCGACGTGTAGATCACATAGGCAAGGTTTGTTGGCGCCACCGCGATCCGCGGATCACCCTCGGTCTCACGGTCAGGATCAGTCGCATCGAGTGACACAACGGCGATGCCGGGCGGTGGCGACGTCAGCGCAGAACCTTCTGCGTCCACCAGCACGAAGCGCGCGCCGGCGTCGCGCATCGTGCTGACCTGCCGTTTCGCCGGATGCTCGGGATCGAGCGGCAGATAGGCCGCGCCCGCCTTCAATATGGCAAGCAAGGCTATGACGAGAGACGGCGAACGCCGCGCCGAAATGCCGACGAGGTCGGAGCGACCGACGCCCAGGCGGATCAGGCGGTGCGCGAGCCGATTGGCCCGACGATCGAGTTCGGCATAGGAGATCACCTCATCGCCGAAGATCAGCGCCGGAGCATCGGGCGTTTCACGCGCGAACTTGGCAACCGTTTGATGCACCGGCGCGAACGGCGTGGCCGTCCCGGCATCCACGCCGTTCCACTGGCGCAGCCGAGCCCATTCCTGTTCGGAAAGCAGCGCCATGCCGGCGATCGGCTGCGCGCCGTCGTCGGCCATCGCCTTCAGGACCGTGATCCAGTGCGACGCAAGACGGTCGATCGTCGTCGCCTCGAACAGCGCGGTTGCGTAAGTGAAGAGCGCGCGGATTTCGCCCGACGGCCCCTCCTCGCTGTCGAGCGCGAGGTCGAACTTGACTGTTTCGATTTCGGGCTCGACCTTTTCGATCTGCAGGCCGGTCTGGTCAGGCGGATTGCCCGACACGCGCCGGCGCTGGTGGTTGTAGAGAACCTGGAAAAGCGGATTCTGACTCAGGCTGCGCTTGGGCTGCAGGATTTCAAGCAATCGCTCGAACGGAAGATCCTGGTTCTCCTGCGCTTCGATCGTGGTTGCATGGACCGACGCGATGAAGTCCGCGATCGTCGCACGCCCGTCGATATCGGTGCGAAGCACCTGAGTGTTGACGAACAGCCCGATGACGCCGCGGGTTTCATCGCGGTGGCGATTGGCGACGGGCACGCCGACGCTGATATCGGACTGGCCGGTGTAGCGATAGAGCAACAGCTTGAAGCTCGCCAGCAGGACGACAAACAGCGTGGTCTGGTGCCGCCGTGCCAGCGCGCGCAGGCCATCGGCAAGCGCCGGATCGAGCGTCATGCGAAGCGCCGATCCGGCGAGACCAGGCACCGCCGGCCGCGCCCGGTCGATAGGAAGCTGCAGCACGGCCGGGTCCTTGAGACGGCTGGTCCAATACTTGACCTGCCGCTCGCCATCGACCGCGCTCATCCAGAGCCGCTGCCATTCGGCATAGTCGGTATATTCGATATCCGGCTCCGGCAGCGCCGGCGTCTCGTCACACGCACCCACCGCGTACAGTTTCCAGAATTCGTCGACCAGCACGCCCATCGACCAGCCATCGGCCGCGATGTGGTGCAGGCTGACGACGAGAAAATGATCGTCCTCTCCCAGCGTCAGCAACGCAGCGCGCATGAGCGGGCCGGCTTCGAGATCAAACGGCAGCGATGCTTCCTGCCGCGCCAGCAGACGCGCCTGCCCTTCGCAGTCGTCGCCGTCAAGCGTCACCTGCCGCAACGCGACCGGACGCGGATCGAGCACAATCTGCTCGGCTTCCCTGCCCTCTTGCCGAAACACCGTGCGAAGCGCGCTGTGGCGGCTGATCAGCGTGTCGAAGGCCTGCTGTAGCGCGCGCCGTTGAAGCTTGCCGCGCACCCGCACGGTCGCCGAGATGTTGTAGGCGGCGCTATCCGGATCCATCCGCCACAGGAACCAGAGGCGCGATTGCGCAAAGGACAGCGGCGCCCGCGTCCGCTCCTGGCGCGCAATCGGCAGCATCGCGAGATTGACGCCCTTCGCCGCGAGCTGCGTCAGGAACGCATGCTGCTTGTTGGCATCAAGGCGCATCAAGCGTAGAGAGATGTCGCGAAGCTGCTGCTTCTGCGTGGTCGCGGTGTCACTCATCGGCAAGTTCGACTTCCTTCAGCATGTCGAGCATCGCGGCGATGTCGTCGCTGCGCTTGTCGACCTCGATCTCAGGCGCGAGCGCAGCCGCCATGGTTTCGACGGTCGTCATTTCAAACAGCCGGTTCAGCGGCAGGTCGTGGCCGAGATCGCGCTTGATGCGGCTGACGAGCTGAACGGCAATGAGAGAGTCGCCACCGAGCTCGAAGAAATTGTCGGTGACGCCGATGTCGGGCTGGCGCAGCAGGTCGGCCCAGATCGCAGCGAGCTTCACCTCGGCCGGCGTGCGCGGCGCGACGCGTTCCGTGGCTGCCGCCAGCTGATCCGGCGCCGGCAGCGCCTTGCGGTCGATCTTGCCGTTCGGTGTCAGTGGCAGCCGGTCCAGCACCACAATTCGCGCCGGCACCATGTAATCCGGCAGTACCGACGACAGCGCGGTCTTGAGCGCCGCCGCATCCAGCGATGCCTCGCCGCTGACATAGCCGACGAGCTGGCGCCCCGCGCCGGCCTCGCGCGCCACCACCACCGCCGAGCGCACGCCATCCTGTGCCAACAGCCGCGCTTCGATCTCGCCGAGCTCGATCCGGAAGCCGCGGATCTTCACCTGGTGATCGGCGCGGCCGACATATTCGAGCACGCCGTCGGACCGCCACCGCGCCACGTCGCCGGTGCGGTAGAGCCGCGAGTCAGGAGGACCGAACGGATCGGGGATAAAGCGCTCCGCCGTCAGCGCGCCGCGCCGCCAGTAGCCGCGCGCCAATCCTGCGCCGCCGATATAGAGTTCGCCGGCAACCCCGACCGGCGCGAGGTTGAGGTCGTTATCCAGAATGTGCAGCGTGGTGTTACCGATCGGACCGCCCAGCACCGGACGGTCGTCCTGCAGATCGAGGCGGTGACGCGCCGACCACACCGTGGTCTCGGTCGGGCCGTACAGGTTCCAGACTTCGCCCGCCTGCGCCACCAGCCGCCGCGCCAGATCCGGCGGCAGCGCCTCGCCGCCGCACAGCACCCGGCAGTTCGCCGGCAGCGATGAGCCGTCATGGTCGAGCAGCATCCGCCAGGTCGAGGGTGTCGCCTGGATCATGGTGACGCCCTGCCTGGCGACAATGGCCTTGAGCCGGGCCGGATCATGCGCGGCCGCGCGATCCGCCAGCACCACGCACGCCCCGAGTGTCAGCGGCAGCCACAGCTCCAGCACCGCGATGTCAAACGACAACGACGTCAGGCCGAGCACGCGGTCCATGGCTGTCATGCCCGGCTGCTCCGCCATGGTCGCCAAAAAGTTCGTCACCGCGTCGTGGTGGACCATCACGCCCTTAGGCAGGCCGGTCGAGCCCGAGGTGTAGATCACATAGGCGAGGCTCTCGGGATGCACGGCAACATCAAGATTGCCTTCGTCGCCGCCCGCGCCTTCCTGCTCATCGAGCAGCCACGCCTCGGCGCCGGTCTCCTCCAACACCGGAGTGAACTGATCGAGCAGCGCGCTTTGCGTCAACACCAGCGCGGCGCCGCTGTCGCGCAGCATGTGCGCCAGCCGCTCGGCCGGATAATCCGGATCGAGCGGCAGGTACGCCCCGCCCGCCTTCAGCACCGCCAGCAGCGCCACCATCATCTCGACGCCGCGGTCGAGCGCCAGCCCGACCACGCCATCGGTTCCGATGCCGTGCTTTCGCAACCGCCGCGCCAGCCCGTTGGCGCGCGCATTCAACGCGCCATAACTCAACTCCTCCTCGCCAAACACCAGCGCAATCGCCTCCGGCGATTGGCGGACCTGCGATTCGAATTGCGCGACAAACGAGCGGTCTCGTGGATATTGTGCCTGCGTCCGATTCCACGTCTCCAGCAGAAGCCGACGCTCTTCGGAGGGCAGAACATCAAGTTGCCGTACCGGAGAGCGAGGCGCCTGCTCCAGCGCCTCAGCCAGTTGATCCAGCGCCTGCTGCATCAAGGCGCAGATGCGATCGGCCGAGAGCGGATGGACGACCTGGGCGGTCAGGCCGAGCGCCTGGCCATAATCCTCGACCGCCATCATCAGGGGATAGTTCGTACGCTCCTCGCCGCCGAGCCACTCGATGCCGTGCAGGCCTGCGCCGCCCTGATCCGCTGACGCCGCCTCCGGCTTCGCATTGTGCCGGTAGTTGAGGATCGAACTGAACAGAGGCGCCGGCGCGGCAACGCCGCTGCATCGTTGCGCGAGCGCCAGCCAGGCGTGCTCATGTGCCATCAATTCGGCCAGCCGAGCATGCGCCTTGCGAACGCTGTCTTCGACCGCCGTGCCATCGAGATCGAGCCGCAGCGGCAATGTGTTGATGAACAGGCCCATGGTGCGATCGCCGCCGGCGCCGGCGTGCATGCGGCCGAACAGGACGGTGCCGAACACGACGTGCTCCCGGCCGCTGCTTCGCGCCACCACCTGACCCCAGGCAAGATGGCAGAGGCTGGCAGGACTCACGCCCATATGCCGCGCCAGCGCGCGAAGCCGTGCGTTGAGCTGGTCCGGCAGCATTCGCTGCGCTTCCGTCACGCCACCACCGTCACCATGCACCCGATCGAGGCCAAACGGCGTGGTCGGCTCGTCGATATCGGCCAGCATGCTTCGGAAGAAGCGCTCATGCTCGGCGGTAGCCTCCAACCTGCGTGACTGCGCCACCAGATTTCGGAACGGATACGGAGCCGAAAGCTCGTGACCGCGCCCGGACAATATCTTCCGGACTTCGTCGTGCATCCCCTCCAGCGTCGAATGATCGCCGATCAAATGATGCAGCAACACCAAAAGCAGCCACCGCTCCTTGCCGGGATCGCGCGCAACCGCAAACTGCAGCAGCGGCGCCTGGCCAAGGTCGATCCGATGGCGACGCGGGTCGAAGCGCCGCGCAAGCTGGTCATGCGCGAGACCTTCGCCATCCAGCACGACCTCGCTCACAACCACGGATGCCTTTCGCCAGACCACCTGCGCCGGAGCGGACAACCCGTCCCACGCAATGGACGTTCGCAGAATGTCGTGGCGGTCTATGACCTGCTGAACGGCGGCGAGATAGCGGTCGAGCAAGTCGCGGCTTGCAAACGCCATCTGGCCGACCAGCAAATATGGGTCGCCTTCCTGCGACAGCAGATGGTGAAACAGGATGCCATCCTGCAGCGGCGACAGGCCGTAAATATCCTGAATGTTGGCGACGCCGCCGGGCACCCCCGCCCCGATGCTGTCGATGTCGGACTGTGTCAGCGCGATCAACGGCAACAGCTCAGGCGTAATCGCCGTCGTCCGCGGCGTGATCAGGTTAGCCGGAACGTCGCCCCCTCCGTCACCATTGAGGCCGGCGGCGAAATCAGCCAGCACCGGCTTCGCAAACAGCGTGCGCACATCGGCGCGGAGCGAATGACGCTGCAACTGCTCCAGCATGCGGATCGCAAGCAGCGAGTGGCCACCTAGTTCAAAGAAGTGATCGTTGCGTCCAATCCGGTCGACGCCCAACACCTCGGTCCAGATCTTTGCAACGGTTTTCTCGATCTCGCCTTGCGGCGATTCAAAGCCGCGTCTTGCAAAAGCATCATCCTCCGGCGCAGGCAGCGCCTTACGATCGACCTCGCCATTCGGCGTCAGCGGCAGTGCGTCCAGCCGCACGAAGGCAGACGGCACCATGTATTCCGGCAGGCGCGCACGAAGATGACTGCGCAGCGCGGCCGCGAATTCACCAGCATCGAGTGCCGCGTTATCGTCCCCGCGCGCGGCCAGATAGGCGACCAGCCGCGGGTCGCCGCTTCGATCCTGACGCACCAGTGCTACCGAAGCGGCCACACCGGCGTGCTCGTTGAGACGAAGCTCGATCTCACCGAGTTCGATGCGGAAGCCGCGAATCTTGACCTGGTGATCATTGCGGCCGAGGAATTCGATGTTGCCATCCGGCAGGTAACGGCCGAGATCGCCGGTGCGGTACATGCGCGCGGTCACATCCCCCGCGAAGGGATCGCGCACGAAGCGCTCCGCCGTCAGATCGGCGCGATTGAAATATCCACGGGCGACCCCTGCCCCGCCAATATAGATCTCGCCGACCACCCCGAGCGGAACGGGCGCACCAAATCCATCCAACAGATAGATCCGCGTATTCGGAAGCGGGCGGCCGATCGGGACGACGTCGTTGCCAAAGCCCGCCGGCCGCCGCCAGGTGGTGGCGCAGACCGTTGCTTCCGTCCGACCGTAGCCGTTGAAGACGGCAACGCCCGGCGGCAGTCCCTTCATGAGTTCAGCCTTGGGCAATTCTCCGCCGAGAACGAGCACCCGCAGCGATGCCAGCCTGTCGAGGTCGCTACGTCCCTGCAGCATCGCCGGCGGCAAGGTCGCATGCGTGATCGCGTTATCCGCGAGGTAGCCGAGCAGTTCCGAAGTGTTTTGAAGCTCGCGCGGGCCGACGAGAAACAGCGCGGCCCCCGAGCACAGCGCCATGACGATTTCCCAGGTGCTGGCGTCGAAGCTGAAGGAGGCAAACTGCACGACGCGGCTGCGTGGAGAAACCTCGAACAGCGCGCGCTGGACCAGCGCCAGATTTACCAGGCCGCGATGTTCGACCGCCACCCCCTTCGGCCCTCCGATCGAACCGGACGTGTAGATGACGTAGGCGAGATGCCGCGATGTAAGCCCTGTAACGGCCGGAGCAGATGTCGCCAGGCCGGCAATGGCCGAAGCACTCGCCTCCAGATCGAGAATCTCGCACGTCGCATTCGCGAATATCGCGCGTCCGGCATGATCCGCGACCAGCAGTTTCGGCTTTGCATGCTCGACGATCTCTCGCAGCCGCTCCGCCGGATCGGCCGGATCGAGCGGCAGATAGGCGCCGCCCGCCTTGAGCACGGCCAGCAGGCTGACGACCATAGAGATGCCGCGCCGCAGGCAGATTGCGACCGGCTGATCCGGGCCGACACCCAATGCGATCAAGTGCCGTGCGAGCTGATTGGCGCTTGCATCCAATTCGCCATAGCTCAAGCGAACGCCCTCGTGGACCAGCGCAACGGCTTCGGGCGCTCTCCGAACCTGCTCCACAAACAGCTCGTGGATACAGCGCTCGGACGGGAACAGAGCAGCAGTCTCGTTCCATGTATTCAGAACGAGCCTGCGTTCCTCGGCGCCGACAATATCGATCCGGTCGACGATCTGATCCGCATCGGCAACCATCGCGCGCAGTAAGGACAGCAGATAATCCCGTTGACGGCGGATCGTCGCTTCGTCGAACAGCGCCGTTGCATAGTTCAAGGTGCCGACAATGCGGCCGTCCGCCTCGCCCAGATTGAGCTCGAGTTCGAACTTGACCTGCTGCAGCGGGATATCGGCGATCTCGGCTTTGAGCCCGGGCAGCTCAAGAACTGCCGCTTCGTTGTTCTGCCAGGCGAACACGACCTGAAAGACCGGCGGATGCTCTAGCCGCCGCGGCGGCTGGATGATCTCGACGAGCTGCTCGAACGGCAGATCCTGATGATCCTGGGCCGCGAGCGCCGTGGTGCGCACCCGGTCGAGCAACCCGGCTACATCAGGCTCTCCCGAGAGATTCACACGGAGCGCCAGCATGTTCACAAAGAAGCCGGCCAGGCCCTCGATCTCACGCCGGTTGCGGCCAGCTGTCGGCGTACCGATCACGAGATCGGTCTGCCCGGAAAGCTTTGCCAGCACCGCCGCCCATGCCGCCAGTACCGTCATGAATGGCGTCGTGCGGTGCGATTGGCCGAGCCGCCTGATGCCGATCGCAAGATCAGCATCGATCTCGATCGGCAACGAGGCGCCGGCGAGTGATCGCTCCGGCGATCGCGGCCGGTCGGTCGGCAATTCCAGCACGGCGGGCGCATCCGCGAGCGCCCGGCGCCAATAATCGACCTGACGCTGCAATCGTTCGCCCGCCAGCCACTGCCGCTGCCAGGCGGCATAGTCCGGATATTGAATTGCCAGCGGCGGCAGCGGATCGTCCTGGCCTGCCGAAAATGCCTGGTAAAGGGCCCCGAGCTCGCGCACGAGCACGGCCATCGACCAGCCGTCGGATATGATGTGATGCTGCGTGAGCAGGAAGAGATACTTGCTCTCCGCCGTCCGGATCAGGCGGCCGCGGATCAATGGCCCTGCGGCAAGATCGAACAGCGCACCGGCCTCCTCGCGACACAGGCGCGCGAGTTCCTGTTCGATATCGTCGCGACCGCGCAGATCATGTTGGAGCACCGGAAGATGTTCGTTAACCGGCAACAGTACAACGCGCGGCTGTCCATCTACCACACGAAAGACGCTGCGTAGCGCTTCGTGACGCGCAAACAACCGGTCGAGGCTCTGACACCATGCCCCGACATCAAGATCACCCGAAAGGCGCAGTGCGCCGCGAATGTGATAATTGGAATTGGCGCCATCGAGCTGCGCCAGCAGCCACAGCCGCTGCTGTGCAAAGGACAGTTCGAGCGGCCCATCGCGCGGCACCGCAGGAATCGAGCTGGCTCCACTTCTGATGACATTTTTGCCGCGATCTCTGGCCAGCGACAGGAGCTTCCTCACCTGCGCGGGATCCAGATCGCGTAAACTCGGCTTTGCTGCATCAGCCATATTCACTGCCCCGCCGCGATCAGATCCTGGAGTTCTTCGGCATCGAACTCCTGCTCGATCAGCCTGATCGATACGACACGCGCGAACGAGGCCAGGTCCGGGTGAACGAACAGATCCGAGACCGGGATCGATACGCCGATCTCCTGCGACACCCGACTGAGCACCCGCACGGCAAGCAAGGAGTGCCCGCCGAGCTCGAAGAAGTGATCGTTGCGTCCGATCCTGTCGACGCCGAGCAGTTCGGCCCAGATCTTCGCCAGCGCGATCTCGATTTCATCCTCCGGCGCCTCATGGCCACGGCGGACCAGCGCAGCCTCGTGCGGCGCCGGCAACGCCCGCCGGTCGATCTTGCCGTTGAGGGTCAGCGGCAACTGCTCGAGCACGACGATTGTCGCCGGCACCATGTAATCGGGCAGAATGGCCGACAGCGCGTCGCGCAATTTGCGGCCGTCGAGCGCAGCCTCGCCGCTCGCATAGGCGACCAATTGGCGTCCGGTCCTGCTCTCGTGCGCCACCACGGCCGCAGCGCGTACGCCACGCTGTTCGAGCAGGCGCGCCTCGATTTCCCCGAGTTCGATCCGGAAGCCGCGTATCTTCACCTGCTGGTCGGCGCGACCGACATACTCGATCACGCCATCCGCCCGCCAGCGCGCAAGGTCGCCGGTGCGATAGAGACGGGCACCGTTATCGCCGAACGGATCCGGGATAAACCGTTCCGCCGTCAACGCGCCCTGGTTCAGATAGCCGCGGGCCAATCCGATACCGCCGATGAACAGCTCGCCGGTGACGCCAACCGGCACGATGTTGAGATCGGCATCGAGGATGTAGGCGGACCTGTTACCAACGGGCCGCCCGATCGGCGCGGCCTGGCCCGGCGTCAGCGCGGCGGCGTTGACGGGCCACGCCGTCGGCGCGATCACCGTCTCGGTCGGGCCATAGGCATTGACGAGAAGATCAACATCGACGGCCCGGCGGAGTGCCTTGATGCCCGTATCCGACCAGGCTTCGCCGCCCACGATGCACGCCCTGATCGCGAGCCTGCGCCCCCTCTGCCACAACGCCGCGCTCAATTGATCCGCATAGGCTGGCGGCAGAAAGATCGTCGAGACCGAGTGTCTTTCAATCTCGCTGACGAGGTCGTCGATCAGCAGGCCTGGCCTGGACGGCAGGACCAGCGACCCGCCGGTCATCAGCGGCACCAGCCATCGCTCGTGGGCGATGTCGAAATTCATCGACGCCGTCTGGAATTCCCGGTCGCGCGACGTCATGCGGTACAACCGGCCGATCGCTTCGCAATGCATGGCGAGCGGCCCGTGCGCGACAGCTACGCCCTTCGGCATGCCGGTCGATCCCGACGTGTAGATCACATAGGCAAGGCTGTCCGGATGGATTTCATTGTTCAGGTTGCCGGTGTCTTCCCCGCCGAGCGGCGACGCCTCATCGATACAGCAGACCTCGACGCCGGCCCCACTTAGCACCGGCGCGAGCGGTTCGAGCAGCGCGCTTTGCGTCAATACCAGGCTCGCCCCGCCGTCGCGCAGCATGTGGGCGAGCCGCTCGGCCGGATAGTCCGGATCGAGCGGCAGATAGCCGCCGCCTGCCTTCAGGACTGCGAGCAGCGCGACCATCATTGCCGGGTTGCGCGGCAAAGCGATGCCGACCAGGCGATCCGTGCCGATGTTCCAGCGACCAAGTCGCCGCGCAAGCTGGTTTGCGCGGGCGTTCAGCTCGCCATAGCTGACGCGCTGGTCGCCCCACAAGATCGCGACAGCAGACGGCGCCTGCGCGGCTTGCGCCTCGATATGGGCGACGACGCCGATAGAGGAAGCAGGCGATGCCAAATGCGCCGCGCGGCTCCAGTTGAGGACCCTCCGAGCTTCGTCACCGACTGCCGACCCGAGATGTCCGAGCGGGCGGTGAGCATCGGCCACGATCCGTTCCAGCAATCCGTGCAGCATGTCGCGAAGACGCCGGATGGCCGCCTCGTCGAACCGTGCCGCGTCGTAATTGAACTCGAGATTGAGTCGGTCGGTTCCGGCAAACACGGCCACCGCCAGCGCATAGTTGGTGGGCGTGACATGGTCGACGCGCCCCAGGCCAGCGCCGCTCTCCCCGGTTCGCCGCAGGCCCTCATCGATCGGATAGTTTTCGAACACCAGGATGCTGTCGAACAGCGTCTGCCCGGCATGGCCGGCAAGGCGCTGGATCTCGTAGAGCGGCGTCCAGCCGTGCTCGCGCAACGCGAGATTCTGCTCCTGCAACTGACGCAGCCAATCGCCGACGCCAGCTTGCGGGCTTGGCGCATCGACGATCGGCAGTGTGTTGATGAAGAGACCCACCATCTCCTCGGAGCCTGGCAGTTCGGCCGGACGCCCCGATACGGTCACGCCGAAACTGACGGCCGCCTGTCCCGAAAGCCGCCGCAACAACTGCGCCCACGCGCCCTGAATGAGCGTATTGAGCGTCACGCGCTCATGCTTCGCAAACGTCTTCAGCCGCTCGGTCCGCTCCGCATTTACCGCAAGCGCGATGCTGCCGTGTCCCTCGGCCGATGTCTTGTCCGTGGCCAGCGTATTCGCCAGCAGGGTCGGCGCTTCGAGCCCGGCCAACGCATCGCGCCAGAATTTTTCGGCACCTGCGTGATCGCGGCCCTGTAGCCACGCGATGTAGTCGCGATAGCTGCCCTGCACGGCCGGCAGCGAACCGCCGTTCACATGCTGCAGTACCTCCGCAACTAGCCGGGCCGAACTCCAACCGTCCACAAAGATGTGGTGATGGGTCCAGATCAGCCAGTGGCGCTTGTCGTCGAGCCGGATCAGGCGCACTCGCTGCAGCGGCGGCTGCGCGACGTCGAAGCCTTGCTCGCGCTCCCGCCGGGAGACTTCGGCCAGCGCGGCATCCAGCCCTGCACGTTCTCCGCTGCGTTCAAGCGCCGCCGCGCGCTGGCGCCAATCCTCTTCGACGAAAGGCACCCCCACATGGCGGTAAACCACCTGCTGCGCGGCGCCCGAAAGACTCTGCCACACAAAGCCGGTCCGCAGCGCGGCGTGCCGGTTGCTCACCGTCTGCCACGCCGTCCGAAGCTTATCGGCATCGAACTCGAACAGTTCGAGCCCGACCTGGTTCACATAGGCATCATTGTCGCCATCCCGGAGTGCATGGAACAGCATGCCCTGCTGCATCGGCGAGAGCGGATAGATGTCCTCGACAGCGCGAAGATCCAGCGCCGTGCCCAGCCGGTCGAGATCGGCCTGCCCGAGCCCGGACAACGTAACGTCCGACGGCGTGAGGCCAGACGCTCCACTGCAGCAATGGGCCACCAGTTCGCGCAAGGCCGTCTCGTAAAGCCCTGCCAGCCGCTCGACCGTCTCGCGCCGATAGCGCTTGCGTCCAAATCCAAAGGACAATTGCAGCCGTCCGTCACGCACCAGACCGGTGATGTTAAGCCAGCCACGCATGGAAGCAGCAGGGCTCCGAGACGGACCCGCACTCTCGGACGCAAACGCAAAGCGCGAGGATGCGCCTATGCTGCCATCGAACCGGCCGAGATAGTTGAAGACGACCTGCGGCTCCGCCAACTGCGCCAGGGCATGACGCTGGGCTTCGGAGCCGAGATGGCGCAACACGCCATAGCCAAGCCCGCGGCTCGGAATCGCGCGAAGCCTTTCCTTGACCGATTTGATCAGCGAAGCGTCGTCGCTAGATCCGCCTTGCAGCCGCACCGGAAATGCCGTCGTGAACCACCCGACCGTGCGGGAAACATCCGCGCCGGGGAACATGTCCTCGCGACCGTGGCCTTCAAGCTCGACCGTCACATCGGTACGCCCGCTCCAGCGCGAGACGGCGCGCGCCAGGCTCGCCAGAATCAGATCGTTGACTTGCGTCCGATAGGCGGAGGGCGCTTCCTCAAGCAGCCTCGATGTCATCTCGGCATCGAGGACCAGCGACACTTCCTCGCCGTCCCCGACGAGATCGACGCCGCCATGATCGTCATCGCATGGCAAGCTCGCCCCTGCCCTGCAATCGAGCCAGAAGGGCAGTTCGTCAGCCAGCTCCGAGGTCGCCGCGTAGGCGTGCAGCCGCTCGCCCCATGACGCATAGGAGTCGCTCTTCGGCGCCAGCGTAACGGCGCCGCCCTGCTTCAGCTGATCATAGGCCGAGGCCAGGTCTTCGAGCAGGATCCGCCAGGATACGCCATCGACAACCAGATGATGGATGGCGAGCAGCAGCCGCTGGCCGCCACCGGCAAGATCCATCCCGACCGCGCGCAGCAAAGGACCCGACGACAGCGACAGGCTCTCCTGCGCGGCGGAAGCAAGCACGGTAACCTGTGTCGCATCACCGACGTCAGCATGAAGCCACAATAATTCCGACGGTGCCGGAAGAACGCCCTGCTCCGCCTGCCACGCACCGCTCGCCTGCTTGAACCGCAGGCGCAGCGCATCGTGGTGCTCCGCGACGGCCGCGAGCGCACATCGCAGCGTTTCCCAGTCGATCGGCGCCTGCGGGATCAGCAGCACCGCCTGGTTCCAGTGATTCCGGTTGTCGATGTCTTCGGCAAAGAAGCGCGCCTGGATCGGCAGCAGATGACGCATACCGGGCGCCGGATCGCCGCCGGCCGCTGTCTGTGTGTCCGGCTTCTCCTTATTAGCATTCGGTGTCGCCGTCACGGCCGCGACGGCTGCCAGGGCAGCAATCGTTTGCTGGCCAAAAATCTGCTTCGGCGTCAGGCGGATGCCGCGCTTGCGCACGCGGGCGATGATCTGCAGGCTGAGGATGGAATCGCCGCCGAGCTCGAAGAAATTGTCATTGCGGCCGATGCGATCGCGACCGAGCACTTCACTCCAGACTGCCGCGATTGCCTCCTCCGTGTCTCCCATGGGCGCGGCATAGCCCGGCGCGGCCGCCGCTTCCGTCGGTTCCGGCAGCCCTCTGCGGTCGACCTTGCCATTGGGCGTGAGAGGCAGTCGCTGCATAATAATAATGTGTGACGGCACCATATATTCGGGTACGACCGCAGAGAGCTGCTGCTTAACCGTCTCCGGCTGCAAGGTCTCGCCATTGGCGGGCACACAGTAAGCCACGAGTTCCTGCCGCTCGGCGCTCCCGCCGATCGCGCGGGCGATAGTCACGGCGTCATCGACCCCTTTCAGCGCCTTGATGGCGCGGCCGACTTCGCCAAGTTCGATGCGATAGCCGCGCAGCTTGATCTGATCGTCGGCGCGGCCGAGGAAAATCAGCCGGCCTTCCCGGTCACAGCGGACGCGATCACCGGTTCGATAGAGCCGCCCTCCGGTCGGTCCAAATGGGTCCGGCACAAAACGCTCGGCAGTCAAGCCCGCCGCGCCACGATAGCCCTGCGCGACGCCAGCGCCGCCGATATAGAGTTCGCCGGTGACGCCGATCGGTACTTCATTCAGTGCGTAATCCAGAACATAGGCGCGCAAATTGGCGAGCGGCAGCCCGATCGGTATCGGCTCCTTCTCACGTGCAGGCTTGCATTCATGGGTCACCGCCCCGACTGTCGTTTCCGTCGGCCCGTAGTGATTCAGAATCCGGCATTGCGGCCGCAACTGCCTGATCTCTTCGAGCAGCGCTGCATCGCAGGCCTCTCCACCCAGAATGAGCACATCGCTTGGCAGCAGATCGGCCGATCGCTGTGCCTGCAGCAGACCGCGCAGATGGCCGGGCACGATCTTGAGGATGCCGACGTCGCCGTCGCGCATGGTTTGCGCGAATGCATCCGCATCGAACACGGCTTCGTGAGACAAGAGATGCAACGTCACGCCGGAGGCGAGCGCGCTGAACAAAACGGTGTTGCCGAGATCGGCCGCCACGGTCGAGACCATCGCCATGGTTGCCGATGGTCGCGGCTGCAGGCGTTGCAAGAAGGCTTGCACGTAATTGGCCAGGGCACCGTGCGAGACGGCAACGCCCTTCGGCGATCCGGTCGATCCCGACGTATAGATGACATACGCAGTCTGCGCCGGGTGGATCACCGTGTCCGGCGGTACACTTGGTGTTTCTTCGCGCGTCGCCTCAGCGTCCGCATCGAGCACCAGGCAATCGAGCCCACGCGCTTCGGCCAGCTTCTCGCCGGCCGCCAGCACGATTTCGATGTCCCCATCCTTCAGGATGCGCCTGACGCGCTCCAGCGGCCATTTCGGATCGAGCGGCACATAGGCGCCGCCCGTCTTCAGCGCACCGAGCAGCGCAACGATGAAGGCGGGTGAGCGCTCGATCCACAACGCAACCGGCACCTCACGCGTCACGCCCTTGCCGGCGAGAATATGCGCGATGCGGTTCGATCTTTGCTCGAGATCTGCCATGGTCAGGGTTTCGCTGCCGCATCGGACGGCAACCGTCGCCTGCTTGTCGGCTGTCGACGCGCGGTGAAGGCTGATCACATCGGTGAATCCAAACGCGACGGTTTGGCTGTTCACGATCTGCCGGTTCGTATCCTCAATCACGAACTCCGATACCCGTCGCTCTGCATTGGCAGCGATCTCGCGCAGCATCGAACCGAACTGTGCGACCAGGCGCGCGATCGTCGGGGAATCGAAAAGATCAGTCGCATAGTTGAACGTCGCCTTCATGCCACCGGCGCCGTCGACGACATCAAGCGCGAGATCGAAATGCGAGCCCGCGAGATCCATGATGTCGATCTCGGCAGTGAGCCCGTCGACGCCGTCGAATCCTCGCGGAGCCGTCATGTAGTTGAACTTGGCCTGAAACAGCGGGTTGTGGCCGCCGCTGCGTTCCGGGCGCAGGCTATCGACCAGCATTTCAAAGGGCAGATCCTGATGCGACAGCGCTTCGATCACCGATTCCTTGACCTGCTGCAGCAGGTTCGGAAACGTCGCGTCATCGGCAATCTCGGCGCGCAGCACCAGCGTGTTAACGAAACAGCCGATGAGACGTTCGAGCTGCGCCTGCCGGCGCCCCGCGACCGGCACGCCGACGCGCAGATCGTTCTGTCCGGTATAGCGAAACAGCAGCGCCTGATACGCGCCGAGCAGCAGCATGAACACGCTTACGCGATGCTTTGCGGCAATCTCCCGAAGCCGCGCGGCCAGTGCGCCGTCGATTGCAAGGCCGATCGTATCCCCGGCATGGCTTTGCGTTGCCGTTCGCGGCCTGTCGTGAGGCAAAGCGAGAACCGGATGCACATCGCCCAGCTTCGCGCGCCAATACGCGAATTGCCGGTCACCCTCGCCTCCCGCGAGCCAGTTTCGTTGCCAGGCTGCGAAATCGGCATATTGAATCGTCGGGATCGGCGGCGCGCCGGTGTCCTGCCCGATGGCGCTGCGGTAGAGACCGGCCAGCTCTTCGAGCATGACGTCGAGCGACCAGCCGTCGACAACGATGTGATGGGCGAGCAGCAGCAGTTCATGCGCGTCATCAGCGAACTGAAGCAACACCGCCCGCAACAACGGCCCGTTCACGAGGTCGAATGGCGTGCCGAGCTCGGACCGCCTGACCTCCCCGGCTTGTTCGTCGCGGTCGCCCGCGGGATGTAAGCTGAGATCCTCGTGCCTGATACCGACGTTCATGGCATCGTGGATAATCTGCGTTGCACGACCATCTCTGGCGATAAACGTGGTGCGCAGCACCTCGTGGCGCCGAACGATCTCGCCGATCGCGCGCGACAAGGCGGCATGATCGAGCCGTCCCTTCAGGCGGATTGTGCTGGCAACGGTATAGGCCGTCCCAGTGGGATCCATATTCCAGAGGAACCATAGCCGCTGCTGCGCATGCGACAGCGTCGCGCGATCGGCGGCCGCTGCCCGCGGGATCGGCGGCAGTGCCCGTCCTGCGCCGGTTCGCGCCAGACTATCGATATGACCCGCGAAGGCTGCGAGCGTCGGCGTGTCGAAGAAACTGCGTAGCTCCAATTCCACGCTGAAGCGTTCGCGAATCGCGGCCGCGACCTGGCCGGCCGCGATCGAGTTTCCGCCGAGCACGAAGAAATCCTCCTCGCGATGCACGGCCCTTACGCCGAGCGCATCGCACCAGATCGAGGCCACGGCATGCTCGGTATCGGTCGCCGGCGCCGTCAACCGGGCGCCGTCGCGGCGGCGTCCCCTCTCGAACACCATAAAGCTGTCGAGCGTATTGTCGGCCAGACGCGCCGCGCAGGCCGAACGCTGCAGCTTGCCGCTGGTCGTCAGCGGCATCGCTTGCGGATTCAACAGGACGATCACGGCCGGATATTCCTGCGCCTGCCGCAGCACCGCCTCGCCGACCGCATGCGCAAGGGCCTCGGGATCGCTGCGCTTGAGAACGGCACGACTGAACTCCGCCGCGACCCCGATGCCTTCCCGCCCGTCGATCTCGACCGCAAAAGCGGCAACCCGCCCCTTACGGACCTGTTCCACGTCGGCTTCGACCGCCTGTTCGACGTCCGTCGGATAGACGTTCTGTCCGCGAACGATCAGGAGATCCTTGAGCCGGCCGGTCACGACCAGCGCGCCGTCCCTGACGAAGCCGACATCACCGGTGCGCAGCCAGCGGAAGCCGTCGCGGTCGACGAAGGCCTTCTGCGTAGCTTCCGGATTATTCCAGTATCCAGCCGCGACACTGGGACCGGCGACCCAGATCTCGCCCACTTCGTCCGCCTCGGCCGTTGCCGATCCGTCGACGCGCATGATGCGCGTGGCGTGACCGGCAACCGTTTTCCCGCACGCCACGAGGTCGGTGCCCTCTTCAGCGCTCGCAACGCGGCCCGCGGCAAGCGCTGCGGTATCGAGCGTATAGCTGGCGGTTTCGGTCTTGAAGTCACCCGCCGACACCAGCAGCGTCGCCTCGGCCAGGCCGTAGCAGGCGGTCAACGCACGCCGGTCGAACCCGGCGCGTTCGAATCGCTTGCTGAACCGCCTGAACGTGTTCTTGCGGACGAATTCCGATCCGGAAAATGCGAACCGCCAGCGGCTGAGGTCGAGCCGGCCGATCGTGTCATCGGAAATGCGATCGGCGCAAAGCGCATAGGCAAAGTCAGGCCCGCCGCTGATCGTACCGCCGTGGCGATCGATCGCCTCGAGCCAGCGCCGCGGCCGCTCGAGGAAATTGCGCGGCGACATCAGGACGGCGGTGAAGCCGGTGAACAGCGGATTCAGCAACCCGCCGATCAATCCCATGTCGTGATAGAGCGGCAGCCAGCTCACGAAGATATCATCGGGCGTTCCGCCGGCCACGGCCTGGATCGCCTTCTCGTTGGCCGTCAGATTTTCATGCGAGACGCAAACGCCTTTCGGCTGCGATGTCGAGCCCGAAGTGTACTGCAGGAAGGCGATGGTATCAGCCGCAGGTCTCGTCTCGCGCCATTCCGCGGCGAGTTCAGGCGGGATCGTATCCACCGCAATGACCTGGACGTTGGCCAGTTCCGGCAGCGCTGATACCACCGCCGATCGCAGTGCGGTATCCACCAGGATGAAACGAGGCGCCGCGTCGCGCAGAATGCCATTGAGCCGTCCTGCATAGCGCTCGGGACCGCCCTCCGGCGGATACGCCGGCACCGCGATCACACCCGAATATAGACAGGCATAAAAGGCGACGGCATAGTTGATTCCGCTCGGCAGCAGGATCACCGCCCACTCGCCCGCGCCGTTCAACTGCTGCAATCTGGTCGCGACGGACCTTATCCGCGCATCGAGCGCGGCAAATGTCAGCTCGTCGGCGACATCGTCGCCTTCCAGGAAACGCAACGCCACCTTATCCGGGCGCACCGCGGCGTGTTCGCGCAATCGTTCGACAAGGCTGTCTTTGTGCATCTTCCCAAATCCTGTCCGAACGCGAACTGATAATCCCTGATCATCGGGGCGATGAATGCAGGCGATCAGCTCTGCCGATGGGCTTCAGCCATCGCGACGATCACCTTGCGCGGTCCCTTGAACGGCGCGCGGGCATGCGCGGTAAGCATATTGTCGAGCATCACAACGTCACCGGCCTGCCAGGGAAAACTGAGCTTGTGTTTCTCGAGGACGCCGCGGACGGTGGACAGCGTTTCATCGTCGATCGGAGATCCGTCGCCGTAGAAGACATTGCGCGGCAGATCGACCTCGTCGCCGACCACGTCGAGCAGACTCTCGCGCACCTCCGGCTCGAGGTTCGAAACATGGAACAGATGTGCCTGATTGAACCAGACCCACTCCGCCGTAACCGGATGACGCGCCGTTCCCTGACAGATCTGGCGCGTGCGAAGCTCGCCATCTTCCTTCCACTCGCATTCGATGTCATGCCCGGCACAGTAAGCCTCGACTTCCAACCTGGAGTCGGTGCCGAATACCTGCTGCCAATCGACGTCGAGGCCGTTGCCGTAGTTGCGCACATACATCACG
This sequence comes from Bradyrhizobium sp. CCBAU 051011, assembly GCF_009930815.1. NCBI lineage: Bacteria > Pseudomonadati > Pseudomonadota > Alphaproteobacteria > Hyphomicrobiales > Nitrobacteraceae > Bradyrhizobium > Bradyrhizobium sp. CCBAU 051011. The sequence goes on along the minus strand of NZ_CP022222.1, from coordinate 5,283,696 downwards.
CCCTTGTCGGCGAAGCGCTCCCGGATCGCCGGCGGCATATCGCGATAGATGGCGCGGCTGTCGGCGATCGGCGTTTCGCCGCCCTCCAGCGCCGGCTGCATGCAGTAGAACCAGATCTTCATCGGCCAATCGCGCGTATAGGCCTGCTCGTTATGCAGCGGGATATGCTGGTGCGGCGGATATTCTGTGGACGTGTAGACGCCGGAGGTGACCTTCGAGCGCGGCGTCGATCCAAACTCATAGGTCAGTAACGGATGACCGAAAGCGGCCGCGAACGCCCGAAACGCATCAGCACCGTCGAGCGAGAAGTCGCGAAACACGATGCCGCCGCAATCGGTCAGATGCCGGTCGATGGTCTCGCGCAGCATGGGCAGCGCCTCGCCGAGAGGCTGCCCGACCGTGTCGGCCTTGAGCAGCAACGGAAGACTTCTGCCCTCAATGAGTGGCTGGACGGAGAACGCGCTCATGATCCTCGCTCCGGTACAAACCAATCGATCGCCCCGATTGCCGGGCCAGCGCCGTGCCGATCAGGTCGATCAGTTCAGCCTGCTGCGTGTGAATGAAGAAGTGATGTCCCGGCAGCCTATGAAGCGTGAATGACGCCGAGGTCTCCTGCCGCCAGGCCTGCAGCGCTTCGCGGCTGGTTTCGTCGTCGATGCCGCCGAAGACGTGCACAGGGCACGGCAACGGTTGTCGCGGCCGGTAGACATAGGCACCGCACATCAGGAAATCGGCGCGAAGCACCGGCAGGGCCGATCGCATGAGATCCGCGTTCGCCAACACTTCCTCCGGCGTGCCCTGCAAGTTGCGCAATTCCCGCAGCAACGCCTCGTCGCTCAGAGGCTGGCGCCATTTGCTGCCGTCTCGAACGGCCGGCGCCTCCGCGCCCGAGGCAAAGAGAATGGCCGGCGCCGGCGCGCCGCGATCGAGCAGGCTGTGCGCGAGCTCGAACGCAATCACTGCACCAAGACTGTGCCCGAACAGCGCGTAAGGCGCGTCAAGCTGAGTGCCAAGTTCGCGAGCAAGCTGCGAGGCGAGCGCGCGCGGATCGGTCATCGGCGGCTCGTCCATGCGCGCGCCGCGCCCGGGCCACTCCACCGGGCAGACATCGATCCACGACGGCAGAAGCCTGCGCCATCGTGCATAGATCATGGCGCTGCCGCCGGAGTAAGGCAGACAAAGAAGCCGCATCGGAACAGGGCCCTGTTTGTGCTAGGCCGACTTCTGCGGAGCCGTCTCATCCATGAATTTGCGCAGCGTCAGCGGGCGCATGTCGGTCCACACCTGCTCGATGTGCTCGAGACATTCCTTCTTGCTGCCCGTCATACCCACCGCTTTCCAGCCGCTCGGAATTTCCTTGAACGTCGGCCAGATGGAGTATTGCTCTTCGTGATTGATAACGACGGTGAAGGTGACGTCGTCTCTGTCGAACACCATCATTGGTTCGGCCCCTTTTTCGGAAAACGAAAGCAATGGCGTTTGACTAAGTCAGAAGCAAATGATGGTCAAAGCAATATCGGCGTCGAAGTTTTTAATAGCTCCAAGTTGGCGATAGCGTGACACGATGCAACCTCCGCGCTTGCGCGCCATTGCGCATGACAAGCCACTGATTTGCAAAACGATACACAGTTTCTTGCAATTCTAGCAGGCTGCTGAAAAAGTCGTTTTGCGAGGCGATCGGAGTGTGATTCTGTGCATGTGGTTGATTCCTTTCGACTGAGGATCGGGATGCGCGGCGAAGATGAGCATGCGGAACGCCTTTTCAGCTACGTGCGGCTGGAGACACGGATCCCTACGGACCATCCGCTGCGAGCGATCCGGGAGCTTGTTGACGCGGCGCTGAAGGATTTGTCGCGATCGTTCGATCGACTGTATGCGCGCGAAGGACGGCCGTCGATCCCGCCGGAGCGGCTGTTGCGAGCGCTGCTGCTGCAGGCGTTCTACACGGTGCGCTCGGAACGGCAGCTGATGGAGCAACTCGACTACAACCTGCTATTTCGCTGGTTCGTCGGCCTGTCTGCGGACGATACGGTGTGGGACGCGACCGTGTTCTGCAAGAACAGGGACCGCCTGCTCGACGGTGATATCGCGGCGAAGTTTTTCGCGAGCGTTCTCAACCTTCCGCAAGTGAGCAAGCTGCTGTCCAGCGAGCACTTCTCCGTCGACGGCACGTTGATCGAGGCCTGGGCCAGCATGAAGAGTTTTGTGCCGAAGGATGGCGATGGCAGACCGCCGGCGGCCAAGGGCAGTGGCGGGCGCAACGCCGAGCGCGACTTCCATGGCGAGAAGCGCAAGAATGACACGCATTCTTCGAACACTGACCCGGATGCCAGGCTGTTCCGCAAAGGCGCCGGCAAGGAGGCCAAGCTCTGTCACATGGGTCATCTGATGACGGAGAACCGCAACGGGCTGATCGTCGATGCGCGACTGACCGAGGCCAACGGCACCGCGGAGCGGACCACCGCGCTCGACATGATCGAGGATAATGCCAAGCCTGGCAGCACGGTGGGCGGTGACAAGAACTACGACACTGCCGACTTCGTCGCAGGCTGTCGTGAGCGCGGCTGCACCCCGCATGTCTCCCAGAACAATGCCAATCGCCGCTCGGCGATCGATGCGCGCACCACCCGTCATCCCGGCTATCGCATCAGCACGATCAAGCGCAAGCGGATCGAGGAGCCGTTCGGCTGGATCAAGACCGTTGGCGGGCTGCGCAAGACACGCCATCGCGGCCGAGGATTGGTCGAGTGGTTCTTCGTATTGACCGCGACCGCCTACAACCTCGTTCGCATCCCGAAAATTCTGGCAACGACGGCATGAGTCTGTCTGGAGCATCGAAAATGAAGCAAAATCGCCTCCGAGACACCGCCTACGGCGTCGTTCAGACCTCGGAAGTCGCCGCATCCTCGCGCCGATCAAGAAAATCGCTCCTGCAATCAGCTTTTTCAGCAGCCTGCTAGTGCGGGAGATCGGAACAATTTTCGAGATTCGAAAATCGTACACTCGGCACTCGTAGAATCTTTCATCACATTGTCATCAATATCGATGAGCGAATTTTGCGGACAATACAGATCAAAGAAAAACCGCCGCGGACGAGATCCGCGGCGGCGCGTATTGCAGCGATGTGTAGCGGCGCAGAGTTCAGAAGTTGAACGTCGTCGACATGAGATAGGTTCGCGGGGCGCCAAGCGAAACGGCACTGCTGACCGTCCGATAGGAGTTGTAGTACGCCTCGTTGAAAACATTCTCGACAGCAGCGCGAATAACGATCGGCTTGCCGTTCCAGGGAGACAGGAAGGTATAGCGCGCGCCGAGATCGACTCGCGTCCACGCCGGAAGCACCAGCAAGTTCGCATCGTCGGCGTAACTATCACCGGTGTAGATGACCCTACCCGTCAGGGTGAGACCGTTCACGAAGGGGGTATCCCATTCAACGCCGAAATTGGCATTGATCGTCGACACGCCCACCGGCGTTTTTCCATTGTAGTTGACCACTCCAAACCCTGGATACGTATACGACTGCGAGACCACTTCGCCGTTGATGAACGTCACGCCGCCGAGCACCCGGAACCAGGGCGCCAGCTCACCGAAGGTGTACAGTTCGATGCCGCGGTTGCGCTGCTCGCCGATAAGTCTCCTCGCAGGCAGAGCCTGTCCCGGCACTGGAACTGCGGTTGCATTCGGAGCAGTAATATCGAAATAGCTGCCTGTGAACGTGATGCGGCCCATATCGACCTTGGCGCCGGCTTCCATTTGCTTGGTCTGGGCGGGAGGAAGTATCTCTCCGACGTTCGAATACGTCGTACTTCCGGAGACGACTTCCGGTATTTTGAGACCCTCGATGTAGTTCGCATAAAGCGAAACGTTCTCGACGGGCTTCACAATGACCGCGTAGCCTGGGCTCCAGACTGGAATGTCGATGTGTGAAGTGCCGGGCGGTGTGGTCAATAAGTTCTGGCTATCGACACCCACCGCCTGCCGCCTGGCTCCGACGACGAACTGCAGCCTGTCGCCGAACATCGACATCGTATCGGCGATGCCAACGCTGTTCATGTTGGTCTGGGTTCGCAGATTCTGGACGATGGTAGTGAAGTTCGGCAAAGGGATCGGAACCGGATTGTACAGGTTCGAATTGACGATCCCGCCTGACCTGCCGAACGAAGAATAGTCGCGATCGAAGGTCGAGTAGTTGACGGTAAAGAGATGGTGGACGGGTCCGGTGTGACCAGATGCGCGAAAGCCGATCTCGCTCGCATAATTGTCAAGGATGTCGACCCCCTTTAGAGCAGGATTCGACCAATTTCCCACCACCCCGCCGGCGTTAGTGATGCGCGGCGAAACGTATTGGTAGTTGTTCTCGCTTCTGTGATAGCCGCCCGCGGCATACATCGTGAGCCAGTCGGTCATATCGACTTCGGCGCGCGCCATCGCGAACGAATCTCTCGGCTTCCAGCTCGCCCAGTCCGGCATGTAATTGGTGCCGGGCTTCGGGACGGGCGGTACCTGAATGGCCTGTGCGGGTGGAAAGGGCGGACTGGTCGTGAACGTCAGGAACCGCTGCGGCGGACTGAGATTCTCGGCCTGATAACCTAGGTCCACGGAAACACGTGCACGCTCGCCGCGATAGTCCATGTTCAGCACGGCGTTGCCGAGTTCGTCGGTCTGACGGTCAATCGGGGTCTGTCCGCCTCGTCCGCCACTGTTGAAACGGATTCCGAATTCCTTGTGCTCGCCGTAGCGGCGCGCCACATCGATAAACGAACCGAACTGGGACTTAGAAATATACATGCCGGTGAGCTGCGTGATATCGAAGTCGGGAGCCATCTTCGTCACCAGGTTCAGGCTGCCTCCGATGGCGCCGGCAGGCGGCATACCACCGAGCATGACACCCGGCCCCTTCAGAACCTCGACCCGTTCCAGATAGTTGGCCGAAGTCGAATAGGCCGGCGCCATGCCATAGAGGCCGTTCATGGCGTAGTCACCGCTGTCGTAGTAGAAACCTCTGATATAGAGGCCGTCGATGCCGTTGCCGGCGGGGGTCTTGGAACGGACTGAGGGATCGTTGAACAGAACGTCGGCCACGGTGCGCGCCTGCTGGTTCTGCATGAGCTGCGCGGTGTAGCTCACCTGGTTGAACGGCGTGTTCATGACGCCGCGATTGCCGAGGAATCCGAGTTGGGATCCGGTGGCAACCTGTCCTCCCGCATACGGCGCGGGCGGAGCACCGACCGCACCGGTCGACGGCACCACATATGGAACTGGCTCCACCTGGCGGGGCGCCGGTGCCGCGACACGGCGTGTCGTACGGGTGTTGGAAGTTTGCGGCCTGCGATTCGCCTGTCGCGCTCTTGGCTGCTGTGAGGGAGCATCCACCGTCACCGGCGGCAGATTGCCTTGTGCAAACGCTTTCGGAACGCCGCTCGAAACATCCAGTGAAAGCGCGAGATAACTTACCGCTCCCAGCGAAACAGCGCGCACAACATTTCTGGCAGCGACTTCATACGTCATACTTCCACCCCAAAAGCCCACAAGCAGGTCCGCGCTCGTTCTAACTTCCGAAGTGGAAACAGCGAGTAGAAGCTATCTAATGTGATGCTGCGTGCGCACAGCGGATTGCATCAGTGGCGATAGAGCAACACCGCACTTTCTAATTGTTCTAAATTCCTGCGCGAAGATTTTTCGGACACACGTTTCAACGAAGGAATTTCGTTCGTACGATTCCACACGCCATCATGCTTTGAATCTTTCTAATTTTTATCAGTTCTAATTTGCTGCGTGATCGTCAAACGCGACGGATGACCATCATCACTGCGGCCTTGCATATGTTCAAACGTTTCAATCCAACAGGTTGCGCAGGGTCCGCATGAAGACTCTCGCACCAATTTCAATGAGCTCATCGGGAAAATCATAGTTCGGCTCGTGCAGGCTGGGATGCTGCTCTCCTGCGCCAAGGAAGAACATCGCGGCCCTGGATCGCGCGTTGAATCGTCCAAAATCCTCGGACCCCCGCATCGGAAGGCCTTGCGCGGAATGTCGCACGTTTTCTGCATCGAGCGCGGCTTTTAGATGCACAACTGCCTCCGCATTGTTCAGGCAGTGACTGAAAACGTCGCGATAGGTGATTCTGACTTGCAGCCCCTCGCTCGCCGCCACGCGCTGCACCAGATCTTCCGCCTGCTGACGCATCAGCTCCATCGTCGAATCGGTCAGCGTCCTCAGCGTCACCCAGAGTTCGGCCTGACCGGGCGAGATGCCGAATGCCGGCTCGCCCAGCCTTGCATGGGTAACCGTCACCATCGAAAACGCTTGATCCAGATCGCCGCCTCGTCCCAGCGCGGTGATTTCGTTCAATAGCGTTGCAATGGCCCGTTGCGGCGAAACGCCGAACTCGGGGCTGGAGGCATGCGCGGTTCGCCCGGTCAGAACGATCTGCATTCCGCGCGACGCACAATTGACGAGACCTTCGGCAATTGAAACTTGCCCGAGCGGAAGGCCCGGCAAATTGTGCAACGAGAAAACAAAGTCGGGCTGCACCTCATCGAACTTCGCATCGGCAAGGACCGCCGCGGCACCGGAGCCATTCTCTTCAGCCGGCTGGAACAGCAGCATGGCCCGTCCTGCTTCGGCCGCTGTCGATCCAGGCCCCGCGCGACCGCCGCCAGGATAGTCATGTGTCCGTCATGCCCGCAGAGATGCGCTTTGCCCGGCACCAATGACCGATGCGCCAGCCCCGAGGTCTCCTGTATCGGCAATCCATCCAGCTCCGCTCGAAGCATGATTGTCGGGCCGGGCGCGTCCCCCTGATAGATTCCGAGTACGCCATGACCGCCAAGCCCTGTAACGACCTTGTCGGCGCCTGCTGCATGGAGCAGCGCCTGCACGGCCGCCGCGGTCTTTTCTTCCTGCCCCGACAATTCGGGTTTACTGTGAAGTTCCCGGCGCCATGCCATCAGCTTGGTCAGATCGTGTTCAGTCAGGAACATGGGCAGCTCTTGCTATTGATATTTGGCGAGACAGACAGACCAGACTTGAGCATCGATGATTACATGATCAGCGAGGCAACATACATTCAGATGTTTCCTTGCAGATGTTTTCCTAAAGCGACCGCAAGACATTCGCTATCGATGGCGGGTAGCGCCTCGGGATCAAGGATCGCCTCCTGCAAGGCGGTTGAAGCTATTCGTGAAGATGGACTGCCCCTATGAAAAAGATCGGATTTCTCTCCTTTGGTCATTGGACCGCTTCTCCACAATCCCAGACACGCTCAGCCGCCGACACGCTCCTGCAGTCGATCGACCTGGCCGTTGCGGCCGAGCAGTTGGGCGCGGACGGCGCTTATTTCCGCGTCCACCACTTCGCCCGCCAGCTCGCCTCCCCCTTCCCCTTGTTGGCTGCCGTCGGCGCGAAGACCAGCCGAATCGAGATTGGCACGGCCGTGATCGACATGCGCTATGAGAACCCGCTCTACATGGCGGAAGATGCCGGTGCGGCCGATCTCATCTCCGGCCAACGTCTGCAGCTCGGCATCAGCAGAGGATCGCCTGAGCAGGTGATCGATGGGTGGCGGTATTTCGGCTTTCAGCCGGCCGATGGCGAAAGTGATGCCGACATGGGGCGGCGCCACGCAGAGGTCTTCCTGGACCTCTTGCGCGGCCGGGGTTTCGCGCAACCAAATCCCCGGCCCATGTTTCCCAACCCGCCCGGGCTGCTGCGTCTCGAGCCGTATTCCGAAAGCCTTCGCGAGCGGATCTGGTGGGGTGCCGGTTCGAATGCCACGGCAATTTGGGCGGCAAAGCTCGGCATGAATTTGCAGAGTTCGACGCTCAAGAGCGACGAGACCGGAGAAGCCTTCCACATCCAGCAGGCCGCTCAGATTCGGGCCTACCGTGCTGCCTGGAAAGAGGCTGGCCATGCACGAGAGCCGCGGATCTCGGTCAGCCGCAGCATCATCGCACTCGTGAACGACCGCGATCGCGCGTATTTCGGAAGCGGAGGCGAAGGTGAAGACCAGGTCGGATTCATCGACGAAAGGACACGGGCAATTTTCGGGCGCAGCTACGCTGCCGAGCCGGATGCGCTGATCGAGCAACTAAGAGCGGACGAGGCGATTGCCGAAGCCGATACCCTCCTCCTGACCGTCCCCAATCAACTCGGGGTCGAGTACAACGCCCATGTAATCGAAGCAATTCTCACTCACGTCGCACCCGCTTTGGGATGGCGTTGAGCCGCTCTCTTTTAGAGTAAGCGCCACGCTGATGTTGCAGTCGTGGGGAGGCGCGCGATTGACAGCTCTTTCAAATTAAAATTATGGTGAACATGACGGTTCTCCTTCGGGAGATCAAAAGGGAATACGGTGCGGGGATCTCCCCAACGCCGTGGCTGCCCCCGCAACTGTAAGCGGTGAGCCTTCGCCAAATGCCACTGGGCCTGCGGGCCTGGGAAGGCGGCGATAGGCAACGACCCGCAAGCCAGGAGACCTGCCGTCAGTCGTGGTCACACGCGAGCACATTGGGCGGGGTGTCCTGGTGGGTGTTGAGCCGTTCTCTTCTCGAGGCAGCGGCCAAACTGCGTTCGCGGTGACGTGCCACGTTATCGCGAGCCATATTGATGAATTCCCATACGATCTTGGCGCCGCGGCACCGCCGGGCGTTTCTCAGTTCGATTGCATTCTCCTGCCTGCTTCTTCCCGCTGATGGCTGGGCACAATCCGGAAGGCCGAACCAGACGCTCGACCCCGTGGTGGTGCATCCGTCGGCAACGCCGCCGAATGCCCGCAGCGTCCGACGCGGCGCTGCTAGCCGCGCCGCGCGTCTCCGCCAGCAACGCAACGTGGCAGTCCACGGCGCTACGCCGGTCGCCACGCCGACAGGTCCGGCCTTCGCCGCACCGACGCTCAACCTCACCGGCACCAGCACGGCTGGCAGCCGGCTCGGCCTGACGCGGCTGCAGACCCCCGCCAGCGTGGAGGTGATCTCGGCTGAAACCATCGCCGAGCGCGGCCAGCAGAATATCCTCGACGCGGTGACGCAAAACGCCACCGGCTTCACGGCGAGCCCGGCACCCGGCAATGGCGGCGTCTCGTTCAATACCCGCGGCTTCACCGGCCTCGGGTCCGTGATGACGTTGTATGACGGCACCCAGCTTTATATCGGTGCCGGCACGGCGACGTTTCCGTTCGACACCTGGTCGACCGAGCGCATCGAGGTGCTGCGCGGCCCTGCGTCGGTGATGTATGGCGCGGGCGCGGTCGGCGGCGCCATCAACGTGGTTTCGAAACTGCCGTTGTGGGTCCCTCGCAACCAGGCCGAGGTCTCGCTGGACAGCAACATGACGCGGCGAATTGCCGTGGATAGCGGCGGGCCGGTCAGCAAGGACGTCGCGTATCGGATCACCGCCGCCGGCAATCTGTCGGACGGCTGGGTCGATCGGGACAACACCTCGAATGTCGCCCTTCATGCCGTGGCCCAGATCAGGCAGAACGAAGACGTCACCTGGACGCTGTCCACGGACTACGGCGACCGCAATCCATCGCGGTACTTCGGCACGCCGTTGATCAACGGCAAGCTCGATGAACAGCTACGATTCAAGAACTACAACGTCAGCGACAGCCACATCCGCTACCAGGATAGCTGGAACCAGGTGAAGACCGAATGGCAGGTCGCTGATGGAATCTCGATTCAGAACACGCTCTATTATTTGAGCTCCAAGCGACACTGGAAGGACGTCGAAAGCTACGCCTATAATCCCGCCACCGGCCTGATCAATCGAAGCAGTTACATCGAGATTTTTCACGATCAGCAGCAGTTCGGCAATCGCATGGATGCGAAATTCCGCGGACATGTGCTTGGCATGGTCAATGAGTTCGTCGCAGGCTACGACGTCAACAGCATCAATTTTACTCATACCAACAATTCGCCCTATGGCGGCTTGTCATCCGTCAACCCATTCAACTTCGTTCCAGGCGTATTCAACAGCCCGAACGCCACGGTTCCCGGCTTTGGCAGCGTGACCAACCAAAACGCGCTGTTTGCCGAGAACAGACTGTCGGTGACCGAGCAGCTATCCTTGATTGCCGGCATCCGTCAGGATGAGCCGACAATCACACGCACCGACTATGTCTCGCCCGCCAACAGCTTCGAAAAGTCGTTCTCCTCGACGACCTGGCGCGCGGGTGCGGTCTATACGCCCGTCAAGGATCTCGCTTTCTATGGCCAGTACTCCACCGCGGTCGATCCGGTCGGCGGGCTCATCTCGCTGTCCGCCGCAAACAAGAATTTCGACCTGGCAACCGGCAAGCAGATCGAGGTCGGCGTCAAGCAATCTTTCCGGGGCGGCCGCGGCGAATGGACTCTGGCCGGCTATGAGATCGTGAAGAACAGCCTGCTCGCACGCGATCCCAACATTCCGTCGCTGACCGTTCAGGTCGGCCAGCAATCATCGCGTGGCGTCGAAGCATCGGTCGGCCTCTTGCTCGACTATGGCTGGCGAATCGATGCCAACACAGCCTTCCTGCGCGCGAAGTATGACGACTTCGTGCAGGCGGTCGGCGGCGGAAGCGTGAACTATGCCGGCAACGTGCCTGTCAATGTGCCGCAGAACGTCTCCAATATCTGGGCGACATGGGCCTTTGCACCGAACTGGTCGGCCAATGCGGGCGTGCAGATCGTCGGCAAGACCTTTGCGGACAATGCCAACACGCTCACACGTCCGGCCTACAACATCGTCAATGCCGGTGTGCAGTGGAAGCCCGATCTCAATACCACCGTGTCGTTTCGCGTCTACAATCTCTTCGATGAGATTTACACGACGTCGGGCGGCACCACTCAATGGCTGCTCGGAATGCCTCGCACGGCCCAGCTCGCCGTCAACGTGAAGTTCTGAGCGTGTCACGCGCCCTGAAACGCACGCTCCGGCGGTGGCTGTATATCGGCCACCGCTGGATCGGCATCATCACCTGCCTGTTCTTCGCCATGTGGTTCATTTCCGGCGTGGTGATGATGTATGTCGCGTTTCCCGGCCTTTCCGACAAGGAAAGGCTGGCAGCGCTTCCTGATATCCGATGGGAGAAGGTGGCGTTGTCACCGGACGACGCAATGAAGCAGGCTGGCGCCACCCGCTATCCGCGCGATCTCCGGCTTTCGATGCTGGCCGACGAGCCCGTATATCGCATGACTGCCTGGGACGGCACGCGGCAGGTGATCTCTGCCGCCAATGGCCGCGCCATCACCAACCTCTCCGAAGGACAGGCGTTGGCGATCGCGCAATACCACCCCGCGAGCAAAACACCGCAGCTCGAAGAGATCGTTGATCGCGACCAATGGAGCGTGACTGCCCGTTACGATCCGCTGCGACCGCTTTATCTGATTGCGCTCGGCGACGATGCCAGTACCAAGCTCTATGTCTCCTCGCGCTCCGGCCAGATCGCGCTCGACACCAGCCGCACCGAGCGCGTCTGGAACTGGCTCGGCTCGATCCCGCACTGGATCTATCCGACCGTGCTGCGCAAGGACGGCCCGCTGTGGCGGCTGGTGGTGCTGTGGATCTCTGGCATCTGCATGATCGTCGGCGTAACCGGCATCTTGATCGGCATCCTGCGCGTGCGGCTGAGGCAGCGCTATGCCAGCGACAGGATCACACCGTATCGCGGCTGGATGGCATGGCACCACATCACCGGCCTGATTGCCGGCATCTTCGTGCTGACCTGGATGTTCTCCGGCTGGCTTTCGCTCAATCCCGGCGAGTATTTTTCCGGGCGCAACACAACGCGCGAAGTTCTGCAACGCTATGCCGGCCATGACATACCGACCATTGCGGCGAAGCTGCCAACGCTGCAATTCGGCGCGACTGAAGCGCGTTTCGTCTGGCTCGATGGCAGCCCGATGATCATCGTTGCATCACGTGATGGCACGCAGACGCCACTGGATGTGACATCGGGCGAATTTGCAAAGCTTTCGCAGGATCGCCTCTGGACTGCCGCAGCAAAACTGCCGCCGCACGCTCACATCACGGAGCGATTGACCCTCAAGGAATACGACACTTACTGGTATGCACATCATCATGACCGCGAACTGCCGGTGTTGCGTGCGGTGTTTGATGATGACGCAAAGACGTGGTTTCACATCAGCCCGGTCACCGGCGATATCATCGGCCGCGTGGACAGCAGCCGACGCACATATCGCTGGTTGTTCAACGCGCTGCACAGTTTCGACTTTCAACTGTTCCTGATGTACCGCCCGGCTTGGGACATTGTGGTGTGGCTGCTGTCGATTCTGGGCGCTATCGTCTCGGTGAGCGGCGTCGTTATCGGCTGGCGCTACCTGCGCGGCTAAAGCGAATCCGCTCCGCTGGGCTGAACTCCGGAGTTACCGTTGCATCAAAGCGACAATCCAGTTTGCTGGCGGGATGATATCGACGCTTTGGCGTTCGAGCCGGACAACCATCGCGGCTTCTGCATGGTGCATCGGCTTGCCTTTCGAACGCTACTGCAGTTTTTTCCGGAGCCTGATGATTGCCTGGCCTTTTTTCGCAACCAGGAGCGCGCCTTCCGTGCCGCGGCGGCGGCCAAAATTGCTCGAAGAGAAATTGCGCGCGGGGTCAATTTTCACCTCACCAGCCGGGACGTAATCGAACAAATGGGCAATTAGGGGTCGCGAAAGACATTCGTTTCCGCTAGAAATGCCTGCTTCCTTGGAGAACCGTCATGCAACAGACTCGTACCGCTGCCAGTTTGCCGATCGCCAGTCATGACCTGAGCGTGGTCTACCAGGCAGCTCTCGCCATGGCTCTCGGTCTCTTCATCGTGGGGTTCGTCGGTTTCTCCCATATCGATGCCGTCCACAACGCCGCGCACGACGTCCGTCATTCGAATGCGTTTCCCTGCCACTGATTTGCGATGTCGATTTTTCGTTCGATTGTCTTTTCCGCGGTCTTGAGCGGACTGATCGGCGGTGCCGCGGTCACTGTCCTGCAATACTTCAGCACCGTCCCGCTGATCCTCAAAGCCGAAACCTACGAACACCAGGCGCCGGAAGCCGGTGTCAAGCCGACGGGCGAATCCACCAAGGGGCATGCGCCCCATAATCACGCCTCTCACGAACATGAGGCCACCGCTTGGAAACCAGCCGAAGGATTGCAGCGCAACGGCCTGACGGCTGCCGCCAATATTCTCACGGCAATTGGATTTTCGCTCTTGCTGGCCGGCTTCTATGCCATGCGCGGCGGCGTAGACCGGCACGAAGCACTGTTGTGGGGCCTAAGCGGCTTTGTGGTCTTCACCGCCGCGCCGGGGCTTGGATTGCCGCCCGAGCTCCCGGGCGCACCGGTCGCCGCCCTGGGGGCACGTCAGCTTTGGTGGACCATGACCGCACTGGCAACTGCCCTCGGCATGGGTCTCATTTTTCTGCATCGCGCCGTCTGGGCCACCGTGCTGGGATTTTGCCTGGTCGTCTCTCCACACCTGGTTGGCGCGCCACAGCATGCCGGCGCGCATAGCGACGTTCCCGATGCGCTCTCGCATCAGTTCGTGGTCTCCGTGACCATTACGAGCCTGCTGTTCTGGGCGTTGCTTGGTTGCCTCACCGGTGTTTTTTTTCATAGGTTCTCCGCACGATCGTCCGGAGCCTCGTCGTAAGCGGGTCGACGCCAATGGTTGCGTCGGATGTCGCTCTGTGCTTCGTTCCATCCGTCATCGGTGCCTTCGTAGAAGGTGAAACGGGAATGCGGTGCGGGGAAACACCCCCAATGCCGCAGCTGCCCCCGCAACTGTAAGCGGCCATTCTCAGTCCAACATAGCCACTGAACCTGCATTGGTTTGGGAAGGCGGACCGGGAGACGACCGCGAGCCAGGAGACCGGCCGATGACCAAGCTCAACTCGTTCGACGGTGGGTCGAAGGAAAGGTGGTCATGGGATTCTGTAGGTTTGCCGCGGGCTTCGCCGCGTTATTTGGCCTGTTTGGCCTTCCTGAAGAGGCGATCGCCCAGTCGGGTCCGCAGAAACTTCCAGAGGTCGTGGTCGAACCCAAGCCGTCGGCCAAGCCCGCCAAGCCCGTTCGCCGAACGGACAACGCAGCGCGCACGAGGCAGGCTGTGCCGGCAAGGCCCGATTCCTCGCCACCGCAACCGTCCGAATTGGTGATCACACCGGACCGAACGCCGGAGCCGCTCAGCCGTACAGGAAGCGCCGTTAGCGTCGTCAACAAGGAGACGATTGCAACTACCAATCCGGGGTCCCTGGTCGATGCTTTGCGAACCGTTCCGGGCCTCGACATCACCGAAAGCGGCGGCCCCGGCGCGACGACGAGCATCCGGTTGCGCGGCGCCAACACCGGTCAGACCCTGGTGATGATCGATGGCATTCGTGTCAACGATCCAACCGCCGCCAGCGGCGACTTCGATTTCGCGATGCTCATGCCGAGCTCGATCGAGCGAATCGAGGTGTTGAAGGGGCCGCAAAGTGCGCTCTACGGCTCGGACGCGATCGGCGGTGTCGTCAACATCATCACCAGGAAGGGCGGCGGCCCCGCCCAATTCAACGTCCGCGCCGAGGGCGGAAGCTATGGCACTGCCGCCACCAGCGGATCGGTGACAGGCTCCGCTGGTCCGTGGTCATACGCTGTTGCCGCAGGCGGACAACACAGCAACGGCTTCTCGCGTTTTGGTTATCGCATTCCGGCACTTGAGGCCAAGTATGGCCCGCTCGAGCGCGACGGATTTGATCGCGTCGGCGGCTCGGCGCGCATCGGCTACGACGCCGGAGAAGGTGTGCGGCTGGAATCCGGAGTTCTCTCCTCGTTCACGCGATCGGCATATGATGCGGCGACCGGCGCATTTCCCGACACGCCTTCAAGCGCCACGCGTCTGCTCCAGCAGGTTTGGGGACGCGCCTCTTTCGATACGCTCGACGGAGTCCTGAACCATAGCTTCAACGTGTTCGAGACCCACATCGACCGCTCCTTCAACGAGGTAAGCTACAAGATCAACAAACTGCCGCAGAACACGACATCGACCATTTCCGATTACGTCGGCAACAGTGTCGGCGCCGAATACCAGGGCAACCTGAAAATGGGGCCGCTAGGATCGCTTATTTTTGGCTCCAGAACACAACACGAAACCGCAAACACCTATGCTACCAAGCTGCTCCCGATTCCGGGGCCGCAGACGCCCCAGCTCAAGGGAACGCAAGATATCAATTCGGTGTTTGCGCTGTGGCAATTGCCGATCGGCGAGCGGCTGAACATCAGCCTTGGTGGACGGATCGACGATGTCGTCGACGTTGCCCGGTTCGAGACCTGGCGCGCGACCGCGGCCTACACGATTGTCGAAACCGGCACCAAGCTGCGTACCAGCGCCGGCACCGGCGCCAAGGCCCCCACCCTCTATCAGCTCTACGCGCCAACTTACGGCAATAGTTCGCTCAGTCCCGAGCAGAGCTTCGGATATGACGCCGGAATAGACCAAACCCTTTTCAACGGGAGACTGACACTGTCGGTCACGGCGTTCGCCAACAAATTTTCCAATCTGATCGAATTTTCGATCGATGCCGCCAATCCCCTCGGGCACTATGTCAACGTCACCCGCGCGGAGACCTCCGGCATCGAATTCGGGTCGGATCTAGTTCTCCTGCCAGGGTATCTGAAGCTGAAGGCCGCCTACACCCATTTGCATGCTGTCGATCTCAGGACCAATCTTACCTTGCAACGCCGTCCTTCCGATGTGGCCCGGCTCGCACTGGCCATTACGCCCACTGACAAATGGCTCATTGAGCCGCGCGTGCTCACTGTCTCCAAACGCTACAGCGGCGCCAACGAAACCAATCTGCTCGATCCCTATACCCGGGTCGATCTCTATACCGAATACAAGATCGATTCCGTCTGGAAGGTTTTCGCGCGGGGCGAAAATATCCTGAACGAGCATTATCAGGAGGTGTTCAACTTCGGCACCACGGGTCCTGCAGTCTATGCCGGGGTTAACGCGACATGGTGAGTCAATCTGCAACGAAGCCGGCATACGCCACCACGGTCGGTCTTGTCGTACTGGTCGTGCTGCTGGCGCTGGTTTCGCTTGGAACGGGACCTGTCAGGCTTTCGCCGGCCACGGTCGTCAATGCCTTGTTCGGCGGAGGCAGCGACGCGCACCAGACGATCATTCGGGAAATTCGCCTGCCACGTGCCATCCTCGCATCGGCGATCGGCGCTGTGCTTGGATTGTCCGGCACAGCCCTGCAAGGCCTGTTGCGCAATCCATTGGCTTCGCCATCGCTATTCGGCGCACCACAATCGGCAGCTTTCGGTGCGGTTCTGATGATCGCGCTGGGATGGGCGGACGTCCGTTCCTATGCGCTGCCGGTGGCCGGCATTGCCATGGCGTTTGTGTCGGTGTTCGTCCTGCTCAGCATCGCCGGCCGTAACGCCGGATTGCTGCTGCTGATTTTGGCGGGGCTAGCGATCTCCAGCCTCGCGGGAGCGGCAACCGCTTTGACAATGAACCTGTCACCTAACCCGTTCGCCAGCCTGGAAATTGCGTTCTGGCTGCTTGGCTCCCTGGAGGATCGCAGTTTTCGCCACGTTATGCTGGCCATGCCGTTTATTGTGGCTGGCGCCATCTTGCTGTGGAGTCAACGCAGCGCCTTTCGCGCACTCAGCCTTGGAGAGGAGACCGCGCAGAGCCTTGGCATCGATGTGACACGGGTGCGGCTCCTGGTCATCACCGGCGTCGCGCTGGGAATCGGCGGAGCGGTCGCCGTTTCCGGTACTATCGGCTTCATCGGCCTTGTCGCGCCGCACTTGATGCGGCCGGTGGTCGGCTACGACCCGGCGCGATTGCTGCTGCCGAGCGCACTGACCGGCGCGGCGCTCCTGACCGCGGCCGACATTGCCGTGCGGATCATTCCCTCGAACACCGATATCAAGGTCGGCGTCCTCACCTCTGTCATCGGCGTACCATTCTTTCTCTATCTGATCGTGCGTGAGCGCCGGGCATTAGCTGGAGGGGTTGCATGAACGGCGCACTTCTCAGGGTTGACAACCTTGGCGTGACCCTGTCCGGCCGTGCCGTGCTGGAGGACGTCTCGCTGTCATTTTCAAGCCGGCACCTCGTGGCACTGGTTGGTCCGAACGGCGCCGGCAAGACCACGCTGCTGCGGGCGCTCGCTGGATTGGTGCGGTCGACGGGTACCGTCGAGGTCGGCGGCGACCTGTTGTCGTCGCTGCCGTTGCGCGAACGCGCCAAGCGTTTTGGTTATCTTCCGCAGGGACATGTAGTGCATTGGCCGCTGCAGGTAAGAGACATCGTCGCGCTCGGACGTTACCCACGTGGTGCGACCGATCCGGCACGCCTTTCATCGGATGACGAAATTGCCATAACTCGCGCGATGCAGGCGACCGAAATCATGGCGCTCGCAGCGCGTCGCGTTACCGAGCTCTCGGGAGGCGAACGTAGCCGTGTCGCGCTCGCCAGGGTGCTGGCGGGCGAGGCGCCGGTCCTGCTGGCGGATGAGCCAACGGCTTCCCTCGATCCTCGTTATCAGATCGACGCGATGAAGAATCTTCGTAGCACGGCCGACCGCGGCGTTCTGGTGATCGTGGTCACCCACGATCTCGCGCTTGCCGCCCGGTTCGCCGACACCATTCTTGTACTGTCGAACGGCCGCCTCGTCGCGCAGGGCACACCGCAGCAGGCGTTATCCGAAGCCGTCATGGCCGATGTGTTCAAGGTGACGGCATATCGTGCCGGCTATCGGCGCGAACACGTGATCGTGCCATGGACCGGTGTTGAGCGATGAATTGGCTACTCGCCCCTGGCGAAGGCAGCGGACAGGCGATGGAGACCAGCTTCATCGGGCGGCAGGCCAAATCGAAGCAGATCCTCATGCCGCTCAAAGCAGCGGCACCAGATATGTTGCCGAGCCAACGTAGCATGCCATTTCAGAGCATCCCGATGACGCGCCAGACGGAACAGCGACGTACCGCCCACGACTTCGAAACCGGCCCTCGCCAGGACATCATCGAGCTTGTTCGCCTGGCGCTTCAACCTGTCGCGCGCGCCGTCGGCCCATTGTCGATCCGCCAGCACAAGGGCCCCGATATGCAAGGCCGGACCGGAGCAACACCACGGCCCCAGTGCGGCGACGATGCGCTGCACGATGTTGGGCGAGCCAACGGCGAAGCCGAGCCGCAATCCGGCAAGCCCGTAGAACTTGCCGAACGAGCGCAGGATCACAATCGGCAGTCCTTCGCACATTGCGACGGCACTGACGGTGGGTTCGACGTCGGCAAACGCCTCGTCCAGAACGAGCCAGCCTCCACGATCGCCCAATTGGGCAGCGAGCCGGACAATCGCGTCGGGGCTGACGACACGTCCATCGGGATTGTTCGGATTCACGATGACGGCGTGGCGCACGCCTTCAGGCAGCTTGCCGGGATCATGCCATGCGACGACCTCGTGTCCTGCCAGCTGCCACGTCAACGCATGCTCGCCATAGGTCGGTCCCATGATCGCGACCGGTCCAGGGGCAGCCAGCCTTGGCATCCATTGGATCAGCGCCTGCGTTCCCGGGGCGCTTGTGATCTCGACCCCGCCGGGCACCCGATAGGCTGTGCGGGCGACCGCGATGAGTTGGTCCTGGTCGACCCGCGAGGGCAAGCGTTGCCAAACAGCGGGGGGCAGGTCAGATGGTATCGGCCATGGCCACGGGTTGATCCCCGTCGACAGATCGAGCCATTGCTGCGGCGTGCCGCCATGGCGCGCTATCGCCTCCGTGAGATCGCCTCCATGTACTATCGACAACAAATGCCAATGCCTCAATCGACGCGCGCAACGATTTGCAACGTGCTCCTCGCGGTGACGATGTTTATGGCAATCGGCTCGCAAAATAAAGCTGCTGCCGCCGAACTTCCGCGCATCGCGTCGATTAACCTCTGTACCGATCAATTGCTGGTGGCGCTTGCCGATCCTGCGCAAATTCTCGGTCTCAGCCCCTATGCGCGCGATCCCGTTCGCTCCTGGGATGCCGCCAAGGCCGCGCAATTTACTCCATTGTCGGGCGGAGCCGAGGATGTGCTGGTTTTAGATCCAGATGTCGTGGTGTCCGGCCGCTTCACCAAGCGCGCCACACGCGAACTGCTGAAGGAGAAGGGCTTTCGCGTCGTCGAATTCGACGTTGCCCGCTCCCTTGACGATGTGAAGAAGCATATCCGCCAAATGGGAGAGCTGGTGCAACATCCGGATCGGGCGGCGCGCGAGATCAGCAAGCTCGATGCGGCGGTCGCTCATGTCCGGGAGGTCGCATCGCGCAAATCCTACCGGGTGCTGGCGGTGTCGAGACGCGGCTGGGTCGCCGGCAGCGATAGCTTGACAAGCTCACTGCTCAGGACCGTCGGCTTGAATAACGCCGCGGGCGAGCTGGGCAACAGAACGGGAGGCCTCGCCTCGCTGGAGGCCATCGTCAGCTTGAAGCCGGACTTTCTCCTGGTTTCCAGCAACAGCGATTTTGTCCAGGACGAAGGTGGGGCGTTTCTGCTCCATCCCGCGCTCGATCGGTTCTATCCCGCGACGAAACGGATCGTGATCCCGGAAAAGCTGACCGTTTGCGGCGGGCTTACATTGATTGATGCGCTGGAACGCCTCGCCTCCGAGCTTGAGCGCGTGACCCGCTGATGCTGATCTGGGGTGACACGCTCTTCGTGGTCATCGCAGCCCTGGCGTTCGATGCCTTGATCGGCGATCCCGATTGGCTTTGGCGGCGGTTGCCGCATCCGGTAACGTGGTTCGGGGCCCTGATCGCCATGCTGGACCGTCTGTTCAATCGCGACGCCTGGCCGCCGTCGCTGCGCAAGATTTCCGGCATTGCCACCATCGCAGTGCTGGTCGCGATTGCCGGGATTGCCGGCTTTTTTCTCACCGAGATGACGCGTTACGTCACGGGCGGAAACGTGATACTTGCGCTCGTCGCATCGATCTTCATCGCGCAGCGCAGCCTCTACCAACACGTCAGCCGGGTACGCTTGGCTTTCACATCCGACGGGCTCGCCGGCGCCCGCATCGCGGTTTCGATGATCGTGGGACGAGATCCCAATCAACTCGATGAAGCCGCAGTAAGCCGCGCGGCGATTGAATCGGCCGCGGAGAATTTTTCGGACGGCATCGTCGCACCGGTATTCTGGCTGGCGCTGTTGGGGCTGCCCGGGCTCCTCGCCTACAAGGCCATCAACACTGCGGATTCGATGATCGGTCACCGCTCGGAGCGCTATCGGTGGTTCGGCTGGGCCGCGGCGCGGCTCGACGATCTCGTCAATCTCGTTCCGGCCAGGTTGTCCGGACCGTTGATCGCCATCGTTGCCCCGGTAGCGAACGGATCGGCCGCAACGTCATTCCAGGTGATGATCCGCGATGCGGCCTATCACCGGTCGCCGAATGCCGGGTGGCCAGAAAGCGCGATGGCTGGCGCGCTCGGGATCGCGCTCGCCGGGCCGCGCCGCTACGCCGAAGGTCTCGTCAACGACCCCTTTCTCAACGCCGGTGCGCGCGAGGCGGCCACGCCCGATGATATCAGGCGCGCGCTGGATTTGTTCGTCGCAGCCTGCCTGCTGCAGGCGGCGATCTATGCCACGCTCGCGCTGCTGCTCTGACGGCTATGGGCAATCTTCAAGATCTGATCGATGTCCAAATGCATTTCCAGATGATCGGCCAGCGCGTCAAGAGCCGCTTCGATCTGCGCCTCATAGGCGAGACTTGACGCGATCCCCAGATCAGCCAGCCACTTCTTGCGAAAAGTGTCCCCCGTGAACAGGCCGTGGACATAGGTACCCTCCACGCGCCTATCAGCGGATATCGCGCCATCCGGCCGGCCGTCGATCATGATCAGCGGCCGCTCGCAGTCACGTCCTTCGCTGCGGCCGAGATGGATTTCGTACCCCTCGACATCAGCACCTGTGGTGCAATGGGTACCCCGGACCAGCGTGGTCGATTTGTCGGCACTCATCACGGTTGCGATATCGAGCAAACCAAGGCCCTCGACAATGCCGGGCGCGCCGTCGACGCCTTGGGGGTCGGCGATGGTCTTGCCGAGCATCTGATAGCCGCCGCACAGACCAAGCACGCGAGCGCCGCGACGGACATGAGCCTTGATGTCGATGTCCCACCCCTGCGCGCGCAGAAACGCGAGGTCGCCGATCGTTGACTTGCTGCCGGGCAGGATGATCACGTCGGCATTTCCAGGAATCGCTTCGCCCGGCCGGACGAAGATCAGCTTCACGTCGGGCTCCATGCCCAGGGGATCAAGGTCGTCAAAATTCGCAATTCTGGCGAGTACCGGCACCGCGATAACGCGCGTGGACGACGATGCGTTGATACGGTCGAGGTCGACCGCGTCCTCGGCGGGCAGCCAGGCCGCCTGCGGCAACCATGGCACGACACCAAGGGACGGCCAGCCGGTCAGGCGCGTCACCGCGACGCGACCCTGATCGAACAGACTTACATCGCCGCGAAACTTGTTGATGATGAAACCGCGGACGCGCGCCCGCTCGTCAGGCTCGAGCACAAGATGCGTGCCGGCGAGGCTCGCGATCACGCCACCACGATCGATATCGCCGACGAGTGCCACCGGAACGTTGGCTGCTGACGCAAACCCCATATTGGCGATGTCGCCGGGGCGAAGGTTGATCTCCGCAGGGCTGCCGGCGCCTTCCACCAGAACAAGGTCGGCGTGATCGGCGAGCAACGAAAAGCTCTCCAGCACCGCCGGCAACAGCGCCGTCCTTTTATCGAGAAAGCTCTTCGCGCGAAGGGTACCCCAGCGTTTGCCCTGAACGATGATCTGGGCACCGGTATCGGTCTCCGGTTTCAGAAGCACAGGGTTCATATGCACGCTCGGCGGCATCCGCGCGGCGCGGGCCTGCACCGCCTGGGCCCGCCCGATCTCGCCACCATCCACCGTAACAGCGGCATTGTTTGACATGTTCTGCGGCTTGAACGGCGCCACCTTCAAGCCACGCCGTACCAGCGCCCGCGCCAGACCCGCCACGATCGTCGACTTTCCGGCATTGGAGCCGGTTGCCTGGATCATCAACGCTGGCGTACGCGTGTTCATCAGAACTCGATGCCTTTCTGGCCTTTGATCCCGGCGCGAAATGGATGCTTGACCAGCGTCATTTCGGTGACGAGGTCGGCCATCTCGATCAGCGCCGGCTTGGCGTTGCGGCCGGTGATGACGACGTGCTTGTCCGCCGGCTTCTCGTCGCGGAGGAATTTCAGGACCGATTCGAGATCGAGATAGTCATAGCGCAGCACAATGTTGAGCTCGTCCAGCAGCACCAGGCGATGGCGGTCGTCACGGATCATCTCCTTGGCACGCTCCCAGCCGGCAGTGGCGGCCGCGATGTCCCGCTCGCGATCCTGTGTGAGCCAGGTGAAGCCCTCTCCCATGATGTGGAGCGTCACCAGATCCGGGAACGTCCTCAGAAGCTGCGCTTCGCCGGTGTTCCACCCCGGCGATTTGGTGAACTGTACGATACCCACGGGAAAGCCGTAGCCGATATGGCGAAAGACCATGCCCAGCGCCGCCGAGGTTTTTCCCTTTCCTGCGCCGGTATGGACGATCAGCAAGCCCTTTTCGCCGGTTTTGGTCGCCATGATCTTGTCGCGCGCTGCCTTGTGCTTTTGCGCCTTCTCCTTGTGGCGCGCGTTTTCAGCGTCATGATCGTTCTGCACATTTAAAGGGTCGTTCATGCGATTTCCCGTTGCTGGTTCGGCAGAAGTTCGGCGATCAGATCGCCGGCGCGATTGGAACGTGGCGTCCACAACCCGCGGCGGATCGCCTCGGCAAAGCACGCGGCCGTTTCATGCAAGGCTGCGGGATTGGATACGCGCATGAATTCGCGGACGCCCTCGTCCTCGAGGTAGGCCGCGAACAATTGATCAAAATGATGATTGGCGACGGCATTGGTCGAGGCGGCGAAGCCAAACAGGTAGTCCACGGTAGCGGCGATTTCGAAAGCGCCCTTGTAGCCGTGGCGCATCACACCGCGAATCCACTTCGGGTTTGCGGCGCGGCCACGCACCACGCGGGAGATTTCATGGGACAACGGCCGCGCCAGCGGCGCCTCGGGCCGAGACGTATCGATATGGGCGATGCGCGGCGCGGTGCCGCGCAGGGTCTGCACGGTGGCCGCGAGGCCTCCCATGAACTGGTAATAGTCGTCGGAGTCGAGAATATCGTGTTCGCGGTTGTCTTGCGCTTGCGCGATGAGGTCGGTGTCCTTGAGCTGGTCCGCGAAATCGTCGCGCGCAGCTTCTCCCTCGGTCCCACCGCCGTAGGCGTAGCCGCCCCAGGAGAGATAGACGTTGGCGATGTCGGATCGCGCGTCCCAACCGCCCTCGTCCATCAGCGCCTGCAATCCTGCGCCGTATGCGCCGGGCTTTGAGCCGAAGACGCGGTAGCTCGCTTGCCGCTCAGCGGCGGCACCGTCGAGGCCGGCGGCTTCGAGCGCGAGCTTCTTTGCGCGAACATTCGCGGCAATTGGATTTGCCTCGGCCGGCTCGTCCAACCGAGAAATCGCCCGGATGGCCGACCCTATGAGGTCCATCTGCGTCGGAAACGCGTCCCGGAACAGGCCCGATACACGAAAGGTGACATCGACGCGCGGACGCTTCAGCTCGGACAGCGGCGTGATCGCAAAACCGGTCACCCGGCCGGAGATCTCCTCCCACAGCGGGCGCGCGCCAATCAGCGCCAGCGCCTGGGCGACGTCATCGCCGCCGGTGCGCATATTCGAGGTACCCCAGGCCGATAATGCGATCGAACGCGGCCACTCGCCGGCTTCCTGCCAATAGGATTCAACCAGCCGCTCGGCGGAAAGCCGGCCGATGCGCCATGCCGACGGCGTCGGCACCGCACGAACATCGACAGCAAAGAAATTTCGACCGGTCGGCAGCACATCGGGCCGCCCACGCGTCGGAGCGCCGGCAGGACCGGGGCGAATGAAACGGCCATCGAGCCCAGCAAGGAGTGCCTCCATCTCGGCATCCCCGGAGCGGTCAATGGCCGGGCGCAAGGCAATGTCGATCCAGTCCAACACCGCACGCGTAGCCGTCCATGCGGGATCGATGTCGCGCTTGCCGGCGACCAGGGCCAGCGCCAGCGCTTCGATGCGCTCCACCGTGTCGCCAACCGTGCGCCATGGACCATTCCCAAGCCCGGCGAGTTCATTCGGGCGCGCGCCGGCATATTCATCGGCCAGATTGCGTGTCAGCGGATCGAAATCGCCGAGGCCGAGATCGCTCGCCAGTGCGCGATGCAGCGAGGCATCCTGCATTTTCAGATCCGAGCGCGGCAGCCGGGCAATCGATACCAGGAGGTCGTCACGTTGCGGCCCGGAAGGCGCGCGACCGAACACATGCAGGCCGTCGCGGATCTGCATCTCCTTGAGGTCGCACAAATGCGCATCGAGCGCACGCAGCGCCTCCGCCGTCGGGGTGTCCCGGGTGACATTTACGTCGGCATCCAACCGTTGGGCCCGTGCCAGCGACAGGATGTCCTCCGCAATTGAATTGGCACGCTTGGGATCGAGATCGGCGGCAAGCGCGAATTCATCGACCAGCGTCTCCAGCCGCGCCAGATCATCGTGCAACTCGGCACGCGTCATGGGCGGCGTCAGGTGATCGACGATCACGGCGCCGGCACGGCGCTTGGCCTGGATACCTTCTCCGGGGTCGTTGACGATGAACGGATAGAGATGCGGCAACCGACCCAGCACGGCTTCCGGCAGGCAATCCTGCGACAGACCAGTGCTCTTGCCCGGAAGCCATTCGAGATTGCCATGCTTGCCGAGATGAACGACCGCGTGCGCGTCGAATACCCGCCTGATCCACAAATAGAATACGAGATAGTGATGCGGCGGCGTCAGATCCGGATCGTGATAGCTGCTTTTCGAATCGATATTGTAACCGCGCGCCGGCTGAACGCCGACTATCACGTTGCCAAAGCGATGCAGGCCAAGGCGAAACGCACCATCGACGACATGCGGATCCTGTTCGGCGCTACCCCATCGCCCTTCAACTGCGCGCCTTACAGTGTCCGGCAACGCCGCCAAAGCCGCGTAATAGTCCGCCAGCAACCATGTCACGCCGTTTGCGCGCGTGGCGCGCTGCTCGAGCGCATTGGTAGGCCCCTGCTGCAGCAGTTGCATCATAGCATCCGCGTCGACAGGCGCTTCCGCGGTATTGTACCCTGCCCTTCCCAAGGCATCGAGAACGTCGATCAGGCTTTGCGGCGTATCCAGGCCGACGCCGTTGGCCAGCCGGCCATCGCGGTTCGGATAGTTGGCAAGGATCAGCGCTACCCGGCGTTCGGCCGGCGCTTTACGGCGCAGCCGCACCCAGGCCAGCGCCAGATCGGCCGTTGCATCGACCCGGTCCTGAAGCGGGCGAAACGCTGTTGGCGTAAACTCGCCTACGCTCTCAACGCATTCCTTGAAAGCGATGACGTTCGCGAAGATGCGGCCATCGACTTCGGGCAACACGACATTCATGGCGAGATCCCGTGGCGGCAGGCCCCGCGTCGAAGCTTCCCACCCGGCCCGGGATATACCGGCCTGCGCCACCTGCAGGATCGGGCAACCTGATGCAGCCAGCACGCCGGTATCGTCGTTCGCGGTCGCCGTCGCAAACGCCGTCGCATTGATGATGATGTCAGGCGGATAGGCGGCCAGCGCCGTCTGCAAGAACGCTCCTGACCGTCCGTCTTTCAGGCTGGTCACGAACAGGCAGACCGAATTGAGCCCGCGCGCATTGAGCGACTGGCGCAACATGTCGATGCCGGCGGTATCGCCACCCGCCACTAGCGCGCGATAGAACACGACGATTGCATTGGGGCGATCGGAACTTGGCGGTTCAAAGCACCAGAACCCCGCTGGAGGCATCGGCCGCGCCTGCGGCGGCGCTTCACCTCTGCCGATCAGGTGCGCAGCAAAGCGAAGCGCGAGTTGGGCATTTTCGACGCCGCCTTCGGTGCAATAACGCCATAGCGCGTACGTGCTATCGCGATCAAGTGTCCCGCGTGCGGCCAGCGACGCATTCCAATCCATCTCGCCGGGAATACAGGCGAACAGCGAACCTCGACGCAATGCGTCGCTCCGCACGCTTTCAACGCCGTGCGGCCAGTAGCTTTCGCCCCCCAGCATGCGCAGCACAACGATTCTTGCCTCGCTCAGCGTACGCTCGACAAAGGCATCCACCGACGCAGGATGACCCAACGCCAACAGATTGGTCAGCCGCACCGTGGGAAAGCCGTCCGGCATCCCTGCATAGGCGATGCCAAATGCGGCGAGATCGCTGTCCGCCGCAGACAGCACAACGATGTCGGCACTATCCTGTCCGAGATCGCGCGCGACATCGCCATCGTCGATGCCGCCTGAGGTGTCGAGCTTGAGGTGCATCTGACTCTCGCGGATTACTCCACCAACGCCCGCCGCACGGCGGTCCCGTCAAATCCCTTTAGCCCGATCACGACGAGACGCTCGGCCTGCTTCGCATCCGGCCGGCCGAACACCAGATCGACGCGGCTCCCGACAGCCTGCACCACCACGGGCGCGACCTTGTCCGAAACCCGCGCATGGCCCTTGACGCGCAACACACCTTCGAGACCGAGCGCGTCGCTGATCCGAGCACGCATCTCGTCGACGCTGAGGGCGATCGACGGCTTGACGACGATGCTGTCGAAATCGTCGTGATAATGTTCCTCTTCCTCGCCGTGATGGCCAGCGCGGGCAGCCACGTCTTCCTCGGCCTCGGCGTTCATTCCGATCAACACCGCGGGCGCCAATGTGCCCATCGACCGCACAACATTGACTCCTGGGCGGAGCGTAGCCTTCAACCGTGCTTCAATGTCGGTAAGCGCCATGGGCGATACCAGGTCGCTCTTCGAGAGCACGACCAGGTCGGCACAGGCCAATTGATCTTCAAACACCTCTTCGATCGGGTCGTCATGGTCGATGGATTCGTCTGCGGCACGCTGGTCTGCGACTGCGTCCTCATCGAGCGTAACCCGACCTTCCGACAGCGCAAGCGCATCGACGACTGTAACGACACCGTCAACCGTGGCGCGCGTTTTCACCGCCGGCCATGCGAATGCCTTGAGCAAGGGTTGCGGCAGCGCCAACCCTGAAGTCTCGATGACAATGGCATCGAGCGGCTTGTCGCGCCCCAACAGCAGTTCCATGGTCGGAATGAAGTCATCCGCCACAGTGCAGCAGATGCAGCCATTGGTAAGTTCGATGACGTCTCCCGGCGCGCAGGCGTTCGCTGCGCATTCTTCCACGAGGCCGCCGTCGAAGCCAGCGTCGCCGAATTCATTGACGACGACGGCGATGCGGCGTCCGTCGGCCTGGGTCAGCAGCGAGCGCAGCAAGGTGGTCTTGCCCGCGCCAAGAAACCCAGTCAGCACGGTAACCGGAACACGCGACATATTTCATTCTCCTTGAGCCACTAGCGCTTGAGCCAGAGCGGAAGTCCGGCTGCCATGAACACAACTTGCGGAACGGCGGCGGCGACTACCTGGTTCAGTCGCCCCTGCGCATCACGAAACGTCCGGCCGAGCGGCGTTTCCGGCACCAGCCCAAGGCCGACCTCGTTCGAGACAAAGACGACAGGATGCTTTGCGACACCGAGAAATCGCGTCAAACGCTGAGCTTCGACGTCTGGATTGCGTCCAGCGAACATCAGATTTGACAGCCACAAGGTGAGACAATCCACCAGCACGACGCGATTGCGGCTGGCTTCGCGCGTCAACGCGTCGACCAGCGCTAGCGGCTCTTCAATGGTGATCCAGCCCTCGCCACGGCGGGCGCGGTGCAACGCAATCCGGCTCTTCATCTCCTCGTCGCCGGCGGTAGCCGTCGCGACATAGACCTTCGCCAGCGCGCTGGCGCCTACAAGCGATTCTGCAAACGCAGATTTGCCGGAACGGGCGCCACCCAGCACCAAGGTAGTGGCCAGATCCGTCATTTCGGTGCGCGTCCGTCGTCCGGTGACCAACGGATGGGAGGTACCCGTGCCACCATGCCCTTTCGCAGCACCTCGGCACGTTCCCGCCAGGGGACCAGACCGAAATCGGATTTTTGGTAGGATTGCACGAATGATACCAGCGCCGCAGCGCCGCTTTCGGTCTGCAGATCGCCAAACATGAATGTATATCCGTCGGGACTCGTGACCGCGACCGTCGCTGGGCGCTTGCAAACGCTAAGGCATTGCACCGGGCGGACGGCAATGTTGGCGTCCTTCCCGATCGCAGCCTGCACAGCCGCGTACATCTCCGGGCCGACCACAGCAGCGCCGTCCGCCGCCTTGCAGGTGATGCAAACACTCACGACGACGGGCCTGTCAGGCAGGTTGGCCTGCGGCTGTTCGATCAAGGCTTGACGGGCGGGCTTAGTAGCGCTGTCGCGATCCATCAGTTGCTCGTATCATGGCCTTGCGGCCGCGAGCTTTGTTGGGTCGCGCTCGACGGCAAACGGCGCCATCGGGCTCGCTCCCGTCCGGTGCACCCCGCCCAGACGCCTCCAAAGCACAGTTCGTGATGGCAGGTCTCCTGGCTCGCGAGTCACTGCCCGTAGCCGCCTTCCCGGGATTTCCCAGTGGCACCGGCGCGGGCTCGTCGCTTACAGTTGCGGGGGCAGCGCCGGCGTTGACGTTTGTCGCACCGGCTTCCCTTTTCACCTTCCTAGGGAAGGACCATCGCCGATGACGCTAACCGCCGAAGATGCCCCGGTCAACGGCGGTTGACCCATCAGCGGAGTTGCGTCAGTTACCGCATGACAAGAAAGAACCTGATACCCAACGCAGCCGCCGAACCTTTCTAAAGTATAATCAAATACTTGCGGATGTGATTCACGCGCGGATCGACCGCAAGGCGAAACCGCTGCGATCGTTTGGGCCAAACCTAAGTTGATCAACAGATGGCGAGAGATCGATTCGAGGAAATTGGATCTGTGACCTTAGTGCAGGCAGATTCGTCCGTCGCAGGCAGCGTCGCGCAGGTGATTTTTGCGCTCGGTAATCGGCGCGCAGAATGATTGCTGCCCCTCCCCCGCGCGGTCTCATGATAGCTGCTCCCCGATCTGGCAGCGGCAAAACTACTTTGACGATCGGACTTCTCCGTGCTTACCGAAGAAGTGGAATTCGCGTGGCCGGCGCAAAATGTGGACCGGACTATATCGATGCGGCGTTTCATGGTGCCGCTTCCGGCCGGCCTGGCGTCAATCTCGATAGCTGGGCAATGAAACCTGGCCTGATCGCACAGCTTGCAGCCGAAGCTGCGAAGGACAGCGATCTGCTGATCTGCGAAGCGTCCATGGGTTTGTTCGACGGCGTTCCTGTTCAACCCGGTCGCAGCGGTTCATCTGCGGACGTGGCATCTGCGCTCGGCCTTCCCATTGTGCTGGTGCTCGATGTCAGCGCGCAATCGCAATCCGCGGGCGCAATCGTAAAGGGGTTTATGACCTTCGATGAACGGGTGAAAATTGCTGGCATCGTTCTGAACCGCGTCGCCAGCGAAAGGCATCTTCGCCTGGTAAGTGATGGAATTACCAAACTTGCAATCCCCATCCTGGGCAGCTTGCCAAAATCCGACGGCATCGCTCTGCCGGAGCGCCATTTGGGATTGGTACAGGCCGGTGAAACCCCGGAACTGGAAAACAAACTGGACGCAATGGCCGAGTTCGTGGCCCAACACGTGCAGATGAACGAGCTCTTCGGATGCGCGGAAGCGTTTCTTCCCTCGCAGACGGGCCCGCACGCGCCAGCACTGCAGCCACCGGGACAGCGCATCGCGATCGCTCACGACGAGGCGTTTTCATTTACATATCGCCATATCCTGGATGGCTGGCGCAACAGCGGCGCGGAAATACAAACATTCTCTCCGCTTGCTGATGAGCCTCCGCCAGCCGACTGCGATATTTGCTGGCTGCCAGGGGGATATCCGGAGCTTCATGCCGCGCAAATTGCCTCAGCGAGCAATTTTCTCGAGGGGCTGCGACATTTCGCGGCTATCAAGCCCGTTCACGGCGAATGCGGCGGCTACATGATCCTGGGTGAGACCCTGACCGACGCGGCGGGAAAGACCTATCCGATGGCTGGACTTCTCGGCGTTCAAACAAGCCTTTCCAAACCGAAAATGCGTCTCGGCTACAGGGAAGCGCGCCTTGCAGCCTCTGGGTGCCTCGGTCCCCTGGGAAAGACGCTGAAGGGACACGAATTCCATTATGCTGACGTCACTGCTCATGGCTCGGACGAGCCGTTCGCCTTTCTCACCGATGCTTACGGCAGCGAATTCGCGCCCACGGGAAGCCGCCGTGGCCGGGTGACCGGCAGCTTCTTTCACATCATCGCGGAATCCTGATGCCCGACCCTGACCAGCAAAGCACAGCAAGCCGCGAGCCATTCGCCGGTTCAAACCTTCCGACGTCGATTCCGCCGGTTTTCGATGAACTATTTCGGGCCCAATTTGCGCAGCTTGTCGCGTGGCGTCGTGACGTGAGGCGCTTCCGCGGCGACACGGTCAAGGCCGAGACGATCGATGCCTTGCTGGATCTCGCGCAACTTGCTCCTTCCGTCGGCAACAGCCAACCCTGGAGATGGGTGAACGTCGAAAGCAAAGACGCAAGAGACAGAATCCGAGAGGACTTCGCGCGTTGCAACGCGGAGGCACTTGCTTCTTATGAAGCGGACCGCGCAATCGCTTACGCACGGCTTAAACTGGAAGGGCTGCAGGTTG
The DNA here is from genome assembly GCF_009930815.1 of Bradyrhizobium sp. CCBAU 051011. NCBI lineage: Bacteria > Pseudomonadati > Pseudomonadota > Alphaproteobacteria > Hyphomicrobiales > Nitrobacteraceae > Bradyrhizobium > Bradyrhizobium sp. CCBAU 051011. The sequence continues at coordinate 5,252,932 of NZ_CP022222.1, read as the reverse complement.
CGCCCGTGCAGTTTGCCGTGTTTTGCGATCAAAGCACGGATCAAGGAGCTAATCTCGGGCGCCGCACCATCCCGCTGACGCTCGAATATTCGGTCGTCGCCATGCTCGCGACGTTCTGGCTTGCGGCCCGGTCTATTGGGCTTGGAGTAGGCTGGGTTTCAATCCTTGACCCGGCGAATATTGCAAAAGTCCTGCAAGTTCCCGAAGACTGGAAACTCATCGCCTACCTGTGTGTCGGGTGGCCGCAAGAAGAACACACCGATCCAGAGCTCGTCAGGCATGGCTGGCAGAATCGCACGGCCGCGGGACGCGCTGTCATTACGCGATGAAAGGGTAGATGACGACCGTAGCGACCTTCGCAAATATTGACGTTGCGTGATACGCTCGATTCCACGGCGGCGAGATTGTTGAACGCCGCCAGAGGCCGAACTCAGCCGTTTCGCGGATGGCGAGGGCTAGCATGCACCTCAAGTTGGCTATCTTGACTGCGCTGGCCCGACGCCCAAATGGGCGTGCGACACTTGAGGAAGTCAGTCGTGAAGTTGGCATCTTTGCCGCGAACGAAGATCAGGACCAAGCGACGGAAGAGCTCCCACCACTCGGCGATATCGACATCATTCAGTCCGGTCTGGTGGTCCTCGAAAGTCGCGAACTACAGATCACTGACGCCGGCCGTTCGCTCTTGAGCACGCTCGAAGCCGGTAATGAGCCTTGCGTTCCCGATCGCGGCGCGGATTCGCCTGCTTTCCTGACGCGGAGTCTTGGCTCCGAGTTCCAACCGCCCTTGCGGGACGCTTCACGGCGACAGAAGCTTCTCAGGGCGATCGCCGCAAGGTTCGAGCGGCTGGGCGGCATCTGGCGCGGCCACCTGGTGCGGGATACACCGAATGCAACAGCCCCGCGCAGAGCCGCAGGGATTGGCGGTGGAACCTTTGCACTCCTAACCTTGCTCGTCATCATCATCTGCGCCGGCGCGGTGGTCGCACTCACTCAGATCAAATCCCTGAAAACCGAAATCGCCTCGCTCCAGCGCGAACTGCATTCCTCAAGGGAACGGTTGGCGAGATTTGATCAGGCGGAGAAGGTCAGGGAGGCGGAGATCAAGGCCGCCGCCGAAAAGAGCAAAGCCTTGGCGCAAAGCCTGCCCCAACAGCCGCCGCTCGCGTTTTCGCGCGAGGAAGTTCAGTTGATCCGTGAATACATCAAGCCGGCGCCGTTTACGGGCCCGGCGGCGCCAGCCGTTAATGTCGGCGATCCCGTCACGGGAGGGACAATCCCTCTGCCATCCTCGCTAACGGAGAAGGTGCCCAAATTGGTCGGCGCACGGTTCGCCATCCGAAACGGAGCGATCATCATCGTCAGGAGAGACAGTCAAAAGGCCGACGCGGTGTTGCCGCCGTATTAGATCGTCTGGATTTCGTTCTTACAGCCTCAAAGCCAGGTTACGCTTTATGGCTGATTGTTCGGCGGTCTTTCAATGAACCGCCGGCTGCCATTGAGAAGCTCAAGGTTATTGGCAATCACCGGATTGGTCGGATCGAGCGAATAAGCCTTCTCGAACTTTCGCCGCGCCGCAGTCAGGTTGCCGCGCAGCATGTACGAATACCCCTGATCATTCAGGACTTGAACGGTTTCGCCTCCCAGCCGGATCGCTTGCGCATAAGCTTGATCGGCAAGATCGAAGCGACGCAACCGGTCATAGCTTGCTGCGAGTCCAACCCAGGCCGTGACGTCCTTCGGCGATTTCTCCACGGCATCCTTGAAATAGCGCTGGGCGTTTCCGTAACTGCCGCGGTTGAAATGCTCCAGCCCCAGCCGCACGGGCTCGTCGGAAGGATAGTATTTGACGTCGGTCGGTTCCTGCACGGGGTCCCCGCCCGGCGGATCCACGGGCGCCACGATCGCGGCCTCCCTCAGCGTATATTCACACCCGCCAAGGACTATCCCCAACCAGCAGCAGGCCAGCATTAAAATCAGACGCCGCATAACCCCTCGTCCCCCGCGCGGCCCAGCGGCCTCACTGCGCCGTTCGTAAAAAATCACCGCTAATTTTACTTACCAAAACCAGTTACCTACTCTCTGCGCCACCAACCGGCACTGATACTCCAGCAGTCGATCCAGCCCCCAATCCTTCCACGCTGATGTTCTGGGTTGGGGTAGGCCGCACGCCCATCTGTTTCGTCGCATCGCCAATGTCGGGAAGCTGATCCACCGGCTGTTTCGTGTTGCCATAGCGTGTCACGGCCGCACCGACGCGCCGGGCGTCGTACGAGATCCTGCGATCGCCGACGTTTCGCGGCCATGGATGGATTGTGTGGGTGACGGCGTTGACCTGTTTGGCATCGCCAGCGCTCATCGTGATGGTGTCGGATCGCTGGAAGTAGCGGTCCACCTCGTCATGACCGTACAGTCCGTAACATCCCCCGAGGAGGATGGGTGCGAACAGAGCCAGATACCTGATGGTCATCTCTCGCTTCCTTCTCAGTTGAGCGTTTTCACAACCGGCTGGTTTGCAGCGGGGGCCGGTACCGGAATCGTCGCAGTGACCTCAGGAGCGATGATGTGACCGTAGGGTCCTTTTACCTCGCCTCCGGAATTGACGTAGTCGTTGTAGCGCTTGCGCACTTCCATCTGGCCATTGAGGAAGAAGTCGACATCGTTGGCCGGCAGCCGTGAGTCGAGCGGCGACGCCAGCGCCTGCCCCGGCACCGCTGGCGCAACCAGGCGCGGCGTGATGATGATGACGAGGTCCGTTTCCTCCTGCTGGTAGGACTTGCTGCTGAACAAGGTTCCAAGCACGGGCACCGAGCCGATCCACGGCAATTGCGAAACGTCCTGCCGGTTACGGGTCTGCAGCAAGCCGGCGATGGCAAAACTCTGGCCGTCGCGCAATTCGACCGTGGTGCGCGCGTCGCGCCGGGTCAAAGCAGGAACTGTCGTCCCCTGAATCGTCACAGCATTGGTGAAATCAAGCTCGCTCACCGACGGCTCCACCCGAAGATTGATCACGCCCCGCGAGAGAACGGTGGGCACGAAGGCCAGCTCAACACCGAATTTCTTGTAATCGATGGTGATGGTGGGAAAACCGGTCGTCGTCGTGTTCGGGATCGGCACTGGAAATTCGCCGCCAGCCAGGAAGCGGGCGGCATCCCCGGAAAGCGTGGTCAAATTCGGCTCCGCCAGCCGGCGAACCAATCCTTTCGTTTCCAATGCAGAGATCAGCAAGTCCACCGAACCGCCGTTGCTGGTTCGAACAATACTGGTCAACAAGCTTCCGAACGGAATCGGGGCGACGCCGCCCGCGGTGCCGACGAGCGCTCCCAACGTTCCGAGTAACGGAAGGCTGCCGGTAGGAGAAGCACCAACAGGCGTGCCGCCAGTATTACCAATGGGGTTTTGGACCGTATTAATACCACCAATCGGTGTTCGGCCTGCCGCAGTGTTCAAATTGCCAAGTCCCGTATTCCCGACATTGGTGCCATTGGCATTGGCAGCGTACAGGTTCACCCCGAGATTACGCCCAGCCTCCCGATTAACCTCGAGGAAGCGCACCTCCAGCATCACCTGTTGCGGTGCCGCGACGCTCATCGCGTTGACGACGACGCCCCCTTTCGCAACGGTGCTGGTGGCGATCGCCATCGCCCGCTCCGCCGCAACGGCGTCAACGGCGGTTCCACTGAGCACCACCTGCCCTTCGGACGACGAGACACGAATCCCCTGCATGCCGGTGCTGGTCCGGATGTTCTGCTGCAGATTTCCGGTGTCGATCGCTACCTCGACATCGAGGATGCCGATCTGCTTCATCGACGAGTCGAACAGGATGACGTTGGTGGTGCCGGTCTGCTTGCCCTGGATGTAAATCAGGTGATCGCTCAGGGACTTCACGTCGACGATGTCAGGCGAGCCCGCGACAATCGTCGAAAACGGCGTATTGACCCTGAAGGTGCGTGACTTGTTGAGGGTCACCTTGACGCGCTGGACGTCGTTCATTTCGCTGACAAAGACGCCGCCGCCGGAGCTTCGCCGATCGGCAGCCCCCGCCTGGTCGACGGTATCAAACATGGCAAGCGCAGCGACAAGAACTATCGTGCTCGAGGCGAAAAGCCTCCCTCGTGCCTTACAAAAAACGCGACCGCCCATTCCATTCCCCTCGCCGCGATCCACTTCCGTCCCCGTAAATTTACGGCCTCGGCGTCCTAAAACTCTCCCTCGCACACCAGGCCGTAGAGCTTACAAGCTGTTCCAATATAAATCGTTACGTCCGAATCCCTTGTCCTTGCGCACACCGGCCTTACGCACAAACTCAGCGCCGCCTCACAGAGGCCAAGTCTTCGCCGCGGATGCGGCACTAAATTCATCATCCCCTCATCTGCATCGTTGGCAAGGAGAGACCTCTATCGGGCTGTGCAGCACCGGAGAAAACTTTTGAATGTTGCCAAGGCACCACTGCTATGCCCGCTTGCGTGCATTGCGTGCCTACCTGCCCTCTCTCCGCTTGGCAGCTCGCCTCGGCAAAGGCTCCCTGACCGATGCGGCACATCCGTTCAGACAGTCAGGTCAAACTCCTCCAGCACTTACCGCACGAACTCCAGAACGATGCCGATTAGAAGGGGATGGTCGTGGAGGCGCTCGGCGCGTTCAATGCGGTGCCCCAAATCGGCATCAGCATGTTGAAACTCGGTTCCGATGCCGTAACAGTAATTGCGCTGGCTCCCGTCGTGGTGGTCAGCGTTGGCGTGAGACCGCCGGCAAACAGCATTGGGGCAACGGCCTTTTTCTCCGCAGCAGATGGCAGGGGGTCGCCGGAACAGGTTGGTGGAACTTTCTGGAGTGCGCTATTGACGAAGCAATCGTTGATCATCCAGGTCCGAGCACCAGCATTCGCGAGTGTGCGCAATGACTGCATGGTGATTGCGTAACGCCCCAAATCGAAGATGGCGAACATCAGTATGAAAAGCGGCACCGCGACGAGACAAAATTCCATCGCCCCTACGCCGCGCTGATCGAGCGTTCTCATCACTGCACCAACTGGACATACTGGCTGCTAGTCAGCTTCGTTTGCGACGGGCACCCTGTGGTGTCAAAGGTGGCATTACCGTTGAACTCGACTGACTTGGCGATCAACTCGCCACACTTGCCGCCGGCTAAGTCGAGCGTCGGATCGCCCTGATACGTCACATTCGCGCTCGGCAAGTACATGACCCCTTTCAAATTGATACCGGAATTTCCGCCGAATTGTAGGTCGTTCGGGCCATTCTTGCTCGTGTCAGGATCAGGGATCTTATAGATCGCCATATTGGCGAACAGGCTGGCGTAGGACTGAAGTGCAGACGGAAGCTGCGAGGCTGCGACCGACGGGTTGCCAGTGATATTGAGGGAACTCCCGCCATTCATCTTCAAGCTCGAACCGGGCAACAGGATGAAAAGTGCTGTGCCGGAGATCGACACGCCACCACTGAGGGTGAATTCGCCAGAGATGAAGTAGACCCCACCCGTCAATGGAGCGGGGGAGTCACTAGCATTACCGGTCAATTTAAACTTGTCGTTCCTGCAAGGGGTCGCTGCACTGGAAGCGGTCAGAGTGTTATCCGGACACTTCGCGAGCGTCGGTATCGTAACTCCGTCAAGCGCGGAGAAGGGATTTGGGATCGGCGCCGGCATATAAGTGAGCGCGGTGTTACAGAACGATGCGCCACCCGTGCAGCCGCCGACAGTCGATAATGAGCCGAGATTCATGCTCATCCCGCCGCCAGTGAAGTTGATTGCATCCTTGGCCGTACTGTTCGAGGCCATGCCGCAATTAGGCGCATCGATGTTCGGGCTGCCTTGAAAACTGATAGAGCCGGTCAATGACAACACGCACGGCGGCGCCGTCAGGCTTTGTACTTTGGCCACGGCTGTCGCGCCTATATTGACAGTGGACAAGCCAAGCACTCTCGCCAGGTATGCTGGCTGTTGCTGGCTGACAGTGGCCTGAACGTAAGTTCCGGCCGCCCCCTTCCATGAAGTGAGCGAAGCGACCTGGACGGTCTGCGAGACTCCTGATGGAAGACTACCGGCGCACTGGGAGCCGGGATAGGAGGTGCCGCCCGCGTTGCAGAACGCGTTCTGTGCCGCGGATTGCTTGGCGCGATAGTCCACTGATTCTAGACCCGCCGCGCACGGCGGGTTCGATAAGCATAATTGCTGCACGGCACCGGAATAGGCTGCCGCATCGGCGGCATTCTGCGCGTGTTGCCTGGTGACGTACCACGATCCCGCCTCGCCCCCGAGCGCGACCACACCTATCAGCGGCACCAGGGCGATAACGGTTGCGAAGGCGACGGAACCACGACGAGAGTGAAGCAAGCCACGCATGGACCACTCCTATTGAAACCGTTCTGCGTAAGGCAGTGTGAACGAACAAGGATCGGCGTTACCACTCCGACAGATCACCGATCTCAGCACGATCGGCGCCACGGTGACGGTCGTCGTGTATGTGTAGTGCTTGGGCGAATCAGAGTTGCCTGCGGAGCAGGCAGCCATGGAGTCGCTGCAAACGACTTGGAGATTGTTGATGGGATAACCCGAAACCGAAGTGGGGAGCCCTGACTTCCAGCCTGCCCAATCTGTAACGTCAGGTGGCGGATTGTACTGGATTCTTTGCCCGAAGGCGCGCAATGCCTCCCACGCGGCTACAAACCGAAAGCCAGCGGCAGCAACGTCGGCAAGCGGCAGAAGCAGAGTCACCCCCAAGAACGCGAAGACAACCAGCATTTCCAACGCGGCGGCACCGCGCTGATCCGGGATGAAAGACTTTCGATGGCTCGCGCGCCTGCCTCGACGGACACTTACCACGTCCGAATGACGACCCCGAGCACGAGCGATTTGAACGATGTCCATGACAATTCGGCCACGCATAGCCGCTCACCAAACATAAGGGACCAATCTCCAACGCGATGCTTCGTAGCTGGAATACTCTGGGCAAGTGCGCCGAAGCAGGTCTTCTTCGTAAAGAATTCGGCATACTTGAACGCCGATATGCAGGACCAGTACGATCACCGTTGCCGGTGTCAGGTATTGCAGCACTACACCCAGTATTACGATCTCTTCTGCGAGGTAGAGCGGGTGCTTGATCCATCGATAGGGACCGGTTTGCACCACTGAACGCGCCTGTGGCACCAAACTGAACGACCGCCCTAGGTGTCGGATGGTGACAAGCATCATGATCATGCCGATCAGCACGCAAGCGGTGGACAGCAAGTTTGGCAACGCCTGGTCGGACTTGCCGAAGAAGGAGATTGTCCATGGCATATAGCTGCCGACGAACGCGGCTACCCTGGGCAGCAACCCATCCGCATGCGCTTTTGCCGGTGATCTGGTCATGATCAACAGCGCCAGGAGCATGTAGAAGACGGCAAGGCAAAAACTTGATAGCAGCGATGGCCAGGGATCGGTAAATGACCCAATTCTGATGGCGACGCAAAGTGCCAGCAACAGAAACCACATACTGCCGAGCAGTTGCATCATCCATTCGTAAGACCAGTTCTTCGACACGGTAACCGTGCTCATGGCTCACTTCACCCCGATACTGGAGAATGTACGCACGAGGTGCAGAAACGGACTTCCACCCAGAATGACGAACATGGCTGGAAGCAAGAACAACACCATCGGAATGGTCAGCTTGGCGCCTAACTTGTGCGCTCGTTCCTCCAGGTTAGTAATACGTTCTCGCCGGAGGTCGATAGCGATACTGCGCAGGGCCTGGCTCAGTGGCGTTCCGTACTGCAGGCTCTGGCTAACCATGGTGCCGAACCGGCGAAGTCCTTCTGACGCAAATGCCAGCTTCTCGAATGCCTCGCTGCGATTTGGCAATATCCTGAGATCATCAAGAAGGCCGTACAAAACCCGGGCCATCGCAGGATTAGTCTGGTTCATTTCTTCCGCTACTCGTTCCAGCGCGCTCTCCAGACCCATTCCCGCTTCGCTGCAGACAACCAGCAAATCGATCATATCCGGCGTGCCTTGCCGAATGGCGGCATTGAAGCGCCGCTTCAGCACCAACAGGATCAACCGCGGCCCCATAATTCCGAGCACCACGCCAATGAGACTGAAGATCAGCACATCGGTCAGTGGCTTCCCAAGAAGCTGCCCGACAAACAGGGCAATGATCGGAAATAAGAACATGCTGACAGTTTTGACACCGATCCAGATCGGCACGGTTCGATGAGGATTCAAACCTGACGATTGAACGATCGTTCGGAGCTGGTCGATATTCTCCGCAGAGTAGAAGTGCCGATACCGCATGCCGAGCGACGAAAGCCAACCGGTCACGTCTTGGAGGGGCGCTGACCGGCCAGGAACGCCCAACACGGCGTTTGACACCCGCATGTTCAACGCACGAATGTGCAGTTCGTGGATGATCAGCACGACGGTCGCGGTCGCAAGTGCTATGGTGAGGGCCACCAAACTGAGACCAAAAGTCATAGTTCTGTTTCCCTTCTGACCATCCAACGTATCACAAGGGACCCGACAATCACTGAGGCTGCTGCGTAAGCCAGGAGCTTGTTTCCCGTCCGATCATAGATCAGCAGATCGACTGTCAGCGGATTGATCAAGTATAGTAACCCACCTACAATTACGGGCGACAATGAAAGCGCTCGTGAGGAAAAGATCACCTCTCCAGCCAGAGCCTTCGCGCGAGCAGCGAGCGCAACGCGCTGCCTCACAGTATCTCCCAGTGTTTGTAAGGTTTCGGTCAAACTGCCACCTGACTTTAGCTGGACTGCAAGTGTGACCGCAAAGATCCCATACTCTGTCACTTGCGTTCGCCGATAGACAGCTTCTACAGCCTCCTCTGGAGGTCTCCCCATACTCAGTTCGCTGCATACGATTGCAAACTGCCCAGCTGTTGGTTGCGGCATCTCGCGAGCAATGGTGCGAAATGCTTCGGTCACGGGTAGCCCAGCTCGAACAGTACTCGTAACCAGCTGGATCGTGTCGGGTAGCTGTCGGAACAGTTGACTGGCGAGGCGATGTCGTTGCCATCCAAACAGGCCTCGCACGACCATGATGGCGACAACTGCAGCCGCCGGATACGCGTAGAAGTTAGAAAACTTCAGCACGCTATTGGCGTAAAGGATTGCGACTGCTGCGATCACACCGGCAAACAGCACATACGCGGGGTGCCAAGCGTAAACTATCCCAGTCTTGTAACCGGCTATGCGGAAGAGAAACTGCGAGCGGGACCCGGCCTCCAACCGACGAATGGAGGGCAGCTTCGCTGAATGCGAAATTGGCAGAGCTATCGATAGTTGACGAGCGATGCGCCGTTCTCGTGCGTCGAGCCACAACGTCGCGGCTGCCGCGCATATCAGGAGCACCAGGTCAATGGTGGTCAGAAACTGCGGCATTATAGCTGCCTCATAGCCTCGGCCCAGGCTCGATCAAGCCCATAATAGGTAAGACGGCTCTTGAACTTTGGGACTGCGTGTGTGGACCTGTAGGCGCCCGATATCCGGCCGTGAACATCCTCGTGTTCGTACTCGAACGCCGCGATGTCATTGGTGGTGATCACCTCGCCTTCCAGCCCGATCACCTCGCTAATCTGGATAACGCGACGCTGTCCATCCCGCATGCGTTCTACCTGCACAATGATGTCCAACGCAGCGACGATCTGAGATCGAATTGCCCGGAGTGGCAGATTTGGCTGTCCCATCTGGACCATGTTTTCAATACGGGTCATTGCGTCGCGGGCGCTATTGGCATGCACCGTGGATATCGAACCATCATGGCCTGTGTTCATTGCTTGCAGCATGTCAAACGCTTCAGCGCCGCGCACCTCACCTACGACGATCCGGTCAGGACGCATGCGCAGCGCATTCCACACCAGATCGCGTTGTGTCACCTGCCCCGTGCCTTCCAGGCTGGCAGGCCGGGTCTCCAGGCTGATCACGTGCGGCTGTTGCAACTGCAACTCGGCTGCATCTTCGATGGTGACAACGCGTTCGCTGTGATCGATGAACTGGCTCATGGCGTTCAACAGCGTCGTCTTGCCCGAACCGGTACCGCCAGAGACAAGAACATTGAGCCGGGATCGCGCGGCAATCTCCAGCAGCTGTCCAATGGCCGGGGTCATTGAGCCGTTTTCGATCATTCCAGTCATATTCAAGCGGCGGCTTGGAAATTTCCGAATGGAAATGCACGGGCTATGGATCGCGAGCGGCGGAAGGATGATGTTGACCCGGCTGCCGTCCGGCAAGCGGCAATCCACCATCGGACTGGATTCGTCAACGCGCCGGCCGACTTGCGCTGCAATCTTCTGCGCCACCGAGGCGATGTGATCATTGTCGCGGAATCGTACCGCGATCCGTTCCAGCTTGCCGTGCCGCTCGACATAAACGTTGCTCGCTCCGTTGACCATGATGTCGTTAATCGACTGATCCAGCAGCAGCGGGCGGAGCGGCCCGTAGCCGGTCATGTCGTCCGCAATCTCGTCCGCCAGTTGAAACTGCTCGCGGCCTGACAATTCAAGCCGTTCCTCGTTGGCGATTCCGTGGATGATCTCCTCAATCTGCCGCCGAAGCACATCGCGCGAAACAGTTGCGGCCACCGACGGCTCAATCTGCTCGATGACTCGTTCGCGCAGCGAAGCCGGCATCACGGGATGATGAGCGGAAGGTTCATCGCGCCTTGGCGTCGACGCGGGCACACCTGTGGTCGATGCGGCTGGTGCGGATGCAGCCAAGCCCTGCACAGACGGGCTCGGCGCCGACGCAGGCGGGCTTGGCACTAATGAAGGCAAACGAACTGGCGTATCGTCTGCGCGGCGGCCAAATCTCTTCATAGCCTTAGCAGCCTTCTCAACCATCCCTTCCGCTCGGCACCGATACCCGCGATCTCTCGTACAATCGGAGCGAGGTGGCGTCGCAGTCCTGATACGTGCTTTAGAGCTGGAATTCCGAGATTGACCGCCTGGGTCATCCCCTTCCCGAGATCGGGAATCACCATGTCCGGTTCTGCGCCCAGCGCCTTGACAATCGTGGCTCTGGGAAGGCCCCCGGCACGACCGGCACGATTGAGCAAGGTAAAGACGCGATCTTTGCCGGCGATGTTGGTGACGGCGTTGCGGAGTGCATGGGCATTGCGAAGTCCGGTCACCTCCGCTTCCAGCAGCACCAGCACGTGACGGGAGAGGTTGATCACCGGATGAATCGATGGCGGAAATGGGACCGGTATGTCGACAACGATGTAATTGAACCGTTGACGGAGCAGACCCAGCACGTGTCGCACGCCCGCTTCAGTGATGTCCAGCTGCGCATCCAGCTCCTCATCGGCGGAGATCAGGCAAACCCGCTCGTTGACTTCAATTGCCGCGCGCTCGAGGAACAGCGTGTCAGCCCGCATCGGGTTTTCCAGAGCGATGCGCAAGCCCGGCCCGGGCTGAACACCCAACATCACTGCCGTTTCACCACCTTGAAGGTGAAGATCGAGCAGCGCGACCTTAGCCTTGGTGGTCTCGGCCAGTTGTAGTGCGAGGTTGATGGCGATACTTGTTGCTCCGGCGCCCCCCTGCGCACCGCAGATCGAGACCACATGACCGCCCCGATCCGTCGGACCGAGCGCCGCGTCGCCAAGCAGCTTCGGGCGCAGTTGGTCCAGCACCATATCGCGCGTGAGCGGCCTCGGCAGATACTCCGTCAAGCCGAGCTCCATCAGTTCGCGATAGAAGGTGATCTCCCTGCTCTCACCGATCAGAGCCACCCGAACGTCGGGTGGGCAGACGCCGGCCAACCTTTCCAGTTCGGTGAATGGATCTTCGATCCCACTGATGTCCGTCACCAACGCGGATAGATCAGTGTCGGTTTCGAGCATCCGTATGGCATTGCGGATCGTACCACGCCTGATCGACAGGTTGCTGCCTTCGAGACCTTTGCGCAGAGCCGCAGCGCTAAGATCGTCATTTACGAAACAGACGACCCGGTCGCGCGTTACGACAGATGCAGCTTCAGGAGATGCAGCTTCAGGCGCATTGACTACGGCGATATTCATCAACGTTTCTCCGACCTCTTGCCACCGTATCCCGTTGCGACTGCAGTCTGGCGAGCAACGTCCGGTGATCCATCGCAGCCGGCGATGTCGTCCGCGTACTGCTTCCTGACCGAGTATTGCTTGACCTCACCGCCAACATGAACCACCACCGCTGTCGTTTGGCCGGCAATTGCATTCTGGCGCGCAAGTTCCGGTGACACGTCGCAACTGGACATCGCGCCGGTGTCCGCCGTATTCCATTGCTCGACTGCTGCACGTACGGCCAGGGAGAGCGTCCCGAGCTGTTTTGCGACTGCGATCTTCTTGACCTGCTCTGGCGTGAGCTCCAGCGACACGGTTTGGGCGGCCTTGCCTTTTGCGCTAGCGGCATGCCCGCCTTGCGCAATGTCCTGGTCAATCGCAATGACTCGAACATTGCGCAGAACGGTTTCGCTCAGGGCGCGACGCGCGGGATCCACCTTGTCGAACAGCTGAGTCAGTCCGACATCCACATAGTCGCCCGGTCGGATCAATCCTGAGACGCCCGACTCCTCGTCAACCTTGATGCTGATGGCGCGGCTATCCGGCGCCAGGACGCTGGCGAGAAAACCGCGATCCCGCGGGCGCAATATCTCTTGCAAAGTGATGGGACTGCCAGCGTCGACGAACTTGCGAACCAGGGAGCCGGGAAGTCCGATCTTGGAGTCGGGCGTCTCAAGGATCGCCCCTGCCGGAACACGTTCCGGCAGGGCCGAGCGTACCGTGAAATCTTCTTCGCGGGCTAACGTACCTTTGGACAGCGGACGTGCCGCAACGAAATACCCGACGGTCGCAGGTGCCACCGGCGCCTTCTCCACGACTTCCACCGGGGCCTGTTTTGGCAGGTTCATGTTGTAGGCGATAAGCCCGAGCGCAACGGTCGCGAAGAAAAACACCATGATGATCGAGAGGCGCAAAGCGGATGACATATCAAAGTCCTTTGCTAAGAACGGTCCAGATACCACCGCACGCTATGGCAACCCCGTAAGGTAGCGGCGCGTGTCGCAAATGGCGCCAACGCTCTATCGCGTAGACGCGGCGTACGAGCGACGATCCGGCGGGCGCTAGCCTGGGATATGGCAGGAGGCGCATCATCAGATGCACCAGGGCAAGAATGCCGCCGGCCAGCGCGGTTACGGTCAACAACTGAATCACGGCCGTCAACGGCAGACCGATCGCCAAAGCAACCAGCAACTTGACGTCGCCGCCGCCAATCCACCCCCGCTGGTAAATCATGAACAGCAACAAGAACAAGATCGTCGCGGCGATCATGGATTCGACAAGCTGCATCGGGCTGGCAAGTTGACCGGCGATCCCAATGAGCGCCAGCGCCAGACAGATCTCATTTCGGATCAATCGTGTCGCGACATCGATCGTTGCGACATAGAGCAACAATAGGATTTCGAGAAACGAGGTTATGGGAACAATCCAACTCATCAAATCGCCTTAGAAAATATGGTGACAGATCTCCCGTGCCTCCATGAGACCAGACGGCTGCATTAGCTTCCGACGGCAGTGCTGATAGCGGCGCTGATCGTGCTAATCCCGCTCGTCAGCGTCGTCGCGGCGGCTCCACCAGCGCTAGTACCGAAAGCAGCACTCACTGCGCCGACGACACAAGCCGCCACCATCACGTATTCGAACGACACCACGCCGTCCTTGTCCGTGCGCAGACGCTTCAACGCGTCCGTGGACTCAACCCGATACCTCAACATACGAGGAATCCTTACTTTGGGCCGAAGGCAGGACTGGAGCAATCCAATAAAGTGGGGGGCAGATTCCTATGCCCCCCTCCGGGGCGAGATGCCTGGATTACACGGCCGCAGTGAAAGCGGCGGTGATAGCGGCGATCCCGCCAGTCAGCGCCGTCGCGATCGCACCACCGGCTCCAGTACCAAACGCAGCAGTCACTGCGCCGATGATGCAGGCCGCGACGATAATGTACTCGAACGACACCACGCCGTCCTGGTCCGTGCGCAGACGCTTCAGGGCTTCCGTGGTCTTGACGTAGTATTTCAACATAGGAGAAATCCCTTCTTTCACGATGAATTTGCAGAACCGCTGGCAAGAAAAATTCCAGAAGCGTTGGCAGATGAAGCCATTGCCAACTTTTCCCACTCTAATGTTCGGCCAAAACGCTGTCACTTGCTGCGGCAGCGCTTTTCCGTAGTTACACGGAGCGATGCGGCTGGAAATTCCGAGGTACCTCCGCGATCCGCCGTTACGTTAACGATATTTGCGGCTGCGTTGTTGTCGAGGCTTCGAGCCAGATCGAGCCGGACGAAGCGAACCTCTTCGTCGCAGCCAGCACGCGGAAAAATGCTGCGTGAAGAACAATCGAAGCAGTTCAGCTGAACTCAACGGGAGGCAGGCTTGTGGAAGGCGCAAGGCTCGCCGCACAACTAAGGTCGGCGGGTTTTCGACTCGCGTTGGCCCGGAGCGGTCTGCGACGGATGAAAAGACCAGGATCAGTTGTCTCTGATGTCGAATGAACAGCCTTCGTCGCGATCACTCGTCCAGAACGTCGAGGAAGCCTTCCACCTTTCGAAGCGGTCCCTCGCGATCTTTGCTGATGTAGACGACCCGATCGCCGTCGCGTTGCAGGGATCTCGCCCTTGATTTGCCAAGTCTTCCCGGCAAGAACGTCGCGGCTACGGCATCCGCTCCGACATCGAGCCTTACGATTCCTCTTCGCCTGCAGTCGATCCTGAGCCTTGCTGCGGCAAAGAAATCGCGTGCCGCCGGTGGCAATTTGCCGAAACGACGGGAAGTCTCCTCCTCGAGGTCGTTCAACTCGTCTTCGCTTGGGCACCGCGCGGCACGGGCGTAGATTTCCAGCCGAACCGCCTCAGATTGCACGTAGCCTGCCGGCAACATGTCCGGGATCGGCAGGTTGAGATCGGGCACCCACAGGTCGGCTGCCCTGTCGTCTGCTTTCTCCGAGGCCAATTTCAGAAGGTGGCTATAGAGCACCGGTCCGAACACCTGGACATGGCCCGACTGCCGCTCGGAAAGCAGGTCGCCTGCCCCCCTGAGGTCCAGATCCCGCGCGCTGATGGCAAAACCCGCACCTGGTCTGTTGAACTCCTCCAAAACAGCCAATCGCTTCTCGGATCGTTCCGAGTCCGAATCGCTCAGCAAATACGCAAACGCGCGTATTCCGCCGCGTCCCACCCTTCCTCGGAGTTGATGGAGTTGTGCAAGACCGAATCTTTCGGGCCAACAGACCACGATCGTGTTTGCCCGCGGAATATCGAGACCGCTCTCGACGATGTTGGTCGCCAGCAGAACGTCCGCCGTGCCTTCCACGAAACTCATCATTCGGTCGTCTATCTCGTCGGCGGGCAACTTGCCGTGAAGACAGACGATGCGGAGATCCGGGGCCATCGACTGAACTCGCGCCAGCATCGGATCGAGATCCTGAATGCGCGGACAGATCAAGAAGCTTTGTCCATGGCGTCTTTGTTCGCGCAGCAATGCCGCGGCGATGGCCGCGTCCGAAAGCGGGGCGACCTTGGTGACGACCGGAAGTCGATGTACGGGCGGAGAGGCAATGACGCTGAGATCCCTGAAGCCGGCGAGACCTGCCGCGAGGGTCCGCGGGATCGGCGTGGCGCTCATCCAAAGGGCATGAATACTCTTGGCCAACCCGGAAAGTTTCGCCTTCTCTGCCGCTCCAAAATGCTGTTCCTCGTCGATGATGACCAGGCCGAGGTCGGCGAACTTCACGTCCTTCGAGGCGAGAGCCTGCGTTCCAACGACGACCTTCAATCTTCCGCTCTTCAGTCCCTCCTTCACCTCTCTTGTCTGCGCGCCGGAATCAGTCCGCGACAAGCTTCCCACTTCGATACCGAACGGAACGAAACGTTTGCGGAAAGTCGCGACATGCTGTCTTGCCAGGACCGTGGTCGGTACCGCGATCGCGACCTGCTTCCCTGACAACACCACGGCGGCCGCGGCTCGCAACGCCACCTCGGTCTTGCCGAACCCGACGTCGCCGCAAATGACCCTGTCCATGGGATGGCCCGACGCAAGATCATCCAAAACGTCCCGAATGGCCTTCGCCTGGTCGACCGTCGTGAAATAGGGAAAACGCGCGACGAACCTCTCATAGACGGGCCCCCGAGGCACAAGTTTCTGAGCTCGTCGGCGGCGTCGCTGGCTGATGTGTTTGGAGAGCTGCTTGCCAGCGATTTGGATTTCGCGCTCCGCCTCAGTACGCCGGCTCCACCACGTACTTCCATCCGCTTTGTCGAGAGTCAGCTCGCCGAGCTCCGACGCGTATGGCCAGATCATCGCGAGGTCGGCGGGCGGAACGAGTACCGCGTCATCCCCCGCAAATACGAGCCTGACCATTTCGCGCGACGACCCGCCCCCCGTTGCCACGGTCTGCAAGCCGTCGAGCAAGGCCAGTCCTCGCTGCAGATGAACGACCACCGTACCCTGCTCCGGCACATCTGCATGGTCGAAAGCCGCACTCCAGTTCCTGGCCAGGGGCTGCGGATGATGTGCCCTGCTGCCAAGCACATCGGAAGCAGTCACGACGACAAGAGGTTTCCGGCCAGGAAAGACAAAACCTCTGTCGAAGTCGGCCAGAAGCGCAGCTTCACGATTGCGTCCGGCCGTCGCCTGATCCCAGTCCGCAAAGCGCTCCGGCTTGATCCCGCTCATTCGCTCCATCGCGCGCAAGTCGTCCGCGTGCGCTGCGACGAAAACCAATCGCGAGCCGGCGCGTCGCGTCTCGTCGACGAATGCACGCAGCGCCTTCCTGGGTGATGCGACCTGCGAAAAGTCCGGTGTGGGAGCGAAGGATGCTTTTTGCGACAACACGTTCATACGTCTGGTCGCCTGCTTCCATTCGCGCCCCCCAAGGTATTCGTGCTCTCTGTCCGTGCGACCGGCCGCCTCTTCGATCGTGCCAAGCCAGCTATCAGCGTGCGCTGAAACCCCTGCATCCGCTATCCACTTGGCCCGCCCACAATAGTCGAACAGAGTTGAGCGCTTTCCTCGCACATTCCCGAACGCCAGCCGCTCCGACATCGGGTCGATGAGAAGTTCCTTCGTCTCGGAAACGATGTCATGTTCTATCGGGTCGAACGCCACGATCCGGCGTATCACCCCGCCGGAATGCTCTACTCTGAACGGTCCCAGTGCGCCGGCGGGAAAAATCTCGAATGTCTTCCCGTGAAACAGCGCGCCGCCGGGATAATCCGCCTCGTCATCGAGATCGTATCCGAGGGCCTCGAGCCGCGCCCGAAGATCTTGTTCGGAAAACGCGGCGCCCACCTTCAAACGGAGGATTACGCGGGACCAACTCGCCGGCGTAGGCAGGCGCTCCATCACAGCCTCAGCCGTGGACACAAGCAAGATTGGCTTCTCGGGCTTGGCAAGACGCCTCAAGACCGAGCTTCGTCTACCCGCGATTTCGTGCGACGGCTCCAGCTGATCGAACGGCAACGTATTCAGTCTCGGAAAGACCAGCACATCGCACGAGGGGGCGAGGGCATGGATGACGGCGCCCAGCCGCTCGGCCCTATGGTCGCTTTCAGCAAGAAAGACGACGCCTTTGCGACCCGACTTCCTCCACTGCGCGAGCAGATGGAGGGCCGCCATGCCCAGGGACGATGAAGAAGAGATCGCAGTTCGCGATAGAGAACTTTTTCGCTTCGTTGCCTTGCTGGCAACGCGCGCTTTGCTGGAACGACCCACGTTGAATCCGTCGTTGATTCGCGACCAGCCGATGCTGATGGCGCGTATTGCTTCGAACAGACGCGCTCCGATGCGGGAGCTACGCCCAAGGCTGCGTACATATGCGAATTTGGTCACGAACGCACGTTTCCAATCCAATCATTCCGCAAAACATCGCTTGGGAGCGGAGGCGTCTCGTCTCCCTGCTCCGCCGGACAGAACGCGGTCATCAGCGTCGCTGCGCTTCGGTTCGCCATTCCGATCCTGATGTTGTGACTGTGGCAGTTCAGGTGGCTTCTTTGGCAACAGACCAGGCCCCCGCTCAGATAAGATGCGAAGTCCGAGATCGTTCACGGCGGCGCCAACCTGTTACCCGTAATTCTGCGACGCAAAGGCGGAAGCAGGGCCGCCGTCGCGTCTGGCCAGGGCATTTTCTGGACGAAAACCGGCAGGCGAGCCTGCTTTGGACCAAACAGGTTCCTGACCGGACCGACCCGTCAAGCCTCCCCATGGGGCGTCCAGGATACTATGTTAGGGCCATGAAGAATCACGGCCAGTCCCAAGCCATCGGTTCAATCGCCACGCCAGAGCCCTTCCCGCGGCAAAGCTTCGACGACGCGCGGGAGGCGGTCGCGGCCTTGCGATCGATTTATGCGAGAAACACTTCGTTCCTGCGCGACTCCTTCGCTGCGCTCGCGGCTGGTGCCGACAGTAACCGGCGCTACCGGGCCTTCTATCCAGAAGTCAGCGTCACCACGAACTCGTATACGCAGATCGATTCCCGTCAAGCCTATGGCCATATGCCAACGCCCGGGCACTTCTCAACCACAATCACCCAGCCGGACCTGTTCGAAACCTATCTCGTCGAGCAGCTTGATCTCATCATGCACAATCATGGCGTTCCGGTCGTCGTATCGGAATCGGATACGCCGATCCCGCTGCATTTTGCTTTTCTCGAAGGCACGTATGTTGACGGCAGCGCCGCCAAGCACATCAAGCGGCCGCTCCGGGACCTGTTCGACGTTCCCGACCTTGACGGAACTGACGATCAGATTGCCAACGGCACGTATGAAGCGCCGGTCGGCCGGCCGCGGCCGCTTGCGCAATTCACGGCACAGCGTGTCGACTATTCGCTGCATCGCCTGACGCACTACACGGCCACCAGCCCCCAGCACTTCCAGAATTTCGTACTTTTCACCAACTACCAATTCTACATCGATGAATTCTGTGCGCGCGCCAGGGACCGAATGGCAAAGGGCGGCGGCGGCTATACCGAATTCGTCGAGCCGGGCAACGTCATCACCTACCCCGGCGAACAGCGGCTGGATGCCGGCGCACTGGCACTACGTCTGCCGCAGATGCCGGCGTATCATTTGAAGAAGCCAGACTATGGCGGCATTACCATGGTCAACATCGGCGTCGGGCCGGCAAACGCCAAGACGATCACCGACCACATCGCCGTGCTGAGACCGCATGCGTGGCTGATGCTCGGACACTGCGCCGGACTGCGCGACACGCAGGCGCTGGGCGATTACGTGCTGGCTCACGCTTACGTGCGCGAGGACCATGTTCTCGACGACGATCTCCCGTTGTGGGTCCCTATTCCTGCGCTCGCCGAAATCCAGGTCGCGCTCGAGGAAGCCGTGGCGGAAGTTACGGGACTTTCCGGATACGACCTGAAGCGCATCATGCGCACCGGCACCGTTGCCTCCATCGATAACCGCAACTGGGAACTGCGCGACCGGCGTGGTCCGGTGCAACGGCTATCGCAGTCGCGGGCGATCGCGCTTGATATGGAATCGGCGACGATCGCAGCCAACGGGTTTCGCTTTCGCGTGCCCTACGGAACCTTGTTATGCGTGTCAGACAAGCCCTTGCACGGAGAACTGAAGCTGCCCGGCATGGCCACCGAATTCTACAAGCGGCAGGTCGGCCAGCATTTGACGATCGGAATCAGGGCGTTGGAGAAGCTGGCGGACATGCCGCTCGAGCGGCTACATTCGCGCAAGCTTCGAAACTTCTCGGAAACGGCTTTCCAGTAAGCCGCAACCTGCCAGCTATCGCGTCCCGTAAGCGCGATCCCCGGCATCGCCGAGGCCGGGCAAAATAAAGGCATTCGCGTCCAACCCCTCGTCGATACCGGCGGTCCACAACCGCACGTCGGGATGCAGGCCACGGAAGCGCTCCACCCCCTCCGGCGCGGCAAGCAGACATACCAACCGGATATCCTTCGCACCGCGTTCCTTCAGCCTGTCCACCGCCGCCACAGCCGTGTTTGCGGTTGCAAGAACCGGCGAGACAACGATGGCGAGCCGCTCGTGAAGATCGGACGGCGATTTGAAGAAATATTCGACCGCCACGAATGTCTGCGGTTCGCGGTAGAGGCCGATATGCGCGACGCGGGCGGTCGGAACGAGGTCCAGCATGCCGTCGACAAAGGTCACCCCTGCCCGCAATACCGGCACGAAAACCAGTTTCTTTCCCGCGATCTTGGCGGAGTGCATGCGTGCAAGAGGTGTTTCGACCTCCACATCGGTCAACGGCAGATCGCGCGTCACCTCATAGCAGAGCAGCATCCCGATCTCCTTGAGGAGTTCGCGAAAGGACTTGGTCGAAATCGTCTTGTCCCGGATCAGCGTAAGCTTGTGTTGGACCAGCGGGTGATCCACGATCGTAACGCCTTCCATGCTCTTGCCCTCTTGCGAATAATCGCGCTTAGAAAACCGTACCGTCGCTGACGACCTTGACAGGCGGCGAACCGTCGGGCCGGCGTTCGAACGCCATCGCCCTTCCCGCCGCCCAGGTGCCGCCTTCCAGAATCTTAGCCAGTGGAAGCGAGACGGCATCAAGACCTACGCGTTGCCGCAGCAGATCCGCCAGCCCGTCCAGCAGCGCAACCGTCAACGCCCTCCACTCGACCACGAGCGGAGACGCGACATCGTGTTCGCGTTGCGCGTCCACGGGGTCGCGGAACTGCAGCACCCCGGCGTCGACAAACAATCCGCCATTGCGGTATTCCGCAAGGCCCGTCAGGCCGTCGATGTCGGTCACCCGCAGCCCCGCCCGCTGCATCGGCTCGATCAGCGAATACGACAACCACTGCGACAGCTTGTGCAGCGGCACCAGCTCGCTGGTCGCATCCTCGGTCTTGAGCGCCGGATGACGCCAGCAATCTCCCAACGCAATTCCGCCAAGCGCTATCCGCGACGGCCAGATCGACCCCAGCTGGCGCAACAGCTCCGACAAGATCGTCGGGGCCTCGATCGCCCCCTGCTCGGCCACCCCCGTGAGGTGATCGAACAATCCGCCGGGCCGGGCGGTGTCGTTGCGGGCGAAAACCTGCGGCGCTGCCGATACCTGTTCGCCCAGCCGGCGAAGAAGGCCGGCACGACCATCGAGGCCAACCAGCGCATTGTCGTCCGCAATCTGAAAGCCGGTCTCCAGATCGGCAACGGTCAGCCGCTGAAGGACAGCGGCATCGGCCCGCAGCGGTTCGTCGACCTTTGCCGAGAAGATTCCGCGCGCAAACATATCCAGACTGGCAAGCGCCAGCCCCTCCGAACGGCCAATGCTTGTGCCTGTCAAGGGATCACGATAGCGCCACGACGGACCTGCTCCGGCGTCGAGAAGCACGCTGATGATGGCGAGGTCGAATTCGGCGCGGGCGCGCTCGTTGCCGTTGCGCCATTCCCTCGCATCGGCGAGCGCCGTCCAGCGATCGACGCCGCCAACGACGAAATGGCGCCAGCGCGAATGAAAGGGCACGTCGAACGTCGGATAGGCCGTGCGCGTTGCCGCAAGCACGAGATCAACCGCGTTGTCGAGCCGGCCCAAGTTCACTCGGAAATGCCGAAGCTGGTCGTTCAAGCCGATTTCCAGCATCCTGTGGGCGCGAGCGCGCACCGCTTGCGCACTCAAAAGAGAAAAGGCATCTGCGGTCGTGTCTGCGGTCACGATCAAAGGTCCGGCCCGCCCTAGTATTTTTCGAGCGGTCGGCCGGAGGCGATCAGGTCCTCAGGCTTCTGGTCAGGCGAAAAATATCCAGCGGCCTTCTTGGCTGCGATCTCCACATGGGCGTCGGCCGGAATCATGTCGTCGGGAATGGCGACGCGCTCGACAATATCGATGCCCTGTCCCGTCAATGCGTCATACTTCATGTCGCTCATCGAGATGAAGCGGTCGATCCGCTTCAATCCCAGCCAGTGAATGACATCCGGCATCAATTGCTGGAAGCGCGCATCCTGAACCCCGGCAACGCATTCCGTTCGTTCGAAATAGGCGGCTGCATCGTCGCCTGCTTCCTGACGCTTGCGCGCGTTGTAGACCAGAAACTTCGTGACCTCGCCGAGCGCCCGACCTTCCTTGCGGTTGTAGACGATGACGCCCAAACCGCCGGCTTGTCCGGCGCGCGCGCATTCCTCGATGCCATGGATGAGATAAGGACGGCAGGTGCAGATATCGGAGCCGAAGACGTCCGAGCCGTTGCACTCGTCATGGACCCGGCAGGTGATCTTGGTCCGATGGTCCGGAAGCTTCGTGACGTCGCCGAACAGATAGACGGTCGTTCCGCCGATCGGCGGAAGGAAGACCTGCAAATCGGGGCGCGTGACAAGCTCGGGAAACATGCCGGCCGTCTGCTCGAACAGCGCGCGGCGCAGATTGGTCACGCTCGTGCCGAAGCGCTGCGCGATCCCCGGCAGATACCATACCGGATCGATCGCGATCTTGACGACGGAGACCGAACCGCTGGCGTGAACGAACTCGCCATCGGGCTCCAAGCGCTTGGCCGCCAGAGCCGCCTGAATTTCGGGCAAATCAAGACGAGCGCGCGTGATCGCGATGCTCGGCCTGATATCGATGCCCTCAGCGATTTCGGAGCGGAAGTTCTCGGCGACGAGATGTCCCCATGGGTCAAGGGCAACAATGCGCTCCGGATCGATCCATTGCGAGAACGGCCCAACGGTCGCGGCCGGGTGTGTGTTGGTCAGATCAGGGCGACGGATCGGGTCCAGCGTGCCGGAAGATACGGCAAGCGCGCGGTAAACCGCATAGGAACCGCCATGGGTGCCAATCACGTTACGATCCTGCGGACGCGATACCGTCCCGATGATCGGACCACGTTCGCGCGCGGTCGGCGCGCCCCACACGATCGGGAATTCATGCGTCGCACCCGGCACCGGATGCGATGTCAGGCGGATATGGTCGGTACGATTGGACTGGCTCATCTTTCGGTAGTCCCAAAACGGCAACGGCCCGCCTGAATGACGGGCCTGACCGGAGAACCAACTAAATTTGCGCGGGTCACTGACCCATACTGCATTATATAGGTAAGTTGCGCGAATACACAACAATCAAGAGAGGTAAATCCGCCCGCCGGACCAGGGCCGTCGGCTGACCGGAATCCACGGCTGAAGGACGCCAAAGGGTAAATCACCGGTATCAACGCTTGATCACTTTTTAGGGTAATCAACGACGCTGGCGACGCACGCGCCGATCCGGTGCACTATTACGTCAGACTCGGCAGATCGAGCCCGTTGGCGCGGGCACATGCGACAGCACTTTCATAGCCCGCGTCGGCATGGCGCATGACGCCGGTCGCCGGATCGTTCCACAACACACGTTCGAGACGGCGCGCAGCCTCGGGCGTTCCGTCGGCGACGATGACCATGCCGGCGTGCTGCGAATAGCCGATCCCGACGCCCCCGCCATGGTGCAGCGAGACCCAGGTGGCGCCGCTGGCACAATTGAGCAGCGCATTGAGCAGCGGCCAGTCGGACACCGCATCCGAACCGTCGCGCATCGCTTCGGTTTCGCGGTTCGGGCTTGCAACCGAGCCACTGTCGAGATGATCACGGCCGATGACGATCGGCGCTTTCAACTCGCCCTTCGCCACCATTTCGTTGAACGCCATGCCGAGCCGATGGCGATCACCAAGGCCGACCCAGCAGATCCGCGCCGGCAGCCCCTGAAACTTGATCCGTGCTTTCGCCATGTCGAGCCAATTGTGCAGATGCTTGTCGTCAGGCATCAGCTCCTTCACCTTGGCATCAGTGCGGAAGATATCCTCGGGATCGCCCGAGAGTGCCGCCCACCGGAACGGGCCGACGCCGCGGCAGAACAGCGGACGGATGTAGGCCGGAACGAAGCCGGGGAAATCGAACGCGTTTTTCAGTCCCATGTCCTTCGCCATCTGGCGAATGTTGTTGCCATAGTCGAGCGTGGGAATGCCCTGCGCGTGGAAATCCAGCATGGCCTGGACGTGGCCGACCATGGAGGTCTTGGCCGCCGCTTCAACCGCTTTCGGATCGTCGCTGCGTTTCGCCTCCCACTCGGCGAGCGTCCATCCCTTCGGTAGATAGCCGTTGATCGGATCGTGCGCGCTGGTCTGATCGGTGACGATGTCCGGTCTGACGCCGCGGCGCACCAGCTCGGGAAAAATATCGGCGGCATTGCCGAGCAGGCCGACAGAGACCGCGTTCTTGCTTTGCGCCGCTTCCGCCATGATCGTGAGCGCCTCGTCGAGCGAACTTGCCTGCCGGTCGAGGTAACCCGTGCGCAAGCGCATCTCGATGCGGCTCGGCTGGCATTCGATCGCGAGCATCGACGCCCCGGCCATGGTCGCGGCAAGCGGCTGGGCGCCGCCCATCCCGCCGAGACCTGCCGTCAATATCCACTTGCCCGCGAGGTTGCCGCCGTAGTGACGTCGCCCGACCTCGACAAAGGTTTCATACGTCCCCTGCACGATGCCCTGGCTGCCGATGTAGATCCACGAGCCGGCCGTCATCTGGCCGAACATCATCAGCCCGGCCTTGTCGAGCTCATTGAAGTGATCGAGCGTTGCCCAGTGCGGCACCAAATTCGAGTTCGCGATCAGCACGCGCGGCGCATCGGCATGGGTGCGGAAAATTC
Organism: Bradyrhizobium sp. CCBAU 051011; assembly: GCF_009930815.1. Classification (NCBI taxonomy): domain Bacteria; kingdom Pseudomonadati; phylum Pseudomonadota; class Alphaproteobacteria; order Hyphomicrobiales; family Nitrobacteraceae; genus Bradyrhizobium; species Bradyrhizobium sp. CCBAU 051011. Next base: position 5,228,287 of record NZ_CP022222.1, on the reverse strand, counting down.
CGACCGGCTTGCCCGACTGAACGACTAGCGTCTGGTCGCTCTCGAGCTTGCGCAGCGAGGCAACGATCCGATCGAAACTTTCCCAATCGCGGGCGGCACGCCCGATCCCGCCATAGACGACAAGTTCGCTCGGACGTTCGGCAACGTCGGGATCAAGATTATTCATCAGCATTCGGAGCGGCGCTTCCGTCAGCCAGCTCTTGGCGCTGATTTCAGAGCCGTGGGGCGCCCGGATCGTGCGGTCGTTGTCCAGTCGGCGGTTCATGGCAAATGGCCTCTCTCGGCAAGGATTGGAAACGGGTTCTGTTCGAGGACCGACATCGCGGCCATCGGCAATGCACCGGATGCAACCAGCGCCGTTGCCTTGGCGAGATCGTCGGCCATGTAGCGATCGCTACCCAGCGCCGGCACCTGTTCGCGCAACGCTGCAATGACAGCCGCAAGGGCGGGACTGGTCGAATGCGGTGCGCGCAGGGTGATGCCCTGCGCTGCAACCAGCAGTTCGATGCCGAGGATAGTGGCAAGATTGTCCGCCATGTCGGACAAGCGGCGCGCGGCGTGCGCGGCCATTGACACATGGTCTTCCTGGTTGGCGCTGGTCGGCGTCGAATCGATCGAACAGGCGGCGGCGCGTTGCTTGTTCTCGGCGTAGAGCGCGGCCGCCGTCACTTCGGCGATCATGAAGCCGGAGTTGAGGCCGGGATCGGGAGTGAGGAACGGCGGCAGGCCGAAATTGAGCGCGGGATCGACGAGGGTCGCGATGCGCCGCTCGCTGATCGCGCCGATCTCGGACAGCGCCAATGCGATCTGATCGGCGGCAAACGCGACCGGCTCCGCGTGAAAATTGCCGCCCGAGACGATCTCTCCGGTGTCGACCAGGACCAGCGGATTATCCGTGACGGCGTTGGCTTCGATCGCCAACGTGCGAGCGGCTTGCGTGAGCAGATCAAGCGCGGCGCCGGCCACCTGGGGTTGGCAGCGCAGGCAATAGGGATCCTGCACGCGCTCATCGCCTTCGAGGTGCGACATGCGGATATCACTGCCTTCAAGCAATGCCATCAGAGTGGCGGCTGCCGCGATTTGTCCGGCATGCTCCCGCAGTTGCTGGATTTCCGGGCGAAACGGCGCCGTCGAAGCCATTGCCGCATCGACCGACAAGGCGCCTGTCGCAAGCGCCGCGCAAGCCAGGCCATGGGCGCGCAGCAATCCGGAAATGGCATAAGCGGTGGAAAACTGCGTGCCGTTGATCAGAGCAAGGCCTTCCTTCGGCCCGAGCGTGATCGGCGTGAGATTGGCGGCGGCCAGCGCCTCGCGCGCCGGCACAACGCTTCCGCCGACCAGCGCCTGCCCCTCGCCGATCATGACGGCGGTCATATGTGCGAGCGGCGCCAGATCGCCGGACGCTCCGACCGATCCCTGCTGCGGCACCAGCGGACAAATGCCTCGCGCCAGCATGGCCTGAAGCTGCTCGATGATTTCGCGGCGCACGCCTGAAGCGCCTCGCCCCAGCGAGACGACCTTGAGCGCCATCATCAACCGGACGATCGGCTCGGGCGTCGGCGGCCCTACCCCGCAGCAATGCGACACAATGAGATTGTGCTGCAGCAGCGCCGTCTGGTCGGCCGCGATCCGTTTCGACGCCAGTTTTCCGAATCCGGTATTAATGCCGTAGACGGGTGCTTCCGCGCGCGCAGCCGCGGCAACGATCGAAGATGCAGCTTCAACGCGCGGCCAGAAGGATGGATCGAGCACGACCGGAGCACCGGCAAGGACCTGCGCCAGATCGTCGAGGCTGACCCTTCCAGGCGAAACCACAATGGAGGAGTCGGGGTGGCTCACTGTCCCCTCCACACCCGGCTGTGCAACGGATTGAAACCCATCCGGTAAATGAGCTCGGCCGGCCGCTCGATATCCCAGATCGCGAGATCGCACCACTTGCCGGCCTGGAGCGTACCGGTCTCGCCGAGAATGCCGAGCGCGCGCGCACCTTCCCGCGTTACGCCGGTGAGGCATTCGGCAACGGTCATTCGGAACAGGGTCGCGGCCATATTCATGGCCAGCAGCAGCGATGTCAGCGGCGAGCTGCCGGGATTGCAGTCGGTGGCAAGCGCCATCTTCACGCCGTGGGTGCGGAACAGTTGGACCGGCGGCTTTTTCGTCTCGCGAATGAAATAGAATGCGCCCGGCAGCAGGACGGCCACCGTCCCTGCCCGCGCCATGGCGGCAACGCCGGCCTCGTCCGTGTGCTCCAGATGATCGGCGGATAAAGCGGAAAATTCCGCGGCAAGCGCGGCTCCCCCGAGGTTCGACAGTTGATCCGCGTGCAGCTTGACCGGCAATCCGAGCGCCTTGGCCGCGCGGAACACCCGCGTCGTTTGCTCTCCCGAGAACGCAATGCCTTCCATGAAGGCATCAACCGCGTCGGCCAATCCGGCCTGCGCCACTGCCGGCAACATCTCGCGGCAGACAAGGTCGATGTATCGGTCCTTGTCGCCATCAGCTTCCGGCGGCAGCGCGTGCGCGCCAAGAAACGATGTCTTGATGGCGACCGGCCGCTTGTCTCCCAGCGCCCGCGCTGCCGACAGTTGGCGCATCTCGGTTTCCGTATTGAGGCCATAGCCGGATTTGATCTCCAGCGTCGTCACGCCCTCGCCAATCAGGGCGTCGAGCCTTGGCAACGCGCCGGCCACAAGCTCGGCCTCGCTGGACGCCCGCGTTGCCGCGACCGTCGAGACAATGCCGCCCCCGGCACGCGCGATTTCTTCGTAGCTTGCACCCTGCAGTCGCAACTCGAACTCATGCGCACGGTTTCCGCCAAACACCAGATGGGTGTGACAATCCACCAGTCCCGGCGTGATCCAGCGCCCGGCGCAATCAATCCGTTCATTCGCGTCGACGTCCAATGCAAGGTCGGAACGATTGCCTGCGAAGGCGATGCGGCCGCCGCGCGCGGCGACCACGCCGTCCTCGATCACACCGAGCCCGGGCAGATCCTCCCGGACCGTGGCGAGCCGGGCGTTAAGCCAGATTCGATCGAAGCGCTCGGCCATGCAGTTCTCCTCCGCGGCAGGAGCTTGACGTATCGATATGTCTATACATAAAATCGTGCGGGTGTTCTGTCCAGCCGGTTTCGAAACATGTCGACACTGCATTTCGCATCAGCGCTGCTCCCCTCCGGGTGGGCCGATGACGTGCAGGTGGTGGTGACGGAACAGACCATCGCGAAGGTTACGGCCGGCGTTCCGCCGGGACCGCACGACGAACGCCACAGGCTGGCCATTCCGGGGATAGCGAGCCTGCACAGCCATGCGTTCCAGCGTGGCATGGCGGGGCTTGCCGAAACGCGCGGCGATTCTGCGGATACGTTCTGGACATGGCGCGAGACCATGTATCGCTTCGCGCTCGAGATGACGCCGGACGACACCGAAGCCGTCGCCACGCTGCTCTATGTCGAGATGCTCGAGCAAGGCTATACGCGCGTCGGCGAATTCCACTATCTCCACCATGACCACGACGGCGCGCCCTACGCCAATCCCGCCGAGATGGCGATGCGAATTGCGCGGGCGGCCGAAATCGCCGGCATCGGATTGACGCTGCTGCCGAGTTTTTACGCACACGGCTCATTCGGCGGGGCTGCGCCCCATGCCGGCCAGCGCCGATTCATCTGCTCGGTTGACCAGTTTACGAAGCTGATCGACGCGACGCGCATCGCCATTCGCGCGTTGCCCGGAGCCAATGTCGGCATTGCGCCGCACAGCCTGCGCGCCGTGACGCCGGACGAATTGGCGGCCGTGGCGCCACTGGCAGAAGGCGGACCGGTGCATATCCATGCCGCTGAACAGACAAAAGAAGTTGAGGACTGTATCGCCTGGTCGGGCCGGCGGCCGGTTGAGTGGCTGCTCGAACATGCACCCGTCGATCAGCGCTGGTGTCTCATCCATGCGACCCATATGACGGAGGCGGAAACCATCGCGCTCGCACGAAGCGGCGCGGTCGCCGGACTCTGCCCGGTCACCGAAGGCAGCCTTGGCGACGGCATTTTTCCGGCCCGCGAATTCCTCGGGGCCGGCGGCCGGTTCGGCATCGGTACGGACTCCAACGTGCTGGTCGGCGTCACCGACGAACTGCGTCAGCTTGAATATGGCCAGCGCTTGAAGCACGGCGAACGCAATATGCTGTCCAGCGGTCCCGGCCTGTCGACCGGCCGTGCGCTGTTCGAAGCAGCGCTCACCGGCGGCGCCCAGGCGCTCGCGCAGCCAACCGCCGGGCTTCAGGCAGGTGCGCGCGCGGACATCGTGACCCTCGATACCACCCAACCCTCGCTCGCCGGACGTCACGGAGACGCCGTCCTCGACGGCTGGATTTTTGCGACGAGCGCGGGCGCCGTCGACACGGTCTGGGCAGGCGGCGCCAAGGTCGTCGAGAATGGACGCCACAGGCTCCGCGAGAGCGCGCGGGACACGTTCAACACAACGGTCCGGAGGCTCGTGGCATGAGCCTCGCCACCGATCGCGGCAAACCCGTCGCAGCCGACAAGCCGACGCTGTACAAGCAGATCCGGATCGATATCGAGCGCCGCATCCTGACCGGAGAATGGCCGCCCGGTCACCGCATCCCGTTTGAGCACGAGCTGATGTCGCTCTATGGCTGCTCGCGCATGACGGTGAGCAAGGCGCTGTCGGAGCTCGCGCAAGCCGATCTTATCGAGCGGCGGCGCAAGGCCGGCAGCTTTGTCCGCCGGCCCACATTTCTGTCGGCGGTGCTCAAGATCTCCGACATCCGTGCGGAGATCGGCGCGCTCGGCCGCAGTTACGGCTATGAGCTGATCCAGTGCTCGCGACGCGCCGCAAATGCCGCCGACCGAGCCCGCCTCGGCGCAAGCAAAACCGGCAAGGTGATCGCGATTGCATGCCGTCACAGCGCCGACGACGTGCCGTTCGCCATCGAGGACAGGCTGATCGACCTCGACGCGGTGCCCGAAGCGGCCACGGCGGATTTTGCGACCGAGCCACCTGGCACGTGGCTGCTTCACCATGTGCCATGGACGGAAGCCGAACATTCGATCAGCGCCATCGTAGCTGACGAGCAAGCTGCGGCGGCATTGGACATCGCGATTGGCGCCCCCTGCCTCGTGATCGACCGGCACACCTGGCGCAGCGCCCGGCCGCTGACCGCCGTGCGCCTGCTCTATCCGGGCGAGTCCCATAAACTGGTTGCTCGCTTCAAAGGCGGCTGAGGGGGACAATGATGCACGCAAGATCTGGCACAGACTATGCAGCAGTTAGACGCAACGAGCTTCAATGCAAGAAACGTGAACAGACCAAGACACATCCAGGAACCAGCAAAAGGGATACAGCCATGCGTAGTTTTGGATTTTTCGCGGCAGCCGCCGCTCTCATAGTCACCGCACCGGCCGCCGCTCAGGACGTAAAGGTCGGCATCGGCATTTCCGGATGGACCGGCTTTGCGCCGCTCACGCTCGCAAACCAGGCCGGCATCTTCAAGAAGAACGGCCTCGACGTGACGATCAAGAAGATCCCGCAGAAGGATCGCCATCTTGCCATCGCCTCCGGCGACATCCAGTGCGCGGCGACCACGGTCGAGACATGGATATCCTGGAATGCCAATGGCGTCGCCACCAAGCAGATCTTCCAGCTCGACAAGAGCTACGGCGCCGACGGCATGGCAACGCGAAACGATATCGCAGCGATCAAGGATCTGAAGGGCAAGACGGTCGCCGCTTCCGCGCCCGGTACAGCGCCCTATTTCACGCTGGCCTGGATGCTCAAGAAGAACGGCCTTTCGGTCAAGGACGTGACCGTGGTGAACCTGGAGCCGGCTGCAGCCGCGCAGGCATTCGTGTCCGGCCAGAACGATGCAGCCATGACCTATGAGCCTTACCTCTCGACCGTGCGCGCCGCGCCGGAAAAGGGCAAGATCATCGCCACCACGCTCGACTACCCGATGATCATGGACACGTTCGGCTGCACGCCGAAATTCCTGACCGAGAATCCGAAAGCCGCGAAGGCGCTGGCCGACAGCTATTTCGAGGCCGTCGCCTTGATCGAGAAAGATCAGGCCAAGTCCTACGAGATCATGGGCTCCGATGTGAAGCAGTCCGGCGAACAGTTCGGCAATTCGGCAAAGTATCTGCGCTGGCAGGACAAGGCCGCGAACCAGAAGTTCTTCGCAGGCGAGTGGCAGGCCTTTACCAAGGAGGCTGCGGACTTGTTGCTTGAGATCGGCATCATCAAATCGGTTCCGAAGATCGACGACCTCGTTGACACGAGCTTCATCAAGTAGGTTCGGTCGGCGCCGCACTGGTCCTGCTTCCACAGATGTGGAAGCAGGACGTTCCGCGATCAGCGCACCGCTTTGAGGAATATGCCCTGTGATACGTCCTCTCGATCCTGTGACGTCGAAGCAACGCGCCGCCTATGGCCTGGCGTTCTTCATCCTGTTCGTTGCCGTGTGGGCATGGGCAACGTTTGGCGGCTACGTATCCAAAACGTTTCTCGCGAACCCACTGACCATGCTACAGGAAGGCTTTGAACTCCTGACCAAGCACGGCTTCCTGTTCGACATCGGCATGACGATCTGGCGGGTCGTCGGCGGCTTCGTACTGGCGGCCATCATAGCCGTTCCGCTCGGCGTCCTGATGGGCGCGTACAAGCCGATCGAAGCCTTCCTGGAGCCGTTCGTCTCGTTTGCCCGCTATTTGCCTGCCTCAGCCTTCATCCCGCTGTTGATCCTGTGGGCGGGTATTGGCGAACTGCAAAAGCTCCTGGTCATTTTCATCGGCTCGGTGTTCCAGATCATCCTGATGGTCACCGTGACGGTCGGCAACACCAGGCGCGACCTCGTTGAGGCCGCCTACACGCTCGGCGCCAGCGACCGCGGCATCATCAACCGGGTGCTGCTGCCCTCCTCTGCCCCCGAGGTCGCGGAAATCCTTCGACTCGTTCTCGGCTGGGCATGGACCTATGTCATCGTCGCCGAGTTGATCGGATCATCCTCGGGCATCGGCCACATGATCACCGACAGCCAGGCCCTGCTCAACACCGGTCAGATCATCTTCGGCATCATCGTCATCGGGCTGATCGGCCTGGTGTCGGACTTTCTGTTCAAGGCTTTCAACGCCTGGCTGTTCCCGTGGAAACTGGCATGACCGAACTCAGAATCGATCAGGTCGCCCGCACCTTCCCCGCGCGCCAGGGCCATGCGCCGACCCGTGCCCTGGAACCGATTGACCTCAACGTCGGCAACAATGACTTCGTCACCATCCTCGGCCCGTCGGGCTGCGGAAAATCGACGCTGCTGCGCATCATCGCCGGGCTCGACCGGCCGACCAGTGGCCGCGTCATTCTGGACGGACAGGGGGTCACGGGTCCTGGTGCGGATCGCGGCATGGTGTTTCAGTCCTACACGCTGTTTCCATGGCTGACCGTGCGCGAAAACATCGCGTTCGGCCTGCGCGAACGCGGGATTTCGGAAGCGGACCGCGAAAAAATCGCCGACGGCTTCATCCAGCGCGTCGGCCTGTCGGGCTTCGAGAATCATTGGCCGAAGCAACTCTCCGGCGGCATGCAGCAACGCACGGCGATCGCGCGGGCCCTTGCCAACGATCCAAAAATCCTGCTGCTCGACGAGCCGTTCGGCGCACTGGACAATCAAACCCGCGTGCTGATGCAGGAAATGTTGCTCGGCATCTGGGAACGCGACCAGAAGACCGTACTATTCGTCACCCATGATATCGAGGAAGCGATCTTCCTCGGCAGCCGCGTTATCGTCATGAGCGCCCGTCCCGGCCGCATCAAGGCGGAGATCGCGATCGATCTGCCGCACCCGCGATCCTACAAGATCAAGACCACGCCCGAATTCGTCAGCCTGAAGGAACGGCTCGTGGAAGAGATCCGCGCCGAGGCACTGAAGGTTGCGGTTCACGCCTGACGATCGCGCGCTTGCGAAATCTGCCCGGGATGCGGTGAAATCAGTTCCGAATTTTGCTACGCTGATCCCTGCTTGCGACGTTAGCTGGGGCCGTTGGATGCCGCCGCATCGATCGCTCCTGACCGCCTCGCCATTGCGAACCTCCAACGCAGTGCGACGCTCCGCATCCCCGACAGGGAGACAGCCATGGTGAAACCGTTTCCGTCGAAGACCCACATCGGCAACCACATGCTGCATCCGGAAACGTTGATGCTGAACTACGGCTACGATCCGCAACTGTCGGAAGGAGCCGTCAAGCCACCGGTCTTCCTGACCTCTACCTTCGTCTTCAGGACCGCCGAAGACGGACAGGATTTTTTCGATTTCGTCTCAGGCCGGCGCGAGCCTCCGGAGGGGATGGGCGCGGGTCTGGTTTACTCGCGTTTCAATCACCCCAACAGCGAGATTGTCGAGGACAGGCTCTCCGTCTACGAACGCGCCGAGAATTGCGCGCTGTTCTCTTCGGGCATGGCGGCGATCGCGACCACGATTCTTGCGTTCGTCCGCCCCGGTGACGTCATTCTGCACTCTCAGCCGCTCTATGGCGGAACGGAGACGCTGCTTGCGAAGACGCTTGCCGGTCTCTCGATCGGCGCCGTGGGCTTTGCCGACGGCCTCGACGAAACTGCGGTCAGGCTGGCGGCGGAGGATGCCATGCAGAAAGGCCGGGTTGCGATGATTTTCATCGAAACTCCGGCAAACCCCACCAATGGACTGGTCGATATCGCGATGATCCGCCGCGTCGCCGATATGATCGGGCAGACCCAGCGGCACACGCCGATCGTTGCGTGCGACAATACCTTGCTCGGGCCGGTGTTTCAGCGGCCGATCGAACACGGCGCTGATCTTTCGGTGTACTCGCTGACCAAATATGTCGGCGGTCATTCCGACCTGATCGCGGGCGCGGCGATCGGCTCAAAAGCCATCTTGAAGGATATCAAGGCACTGCGAAGCGCCATCGGCACCCAACTCGATCCGCACTCCTGCTGGATGATCGGCCGATCGCTCGAGACGCTGAGCCTGCGAATGGAAAAAGCAGACCGAAACGCGCGGCTCGTGGCGGATTACCTGCGCGAACACAACAAGGTGGCGAAGGTCCATTACCTTGCTCACCACGAACCGGACTCCGTCGCCGGCCGTCTGTTCGCGCGCCAATGCAGCGGCGCAGGTTCCACATTCTCGTTCGACATCGTCGGCGGCCAAGCCGCCGCTTCGAAATTCCTCAACGCGCTGCAGATCTTCAAGCTGGCGGTGAGCCTGGGCGGCACTGAATCGCTTGCCAGCCTGCCCGCAAGCATGACCCACTCCGGCGTTCCGGCCGACATTCGACAGAAAATCGGCGTTCTCGACTGCACGATCCGGCTGTCGATCGGCATCGAGCACCCGTCCGACCTGATCGCAGACCTCGCACAGGCTTTGAACGAGGCATAGCCGTCCGGCACGCGTGAGAGGACTGGATCGCGCCAGCGCCTCGCCACTGCCGCCGCAGCAGCCAGACGTCCGACGCGACCGCTCGCCGTCACTTCTTAACGGCGAACACCCAGACGACGCCGCCTTGCGGCACGTTATTCTCCAAGCCAGGGACCTTGCCCACCAATGCGTCCTGAATGCGCTGCGCGTCGACACCCCAACCCGACTGGACGGCGATATATTGCGTGCCGTCCACCTCATAGGCGATCGGCATGCCGACGATCCCGGAGTTGGTCTTTTGCTCCCAAAGCAGTTCACCGGTCTTGGCATGGAAGGCGCGGAACATCCGGTCATTGGTGCCGCCGACAAAGACGAGGTCGCCGGCGGTAGCGGTCACCGAACCGAACAGTTGTGACTTTGGGAAATTATGCGACCAGGCCTTCTTGCCCGTGGCCGGATCCCACGCCTGCAGTTCGCCAAAGTGGGTAGCGCCGGGACGGGGCGTCAAGCCGATATCCTCGGGCTTGGTCCCGAGCCAAAGCTTGCCGGCAACGAGCGGCACTTTCTCGCCGGTAAAGCCGCCGCAGAAATTCTCGTTGGCGGGAACGTAGACCAATCCGGTCTTCTGACTATATGCCGCCGACGGCCAATCCTTGCCGCCCCACAGGGACGGGCAGAATTCAACCCGCTTGCCAATTCCCGGCTTGTGGGCGGGATCCGCAATCGGCTTGCCGTTGGGATCGATACTCTTCCAGACGTTGGTATAAACGAAAGGCCAGCCGGCGACGTATTTGATGCCCTCCGGCTTGCGCTCGAGCACCCAGAAGATCGCGTTGCGTCCGGGATGAACCAAGCTCTTGATGGTGCGGCCGTCCCTTTGCAGGTCGATCAGCATGGGGGCGTCCACCTCGTCCCAGTCCCAGGAATCGTTTTGATGGTACTGGAAATATGATTTCATCTTGCCGCTGTCGGGATCGAGCGCGAGCACCGATGTCGAGTAGAGATTGTCGCCGGGGTGGGTTTCGCCTGGCCAGGGCGCGGCGTTGCCGGTGCCCCAGTAGACCGTTCTGGTGTCCACATCGTAGGTGCCTGTCATCCAGGCAGGTGCACCCCCGGTTTTCCAGTCGTCTCCGCTCCACGTGTCATGGCCGGGCTCGCCCGGGCCGGGTATGGTGAAGGTTCGCCAAAGCTCCTTGCCTGTGTTGGCATCGTAGGCAACGATATAACCGCGGATGCCGAATTCGCCGCCGGAACCGCCGACGATCACCTTGCCGTCGACGACCAGCGGCATCAGCGTCAAATACTGTCCCTTCTTGTAGTCCTGAACCTTGGTGTCCCAGACTACTTTGCCGGTCTTGGCATCGAGCGCGACCAGATGGTCGTCCGTCGTGGCGAGGTACAGCTTGTCCTCCCACAGTCCTACGCCGCGGTTGGTCGGGTGCAGTTGAAAGAGATCTTCGGGAAGCTGGCGTTTGTATCGCCAGTACTCATCGCCGGTCTTGGCGTTGAGCGCGATCACCTGTCCCTCCGGCGTTGAGACGAACATCACGCCATTGTTGATGATCGGCGGCGCCTGGTGTCCCTCGACCACACCGGTCGAGAATGTCCACGCTGGCGTCAGGTTTTTCACGTTCGAGGTGTTGATCTGGTCGAGCGGGCTGTATCCTTGGCCGTCATAAGTCCGGCGATAATGCATCCAGTTGCCGGGTTCGGGATTCTTGAGCCGTTCGGTGGTTACCGGGCTGTAATTCTCGATCGGGCCGGCGGCAGCGATCGAAACGAGGCATGTGGACGCAAGCAAACCCGACAAGATCCATTGCTTCAAGGCCATAGCGCAGCACTCCCCTTTTTGTTTTCCTCTCACGAATTCTGTTTTTGTCGTGGATCGACGGCTTCCCGCCGTCATCTGGCTTGCTGCGCACCTACCTTTCCAATGAATGTTGCGGCCACCGTCAGCGGACCGTCATCTGGCGCCAACGGAAGCGCCGGCAGACGCCGGGGCGCCGGTCCAAAGATGACTTGCGCGCTTTGCCGGGGGTCATATTCCGAATTATGGCAAACGCATTTGAACACGTCCTTGTCGCCGCCTGCCGCCTTTACCCATGCAGTGATCGGACAACCGGTGTGGACGCAGATTGCCGAATAGGCCACCACGCCGCCGGCGGCGCGTGAGCGCGTTTCTTCATCCAGCTCAGTCGGTTCCAGTTTTACGACGAGCACCTCGTTCAGGCGCGAGCCCTTGCGCACGACCGATGTCTTGGGATCCTTTGGCCAGGCCCGAACCGGCGGTCCACCAGCCTGCAAATCCTGCGGCTTGATCACCTCGCCCGCACGATCCCCTTCGGCGAAAACCAGAACGTCGCCCTTCTGGGGCCGCTCGTTGCTTCCAGGCAAATCTTCCTCGGCAATGGAGGGGCTGGATGACGCCAAGCAGGCCCCGGTCGCAAGAGCCGTCAGGATGAGTGCGCGCCGCGTTGGATCCTGACACATCGCTGTCGCAAGCTCCGTGTCTGTGCGTGTGATCGACGTTGTTGCCTGATCTGATTTGCACATCACTCAACCTGAAGGAGAGAGTCGGTCAAAAAAAAGGCGACAGACAGATTGCGCCTTGAGCAAACTTTTCTTCCGTCTGGTGACAGCGATTGCAACAAACGCCCGTAACAGTAAGCACCCTTCGCATTTCCTGAGATCGCCATTGCAGCTCGACGCCTCATGCGTATTTCGCAGAACAGCTCAGCCTTTGGCGATGTGCAGTGCGTTACGGGCCCGCAAGCGGCGCATCCCGGTGTCCGTTGCGCGCACGGTGCACGCCGATGCTGGCCGCACAACGTCGACGAGGCGATCTTCCATTTTGTCCCGACGGGAACATTCAAGTTTGACGCAATTGCGCATTGTTCGCCCTCACTGCGTCAGCGTCGCTTACCAAATGCAATTCTTTGGCGATGCCCCGCTTTCGCCAAACATGCGGAAGCAAAATGTAGAACGCCTTGTGGTAGTGATCGAGAAGCGCGGCCTACTGAACAACAGCCAATAATAACGATCAGGAGGATGGCTCACAGAAATCCCAGCCAGACAGCAAGGAATTTCGAAGCGACGGCGTCGAGCGGTCAGCAGGACTGTTATCGCGCACGTCGGAGCAACCATCAGCAGCTTATGAAGAGCGAGGATCGATCATGATTACTTTGAAGATTAACGGCCAGCAAAAGAACTGGGATGGCGATCCCGATCTTCCGCTACTCTGGTTCCTCCGCGACGAAGTCGGGCTGACGGGTACGAAATTCGGCTGCGGCCAGGCGCTTTGCGGCGCCTGTACCGTCATCGTCGACAAGCAGGCGGTACGCTCCTGCATCACGTCGGTCTCCGACGTGGTCGACCGGGAGGTCACAACGATCGAAGGTCTTCACCCCACAGGCGATCATGCAGTTCAGAAGGCCTGGCGCCAGCTCAATGTTCCGCAATGCGGCTTCTGCCAGGTCGGCCAGATCATGCAGGCGGCGGCCCTGTTGATGGAAAATCCAAAGCCCAATCACGACCAGATACGCGAAGCGATGTCGGGCAACATCTGCCGTTGCGGCACTTATCAACGCATCGAGAAGGCTGTGCATCTCGCATCGACGGGGGTGTGACCATGAATATGTCAACCAATCCCAACAAGCTCCGTGGCTTCGAACGGCACATCAAGGTCGACAACGTTTCACGCCGCAGTATCTTGAAGGGCCTCGGGCTGGCCGGCGGTTTTGTGCTCGCCGCTCCCGTGATGTCGCGCCCCGGCTTTGCTGCGTACCAGACCGGTGCGGACCAGATGCCGCACGGTACCGTGGTGAACCCGCGCGTTTTCGTTTCTATCGCATCCGACGGAACAGTGACGATCGTCGCGCACCGCGCCGAGATGGGAACGGGTGTCCGCACCAGCCTGCCGATGATCGTCGCCGAAGAAATGGAAGCCGACTGGTCGCGCGTTCGCGTCCAGCAGGCGCCTGGCGACGAGGTCAAGTTTGGCAACCAGGATACCGACGGATCGCGCAGCACGCGGCACTATCTGATGCCAATGCGCCAGATCGGCGCTTCCGCCCGCACGATGCTGGAAGCCGCCGCGGCGAAACGTTGGGGCGTGCCGGCGACCGAAGTGAAGGCGATCAATCACGAGGTCGTTCACAATGCGAGCGGACGCCGCATTGGCTTCGGCGAGCTAGCAGCCGATGCCGCCAGGGAGTCGGTGCCGAGTGTCGAAGGCTTGAGGCTCAAGGACCCGAAGGACTTCCGTTATCTCGGCAAGGGCGCGATCGGCATCGTCGACGGTCGCGACATCACGGTGGGCGCCGCTCGTTACGGCGCCGACGTCCGTTTGCCCGGCATGAAATACGCCGTCATTGCCCGGCCGCCGGTGACCGGCGGCAAGGTCGCGTCGTTCGACGGGGCGGAAGCGATGAAGGTTTCCGGCGTCGAGAAAGTCATGGAAGTCAAGGGCTGGCCGTGGCCATCCAAATTCCAGCCACTCGGCGGCGTTGCCGTGATCGCGCGGAACACCGGCGCGGCAATCAAGGGCCGCAACGCGTTGAAGGTCGTCTGGGACGATGGCGCCAACGGCAAATACGAGTCGGTCGCCTACCGCGCCGAGCTGGAGCAAGCCGCACGGAAACCCGGCCTGGTGGTACGCAAGGAGGGCGACGTGGAGGCCGCCTTGAAGGGCGCCGACAAGGTGATCGTCGGTGAGTACTACGTGCCGCATCATGCCCATGCCAGCATGGAACCGCCGGTCGCGGTCGCGGACGTCAAGGGCGACAAGGCGGAGATCTGGGCACCGGTGCAAAGCGCGGGCGGAACGCGCGAGGACGTCGCCAAGACGCTTGGCATTCCCCAGGAGAATGTCACCGTCAACGTCACGCTGCTCGGCGGCGGGTTCGGGCGCAAGTCGAAGTGCGATTTCGCCCTCGAGGCGGCACTGCTTTCAAAGGAGCTCGGCGCTCCCGTCAAGGTGCAATGGACGCGGGAAGACGACATTCGCAACTGCTTCCTGCACACCGTCTCGGTGGAACGCATCGAGGCCGGCCTCGACAAGAGCGGCAAGGTGACGGCCTGGCGGCATCGCAGCGTCGCGCCGACCATCGCCTCGACCTTTGAGGCTGGCGCGGTGCATCAGGCGCCGTTTGAGCTTGGCATGGGGCTTGTCGACATGCCCTTCGAGATCGCTAATGTGCAATGCGAGAATCCGGAAGCGGCCGCGCGGACCCGCATCGGCTGGTTCCGCTCGGTGTCGAATATCCCGCGCGCCTTTGCGGTGCAATCGATGGTGGGCGAACTCGCCCATGCCACCAACCGCGATCAAAAGGCCATGCTGCTGGAGCTGATCGGCTCTCCCCGGATCCTCAAGCTAGATTCCGTGAAGGACCTCTGGAACTATGGTGAGCCTTATGACAGCTATCCAATCGATACCGCGCGCCTTCGCAAGGTCGTCGAGCTGGTCGCGGACAAGGGCGGTTGGGGACGGTCCGTGCCCAAGGGCCACGGGCTCGGCATTGCCGCGCACCGCAGCTTCGTCAGCTACATCGCGACCATTGTCGAGGTAGCTTTCGACGACAAGGGCAAGCTCACCGTGCCCCGGGTGGATACCGCGATCGATTGCGGAACTCACGTCAATCCGGAGCGAATCCAGGCGCAGATGGAAGGCGCTGTAATCATGGGCATGAGCTTCGCCAAATATGGCGAGATCACTTTCAAGGACGGCAAGGTGCAACAGGGCAATTTCGACGATTTCCCGGTAATTCGGATCGACGAAGCCCCCGCTGTGACCAACGTCTATATCGCGCCTGCGGGCCCCGACACGCCGCCCAGCGGCGTTGGCGAGCCAGGACTGCCGCCCGTTGCGCCTGCGTTGATCAACGCGATCTTCGCCGCGACCGGCAAGCGCATTCGCGCGCTGCCGATCGGCAAGCAATTGGAGGTGTAGGGGGAACGTTTAGACCGGACGGGCCGTTTTCCTTGGTCTGAGAGGAGTTCAGGCCGATGAAACCCAGCTCAACGGCGCTCACGGTATCGCTACTGTCGGGCGTGCTTCTATTGAATGCTCAGGCGGCGACCGCTCAAACCACGTCGCCGCCGAGCGCAACCGCAACGCGGCCGGCAACGACACCGCCGGGGCAAACCTCCATGCCAAACGAAGCCCCGCCTGCCACGACAACCCAGACCACCGGCGAAGCCAGTCGCGATCCAGTGGTGAAGAAAATGAACGAAGACGAAAAGCAGAAGGTCGATACCAAAGGCAAGTAGCCGCGGCACTTGTAGCGAAGAGCAATAAGGAGGCGGCCATGCATTCGTTGGCCGCCTTTTTTCTCATCTCTGGTCAATACCGGGTCGGCGCAAAACGATTGTTCATCAAAGACAATCGCGCGGGGTGCTCAAGGCTCGACCGCCGGACTTCACGCCGCCAGAATTTTCTCGGGCGTCTCCGCGGGCAAATTCTGGCTGTCGGCGACCGCACGGTTGGTGATCTGCCCGCGATGCACGTTGAGCCCGGCGCGCAGATGCGGATCCTCGATCAGCGCGCGGATACCCTTCCCGGCCAGCGCAAGGCCTAACGGCAGCGTGGCATTATTGAGCGCGTGGCTCGACGTCACCGGCACGGCACCGGGCATGTTGGCGACGCAATAATGCACGATCTCGTCGACCAGATAGGTCGGCGCCTGATGGGTCGTCGGCCGCGACGTCTCGAAGCAACCCCCTTGGTCGATCGCGACATCGACCAGCACGGCGCGGCGCTTCATGCGGGCGAGATGCGCGCGAGAGACGAGTTTCGGCGCGCTGGCGCCCGGCACCAGCACCGCGCCAATGACGACGTCGGCGCCGATGCTCTCCTCCTCGATCGCTTCCTGCGTCGCATAGCGCGTGCGAACGCGACCGAGGAACATCTCGTCAAGGACGCGAAGCCGCGGCAGAGAGCGGTCAAGGATGACGACATCGGCGCCCAGGCCTGCCGCCATCCTGGCGGCATGCGTACCAACCACGCCACCGCCGATCACGGCGATCCGGCTCGGCGCGACGCCGGGCACGCCGCCGATCAGCTTGCCCATGCCATCAGCCGGTTTTCGCAAGGCGGCGCCTGCCGCCTCGATCGCCAGCCGTCCCGCCACCTCGCTCATCGGCGCCAGCAGCGGGAGCCCGCCATGGGCATCCGTCACCGTCTCGTAGGCGATCGCCGTGCAGCCGGACGCGAGAAGCCCCTTCGTCTGCGCGGTATCCGGCGCAAGGTGCAGATAGGTAAAGAGGATCTGGTTCTCGCGAAGCTGGCGCCATTCCGTCGGCTGCGGTTCCTTGACCTTGACCACCATGTCGGCGGTCGCGAAGATCTCGGCTGCCGTGTCCACGACCGCTGCGCCGGCCGAACGATAGATATCGTCGCTGGCGCCGATGCCGAGCCCGGCGCCTTGCTCGACGATCACGTGGTGTCCATGCGCCACATATTCCCGCACCGACGCCGGCGTGAGCCCAACGCGATATTCCTCGACCTTGATTTCCCTGGGCACACCGATTCGCATGGCGCTGCTCCTGCATTGGAGGCTGCTTTCCTGTGCCAGAAAAACTACCTCTGAACGGGCAACGCTTCTCTGCGAATTACGGCTTGCCGGCATCCATTTGTGCAGATATTCTTCTCTTTGCTGATAAAAATTAGAGAATAACGGCGTGACAGGGCTAGATCGTATTGATCTTCGGATTCTGGCTGAGCTGCTCTCCGATGCGAGGGCAAGCCAGATCGAACTCGCCGAAAAGGTCGGGCTGTCGCCGACCGCTTGCGCGCGTCGCATTCGTCAGCTCGAGGAAGCCGGCATCATTCGCGGCTATCGGGCCGATCTCGAACCGACTGCGCTCGGACTCGTCACGACGGTTGTCGTCACCATTACGCTGGAAAAACAGAGTGAGGATTATCTCGCCGCGTTCGAAGCGGCGATTGCCCGCTGTCCCGACGTGGTGTCCTGCCACCTGATGTCGGGCAGCGATGACTACCATCTGCAGGTGATCGCGCGCGACATTGCCGACTTCGAGCGCATCCACAAACAGCACCTTTCGCGGATGCCCGGCGTCGCGCGCATCCATTCGAGCTTTGCGATGCGCGAAGTGGTTCGCAGGGCGATCCCTGAAACGGCATTACAGCGTTAGCTTCGTTGATCGCAGTCGTCTATCCGGCGCCGAGAAGGCACGCGCTAATTCGCTTCGGCGGATTTTTCTCCCTTCCTGAACACGCGACTCGCCAGCACGTCCGACGCCTCAATCGACCTGATGTCGTCTACCGTCAGGACATGGTCGAGATCGGCGATCAGACGATTGGCCTGGCGCAGCCGCAGACGATCCAGGGCATTTCGGATCGAGCGTGCGTTGGAGAACAGCGGCTGGTTCTTGCGCAATGCGATGTAGCGAACGAACTCCGCCCGCGCCTCCGGCGTGAACTTGTAATTCATCTCCCGCAGCATCAGTTCCGCGATGTCGATCAGCTCATCGTCGAAATAATCGGGAAAGTCGATGTGGTGCGCGATGCGTGAACGGAAGCCGGGATTGCTGGCGAAGAACTTGTCCATGCGGTCGCCGTAGCCGGCAAGGATCACCACCAGATCGTCACGTTGCGATTCCATCACCTGCAGCAGGATCTCGATCGCCTCCTGGCCGTAGTCGCGCTCGTTGTCCGGCCGGTACAGGTAATAAGCTTCGTCGATGAACAGCACGCCGCCCATTGCCTTCTTCAGTATCTCCTTGGTCTTCGGCGCGGTGTGACCGATATATTGTCCGACCAGCTCGTCACGCGTCACCGACACCACCTGGCCGCGACGGATATAGCCGAGCCTGTGCAGGATATCGGCGATCCGCAGCGCCACCGTGGTCTTTCCGGTGCCGGGATTCCCCGTAAACGACATGTGCAGCGTCGGTGCTTCCGACGTCAGTCCCATGCGCTTGCGGATGCGCTCGATCAGCAGCAGCGACGCGATCTCGCGGATTCGCGTCTTGACCGGCTTCAAGCCGATCAGCTCGCGATCGAGCTGCGTCAGGATTTCCTCGATGCCGACGGCCTCGAGCTCCTCCCGAAGGCTTACCCTGTCCGTGGTTGTTGGCACATCCATATCCATCTGCCGAACCTCAGCGCGCATTCCTGAGAAACAAAAAACCTCCGTCGCCGCTTGCACAGCGACGGAGCAGTTCCGGCGAACGCAGCAACGATCAGGGAGAACTCGTCCGCCGGCCCGAGGAGTTGTTTACCCGTAGCGCCGGCCCTCCGGGCGGTCGGCGGCATAGGATGTCGTCGTGTACCTGATGTTGCGGCCGGCCATCTCGTGGCGTTCGAGGCGGAAGCCGGGCTCATCCTTCGGCCGGTTGACGATGAACGACAGCCGCAGCGACTCCCAGCCATGGCTGGAATCGTAGGCCGACATCCGGATGTAGCGATCGCCATAGACCTTGCGGCACTCGTTGAGTTCCATCAGCACGCCCGCGGCATCGGGCAGGTCGAACATCGGCAGGCCCCACATCTCCCAAAAATTATTGCGCGGGTGCGGATCGTCGGTGAATTCGATGTTCACCGCCCATCCCTTGCCGAGGCAATACTGCACCTGCCGGGTGATCTGCTCATCGGTAAGATCAGGCAGAAACGAAAAACATCCCTGAGTGATACGCATGATCTTCTCTCCTTACATCGCGACGCTGGCGGTCGGCACATAGTCCGGCATGTCTGTTGATTCGTAGTTGAAGGTGACGTCCTTCCAGACTTCGAGCGCGGCCTTTAGCGGCGTACAGGTCGCCGCTGCCTTGGCGAGAATCTCGGGTCCCTCGTGCAGGTAGTCGCGGCCCTCGTTGCGCGCGAGGATCATCGCTTCCAGCGCCACCCGGTTGGCGGTGGCGCCGGCCTGGATGCCCATCGGATGACCGATGGTGCCGCCGCCGAACTGCAGCACCACGTCCTCGCCGAGATGGTCCAGCAACTGGTGCATCTGGCCGGCATGAATGCCGCCCGACGCCACCGGCATCATCTTGTTGAGGCTCGCCCAATGCTGGTCGAAGAACACGCCATGTTCGAGCCGCGCTGGGTTATAGTCCTCGCGGCAGATGTCGTAATAGCCGCGGGTGGTCGCGGGATCTCCTTCCAGCTTGCCGACCACCGTGCCGGCATGAATGTGATCGACACCCGCGAGCCGCATCCATTTCGCGATAACACGGAACGAGACACCGTGGCTGCGCTGCCTCGTATAGGTGGAATGCCCTGCCCGGTGCAGATGCAGGATCATATCGTTGCGCCGCGCCCACTTGGCCATCGACTGGATCGCGGTGTAGCCGATCACCAGGTCGATCATGATAATGACCGATCCGAGCTCCTTGGCGAACTCGGCGCGCTCGTACATGTCCTCCATGGTGCCGGCGGTGACGTTGAGATAGGTGCCCTTGATCTCGCCGGATGCTGCCTGCGCCTTGTTGACGGCCTCCATGCAGTACAGAAACCGCTCGCGCCAGTGCATGAATGGCTGTGAGTTGATGTTCTCGTCGTCCTTGGTGAAGTCGAGACCGCCTTTCAGCGCCTCGTAGACCACGCGTCCATAGTTGCGCCCCGAGAGGCCAAGTTTCGGCTTCACGGTGGCGCCCAGCAGCGGACGGCCGAACTTATCCATGCGCTCGCGCTCCACGACGATGCCGGTCGCCGGCCCCTGGAATGTCTTGACGTAGGCCACCGGTAACCGCATGTCCTCCAGCCGCAGCGCCTTTAGCGGCTTGAAGCCGAACACGTTGCCGATGATCGAGGCCGACAAATTGGCGATCGATCCGGGCTCGAACAGGTCGAGATCGTAGGCGATGTAGGCAAAATACTGTCCCGGCGCATTCGGCACGGGGTCGACGCGGTAGCATTTTGCGCGATATTTCTCCGCTGCCGTCAGCCGGTCGGTCCACACCACGGTCCAGGTCGCGGTCGAGGATTCGCCGGCGACCGCCGCCGACGCCTCGATCGGATCGACCCCGTCCTGCGGCGTGACGCGGAACAGCGCGATGATATCGGTGTCCTTGGGCTGGTAGTCAGGCTCCCAATAGCCCATCTTCTTGTATTCGAGGACGCCGGATTTGTAGCGATCCTTGCCGCGGATAGTCATCGAGTGCATGTTCATATCGGCCTCCTTGGCTGGTGTGCGGCGACTGGTCGGGATCGAACGCGTCGTCAGGTCATTCTGCGGCATCGGCCATCCCTCCCATCCTTGGATCGAGCGCGCCGGAGCGATAGCGCCGGGCCATCTCGGCCAATGGAATGACCTTGATTTGCGAGGCATGGCCCGCCGTGCCGAATTGCTCGAACCGTTCACGGCAAAGGTCACGCAGTGCATCCATCGCCGGCTTGAGGAATTTTCGCGGATCGAATTCGCTTTTGCTTTGCGCTGCGACCTTGCGGAACGCCGCCGTCATCGCCAGCCGGCAATCGGTGTCGATATTGACCTTGCGCACGCCGTGCCTGATGCCGCGGACGATTTCCTCGACCGGCACGCCCCAGGTCTGCGGCATCTCGCCGCCGAATGCATTGAAGGCGTCCTGCAATGGCTGCGGCACCGAGGACGAACCGTGCATCACCAGATGCGTATTGGGCAGCCGGCGATGGATTTCCTCCACCACCCTCATGGCAAGGATGTCGCCGTCCGGCTTGCGCGAGAATTTATAGGCGCCGTGCGAGGTGCCCATCGCGATCGCCAGCGCATCGACCTTGGTGGCGCGAACGAAGTCGACGGCCTGGTCGGGATCGGTCAGCAATTGATCGTGGCTGACCTCGCCTTCGACACCGTGACCGTCCTCCTGTTCGCCGCCGCCATGTTCGAGCGAGCCGAGCACGCCGAGTTCACCCTCCACCGACGCGCCGATCCAATGCGCCAGCTCGACGACGCGGCGGGTAATGTCGACATTGTAGTCGTAATCCGCCGCGGTCTTGGCGTCCGCCTTCAGCGAGCCGTCCATCATCACGGAGGTGAAGCCATGCTGAAGCGCGGTGGCGCAGGTCGACTCCTCGTTGCCATGGTCCTGATGCAGGCAGATCGGAATCTGCGGATGCATCTCCTCCAGCGCGTCGATCATCCTCGACAGCATGATGTCATTGGCGTAGGAGCGCGCCCCCCGCGAGGCCTGGATGATCACGGGCGCATCCGCATCCGCAGCCGCTTCCATGATCGCGAGCCCCTGCTCCATATTATTGATGTTGAATGCCGGCACGCCGTAGCCGTGCTCGGCGGCATGATCCAGCAATTGCCTCAACGTGATTCTGGCCATCGGCGCCTCCTTTTCTGGTTCGGCGTTACGTTCATCATCATGCGTAGGTCTCCGTCATTCTGGTTCGGGCCAGGCAACGCATGGCGGCGGTCGCAACCGCCTGCGGCGTAATGCCGAACTCGCGGTAGAGCGTCTCGGCCGGCGCGGATGCTCCAAAGCCGGTCATGCCGACGAATTCGCCGCGATCGCCAAGCCAGTGGGCCCAGTCGCCTTCGACCGCGGCCTCAACGCCTACCCTTGGAACGCGACCCAGAACGGCGGTCCGATATTCGCGGGATTGCTGGCGAAACAGATCGAAGCACGGCGCCGAGACCACCGCGGCGCGGACGTTGTCCTTCTCGAGCAATCTTGCCGCCTCGAGCGCGATCGATACTTCGGAACCCGTTGCGATCAGAGTGACGTCGCGGCCGGCCTCCGGTTCAACGACGACGTAAGCGCCGAACGCGACCAGATTGGTTTGGTCAGTGACTTCACGGAACGTCGGGACCGCCTGCCGCGACAGGCACAGCACGGACGGAGCGCTGAGCTGCCGCAATGCACAATCCCACGCCTCCGCGGTCTCGACGGCATCGCCGGGCCGAAATACCAGCAAGTTCGGGATGGCCCGCAGCGACGCCAGATGCTCGACGGGCTGATGCGTCGGACCGTCCTCACCCAGGCCGATCGAGTCATGCGTCATGACATGGATGACGCGGATGCCCATCAGCGCCGCCAGCCTGATCGCCGGGCGGCTGTAATCAGCGAAGCTGAGAAACGTGCCGCCATAGGGAATGAAGCCGCCATGCAGCGCGATGCCGTTCATCGCGGCAGCCATCGCATGTTCGCGGACACCGTAATGAATATAGCTGCCTTCGAGCCTATCGGCCCGCACCGATTGCTGCGTCTTGGCGCGCGTCAGGTTCGAATGGGTGAGATCAGCCGAGCCGCCGAGGAGATTCGGCAGCGCTTCGGCGATCGCGTCGATCACCGTTTGCGACGCCTGCCGGGTGGCGACCCGCGGCCGCTCGCTGCCGAACCGGACCCGTAGTTGCGCCATGACGTCGGCATATCCGCAGGGCAAATTCCGGTTCAGCGCATCGTGAAACGGCGACCGTCCCGCCGAATTGACCCGCCTGCTCCGCTCGACCCAGGCGCGCCGAGAGGCATGTCCCTGCGCACCTATTTCGCGCCAGGCATCGATGACGGCTTCCGGAACCTCAAATGGCGCATGCGGCCAGTTCAACGCGCCGCGCGTTTTCCCGACTTCATCGGCTCCGAGCGGCGCGCCATGCGCCTTTTCGGTGCCCTGCCGATTCGGCGCGCCGAAACCGATCACCGTACGGCAAGCAATCAGGGATGGCCGGTCGCTCTGCCGGGCGCGACGGATCGCTGCCGCAATCGCTTCGGGGTCATGGCCATCGATCCGGACCGCTGACCAGCCGGACGCCTTGAAGCGCGCAAGCTGGTCATCCGAGCATGACAACGACGTGGCGCCGTCGATCGAAATCTCGTTGTCATCATAGAGCACGATCAACCGGCTGAGCCTGAGATGTCCCGCCAGCGAAATCGCTTCGTGGCTGAGACCCTCCATCAGACAGCCGTCGCCGGCGATCACATAAGTATAGTGATCGACGAGGTCGTCGCCGAAGCGCGCGTTCATCAGGCGCTCCGCCAGCGCCATGCCGACCGCTGTGGCAATGCCCTGCCCCAGCGGGCCCGTGGTCGTCTCAACGCCGGGCGTATGTCCGTACTCGGGATGACCAGGGGTTTTCGATCCCCATTGCCTGAACGCCTTCAGTTCGTCCGCCGTCACGCCCTCGTAGCCGGTCAGGTTCAGCAGCGCATATAAGAGCATCGAGCCGTGACCGGCCGACAGCACGAACCGGTCGCGATCCGGCCACGCCGGATCGGCGGCATCGAATTTGAGGAAACGCGAGAACAGCACAGTGGCGACGTCCGCCATTCCCATCGGCATGCCGGGATGGCCGGACTTCGCCTTCTCGACGGCGTCGATGGCCAGGAAGCGGATCGCGTTCGCCATTTCCGCGTGCGAAACAGTCGAATCGTTGGCAACGCGGGATAGAGCTAGATCGGTCATATCATGCGCCTCTTACGTTCCATCAGTTGCAGGATCAGCGGGGTGAGGATGAGCTGCATGGCGAGGTCGAGCTTCGAGCCATGGATCACGATCGAATTGGCGCGCGACATGAAGCTGTTTGGGATCATCGACAGCAGATAGGGAAAATCGATGCCGCGCGGATTCTTCAGCCGGATCACCACCATCGATTCGTCCGGCGTCGGTATCCAACGCGCGATGAAGGGATTCGAGGTGTCGACGGTCGGCACCCGCTGGAAATTGATGTCGGTCTCGGTGAACTGCGGACAGATATAGTTCACGTAGTCAGGCATCCGCCGCAGGATCGTGTCGGTCACCGCTTCTGCGGTGTAACCGCGGTCGCGGCGATCGCGATGCAGCTTTTGGATCCATTCCAGATTGATGACGGGAACGACGCCGATCTTGAGGTCGGCATGTTGCGCGATGTTGACCTTGTCGGTCACGACAGCGCCATGCAGTCCCTCATAGAACAACAGATCGGAATTTTCCGGCAGCGGCGCCCATTCGGTGAATGTGCCCGGCTTTGCGCCGTACAGTCTTGCTTCCTCATCGTCATGGACGTAGTGCCGCGTGGTGCCGGTCCCGGACTCGCCGTAGTCGCGAAACAGCTTCTCCAGCTCTTCGAACAGGTTGGTTTCCGGGCTGAAATGGCTGAAATGCTTGTTGCCGCGCTCGGCTTCCTCGGCCATTTTCGTGCGCATCTCAAAGCGGTTGTAGCGATGGAAGGCGTCACCCTCGACATAGGCGGCGGCGACGTTCTCGCGGCGGAAGATGTTTTCAAACGTCTTCTTCACCGACGTCGTGCCGGCGCCCGATGAACCCGTAATCGATATGATGGGGTAGCTGCGTGACATCTGCGCTCTTCCCTGTCAGCGAAACAGGCCACGCCGCGCGAATAGCGGCGCGTCGCTGTTGTCGAACATCGGCTGGGTGCCTTCATGAATGGCGGTGACGTCGCGAACGCCGCGCATCGACCCCATGATCAGCGGCACCCGCTGGTGCGGCGTTTTCGCCGACAATTCGAGGATGCGGCGGCGGCCGGTGGTCGCGGCACCGCCCGCCCACTCCATCACCAGTGCCATCGGATGCGCCTCGTAAAGCAGGCGAAGACGTCCCTCGCGATAGGCCGGTCGCGCATCCGCCGGATACAGGAACACCCCGCCGCGAACGAGAATGCGAAGCGACTCCGCAACCAGCGAGCCGATCCAGCGCATGTTGAAATCGGCCGCGCAGCTGCCGTTGGTGCCGGCCAGGCACTCGTCGATATAGGTCCGCACCGGTCCGTGCCAGTGCCGGCGGTTCGAGGCATTGATGGCGAATTCGGGCGTGTCGGGCGCGATCCTGACGCGGCGCGCGATCAGCAGGAATTCCCTCGCGCGCCGGTCCAGAATGAAGATGTCGACGCGCTCGTCGAACGCCAGCACCAGCGTGGTTTGCGGGCCATAGACCACGAAGCCTGCCGCGCACTGCGCCGTGCCGGGCTCGAAGAAAGTGGAGACGATGTCGTTGCCGCGCGAGCGGATCGAAAAGATGGTTCCGACGGAAATGTTGTTTTCGAGGTTGGCGGACCCGTCGAGCGGATCGATCGCGACGCAGAGCGATGCCCCGGCATCGAACACTTCCGGCAGTTCCGATTCCTCTGATAGAACGGCGGCGACCGGCGACTTGCGCAACGCTGCGCGCATCATTCCGTCGGCGGCGAGATCGATGTCTCTCTGAAAATCGCCGTCGGAATTGACGCTATCGGTTTTCCCGGTAATGCCCGCCAACGGTCCGTCGGCAATGAGATCGGCAAGGCCGATCGCCGCAGCAGCGATCGCCTCAATCACGGTGGACACGGCCGGCCCGACCGGTGTCTCCGACCCCGTTTGATCAAGATGCGAGCACAAGGTCACGCGTGCGCCCATGGCCGTTCCCCGTTTGGCGCCCGCTTTCGGGGCGATTGCAAAGCGTCGTGCCCATCCGCACTCCGCGCCTAACAACAACCCAGTTTGCAAAATTAGTGAAATTTTCTTATCTTTGGCTTTGCCAAAGTTTTTCTTATATTGGACAGGCCCATGGCAAACAGGTTTCGGCGAGAATTGACCATTCGCCAGTTGCGCGCGCTGGCAGCCGTTCACAGCGATCGGTCGGTTACCGCGGCCGCGAAGCGACTGCATCTGACGCAGCCGGCGGTCACGTTGCAGATCCGCAATCTGCAGGAGATTGCGGGTGTGCCGCTGATCCAGCGCACCAATGACGGCATGCTGCTGACCGACGCCGGGCGCGAGGTGCTGACGCTTTCGGAGCGCATCGAAGCGGCGATTGCAGACTGCGAAACCTCGCTGGAGATGATCGCAGGCAAAACGGCAGGGCGCATCTCGATCGGCGCGGTCAGTACTGCGAAATATTTCGTGCCGTTCATGATCTCGGGATTTTCGAAACGGCATCCGAATATCGATGTCACGCTCTCGATCGGAAACCGCCAGGAGATCGGCACCGCACTACGCGGCTACGATCTCGACTTCGCGATCATGGGCCGCCCCCCGGCCGACATCGAGATGGACGTCCATCCGATCGGCGATCATCCGCATGTCATTATCGCGCCGACCAGCCATCGCCTGGCGCGAAAGTCGCGCATTGCGCTGAGCGACCTCGCCAACGAGACGTTCCTGATGCGCGAGCCCGGCTCGGGGACGCGCGGCCTGATGGAGCAACTGTTCGAGACGGCAGGGATTCGCCCGAACATCGGCATGGCGATGAGCAGCAATGAGACGATCAAGCAGGCGGTGATCGCCGGACTCGGCATTGCATTTATTTCCGCGCATACGGTCGCCACCGAACTCGACGAGCGACGGCTGGTCACGCTGGATGTAGTCGGCCTTCCCATTGTCAGGCAATGGTTCGCCCTCTCCCGCAAGGACAAGATCCTTCTGCCCCCGGCGCGCGCCATGCTGGACTTCCTCAGCGCCCGCGGCGCGCAATTCCTGCCGCGAACCCAGGGCAGGATCAGGATCACCCGGACGTCGGCGCGCGGCAAGCGGCGGTGACGTTGCCCGAGCAGCCAATAAAGACTGCGGAATGCCGATCATCGGCCCTGGATGGTGCGATGAGACGAAAGTCTGAGTACCTCCCTCCCGGCACGCCACCGGACCTAATCAAGCAGCAGTCGCCGACAGGTTGACATCCTGTCCTCTTCTCCAAATACTTGGCAAAAAGCGCAGACAAGCTGTCCCGGCGACAGATAAAACAGATAAAAAAGGGAGGACACGATGCCGACTTCACGCAGAACACTGCTGAAGACTTCTGCGGCTGCCGCCGCTGCATTCACCTTCGATTGGACCCGCGCGCAGGCGCAAGCCGAGACGGTCCGCATCGGTCTGATTTACGATCTGACCGGTCCCTTTGCCGCGGGCGGCTCCGTCGCGTCCTCGATCGGTGCGCAGATCGCCATCGACCTCGTCAACGAAAAGGGTGGCGTCGGCGGCAAGTACAAGGTTGCCGCCATCGCCGCGGATTCCCAGAGCAAGCCCGATGTCGCGATCAACGAGGCCAATCGCCTGATCGACCAGGAGAAGATCGACATCATCAACGGCGTCTACGCGAGTTCGCATGCGGTCCCGCTCGCGGCCAAGGTCGAGCAGCAGAAGAAGATCCTCTGGATCACGACCGCGGTTTCGACCGCCGTGTTCAAGGACAAGAACCTGCAATACGTCTTCCGCGCGCAGATTCATTCCGACCAATATGGCCAGGCCTTTGCGAGCTTCATCACTGAGCACGCCAAGGCGAAGCTCGGCATGGAGCCCAAGGACGTCAAGGTCGCGCTGATCCACGAGGATGGTCCTTATGGGGTCGGTGTCGCCGCCGCCGATGAGGCCTATGCGAAGGAGGCCGGCCTGCAGGTCGTGCTCAAGGAAGGCTATTCTGCATCCGCCCCCGACCTCTCAGTGCTGGTAACCAAGATCAAGCGCGCCAGGGCCGACGTCATCTCGCACGCGGGATACAACCCTGATATCACCCTGTTCCTGCGCCAGGCGCGCGAGAACGGCCTCAAGTTCAAGATGCTGTTCGGCGCCGGCGCCGGCTACAGCCAGCTCGACAAATTGCGGGCGACCTTCGGCGCCGACATCGACAATTTCTGCAATATCGATCCGGTGCCGGCACAGTTGCTCGATGCTTCGAAGCTCGCGCCCGGGATCGGCGACCTCACCAAGGTGATGATCGCGCGCTACAAGGAGAAGACCAACGCGACCGATATTCCGCCGCACTGCTCGATGGGCTTCAATCAGACCTGGATCCTGCTCAACAGCGTGCTGCCGGTGGCCAAGGAGAAGTATGGCGGCTTCGATCCCGAAGCCATTCGCAAGGCGGCGCTCGACGTCGATATCCCGCCGGGCGGCACCATCCAGGGCTATGGCGTGAAATTCTATCGGCCCGGCACGCCGCTCTCCGGCCAGAACGAGCGCTCGACCCCTGTCGTGATGCAGAATGCCGGCGAGCATATCTCGGTGGTCTGGCCGACCAATATCAGGACGCAGGACCCGGTATTCCCGCTGCCGAAATCGTCGGTGTATGCGGCGTAGGTCGATCTTTCACCCTCTCCCCTTGCTGTTGGGAGAGGGTGGCTTCGATGCTTCGCATCGAAGAGCGACGGATCTCTCTCCGCGAATGAACCTCTCGCAATTGAGTCCGCGGACAGAACCCCTCATCCGGCACGCTGCGCGTGCCACCTTCTCCCACAAGGCGAGAAGAGAGATTGCCGTTAAAGCGTCACGCGCCGCCCCTCCTCCGCCGCCCAATAGCCGGCGTAGTTGACCTTGATGGTCTCAAAGGCCAGCGTCAGATCCGAGAGCGGCTGGCGGCCTGTCGCCACGCATTCCATGAAATCCTGGATTTCCTGCGTGTAGCCGCGCGTCCATTCCTCTTCGAGGCAGATGTATTGCCAGCCGGTCTTCCGGTCGACTTTTTCAGTAATGTAGACGTTGGCCAGCTTCTCCTCGCTGGTCTGATAGCTCATCATGTGCGTGTTCGGCGTGATGTTGGCGAACAGCGAGCCGCTGCTGGTATAGGTTTCGATCAGGTTGCGGACGCCGCCAAGGATCATGTCGCCGGAAAACACCGTGGCCTTGGTACCGTCCGAGAAGGTGGCCGTGAGCACGCCCCAATCCTCGACATCCACGGGATTGGCCTTGAGTGCGGTCCGTTCGTCCGGACGCAGGCACGCCGTCACGTTGCCGACGTCACACGTCACGCTGGCAACACCGATCGTCTCGCCGCGCGCCTTCGCCTCGACCTGCTTGAGATAGAGCACCGCCGACAATGGATGGCATCCCATCCGGATCAACGAGCCGCCGCCGGTCATCGCCCATTGCGCGGCGTGCGCGGCATGCGAGCCGGAGTGGCTCTCCTCCCCCTTCATGAACAGGATCTTGTCCCTGGTGGCTTTGAGGATCTCCACAGTCTTGGTCACCGCCGGCGCGTAGATCCAGTCCTCGGCATACATGAAGAGCTTGCCGGTGTTGCCGATTGCCGCGCGGGTCTTCTCCATTTCCTCCAGCACGCGCTCATACATCAATGCCTTCGGCACATGCTTGCCGATCGGCGCCGTGTCGCCATCCCGGCCGAAATAGCCGGCGAACGGCTTTTCGCAGATGACGTGTTTGCCGGCCTGCATCGCCTCGACGATCATCGAGGTGTGCAGATTGGGCGGCGTGCAGATATCGATGACGTCGAGATCAGCATCGGCGATGAGGTCGCGAAAGCTGCGATAGACCGTCGGAATCTGGTGGCGGCCGGCAAACTCGACGACATGATTGCCTCTCGCAGCAACAGCGGCGACCTCAACGTTCACACCGTAAACGCGACGGTAGGCATGCATGTGCAGCTCGGACACGAAGCCGCAGCCGGCCAGGCCGATCCTGATTTTCGCCATCTGCGGAATGCCTCCCTCGTCGACCAAGACCGAATTGCTGGCGTGGTTCGGGGCGCTAATTGCTGCTTCGGCCGGCCTTACGGCGCATCAACGTGGCGAAGAGCTCGGTCAGGCCGAACCGCCAGGGTTCACAATCGCCGCTGTGACGCATGCGGTTGGTCAGCCGGCCGAGTTTCGGCGTGGCGACCGTCACCAGATCGCCTTCCACGTGGGTAAACCCCTGCCCCTTCGCGAAACGGTCCTGGATCGGCGCGAACATCGTGCCGAGGAACAACACGAAGCCGTCGGGATACTGATGGTTCTCGTTGATCGTCTGCCCGACGATGTCGGCCGGATCGCGGCTGATCTTTGTCAACGAGGATGCGCCGTGCAGGACGAAACCCTCCGGTCCCTTCACTTCCAGCGAGATATCCATCTTCCTGACGTCGTCGAGCGTGAAGCTCGCGTCGAAGAATCGCACGAACGGGCCGATGGCACAGGACGCGTTGTTGTCCTTCGCCTTGGATAACAACAGCGCCGAGCGCCCCTCGAAGTCGCGGAGATTGACATCGTTGCCGAGTGTGGCGCCGACGATGCGGCCATCGCTGGCTACCACCAGCACCACCTCGGGCTCTGGATTATTCCAGGTCGATTTCGGATGCAGGCCCGCATCCACGCAGGTGCCGACCGCCGACAGCACGGGAGCCTTGGTGAACACCTCGGCATCCGGCCCGATGCCGACTTCGAGATACTGGCTCCAGGCGTTCTGCGAAACCAGCACGTCCTTGACATGCTGCGCTTCGGCCGAGCCCGGCTTCAATTGCGACAGATCGGTGCCGACGATCCGCGTCACCTCGGCCCGGATCGCTTCCGCCGAATCCGGATTGCCGCGCGCTCGCTCCTCGATCACCCGCTCAAGCATCGAGACGGCGAAGGTGACGCCGGCGGCCTTGATCACCTGCAGGTCGATCGGGGCCAGCAACCATGGCCTGGCCGGGTCGCGGGTGTCGGGCGGCGTATTGTTCAGGAGATCCTGCAGCGCGCCAACCCGCTCGCCACGCGCAGCACGCAGCGCCCCGGCCGGATCGGCAACGGCGGCAAGCTGGCTGGCGGTGGGAAATTCGTCGGTGACGTCGAACACGCCGTCCTGACGAATCGCGACCACCGACGGCCCGGCAAGGTCGGGACGCCAGATCCGCCCCATCAGCGCGGCGTCGGCGAAATCGTCGGGCAGGATGAAAGCAGCGTCGGTGACGATCGGCATCGTGGGAGTCCTCGCGAGGGGGCGTGTGTGCGGTCAGGGCAGCACCGTCCATAGAAGGGAAACCGCTGGACGGGTCAACACCTTCAGGGAGGGGCCGACGTCGGCACCGCGGCCGCCGGTACAGGTTCATCGCGCCGCAGCATGCAAAATCAGACGATTGGTCAAATGCGACCGATTACACGCGCAGGCAATCTGGTCTTGCGCATGGCGGTCGAACAAAGACCGCTACGAGATTCGATGTCCGGGAATTACATGCGGCACAATCCCGCCGGAATGCCGCGGGTCTGTGATGGCTGCGCAACCCTCTCCGGCCGGCGCTCAACCAAGGAGTGGCACCACATGGTGGCCCTGCTTCTGCGCTGACGGCGATCGCCATCAGCGCAAGTTCGGTATCTCGCTAGATCGGGCCAGTGCCCGCTTCGCCTTGTCTAGGCCGCCTTGGCCTTGGACTTGGCGACGTGGCTCGAGATCGCATCCATCAATGGCGGCGACAGGCAGTCATAAGGCTCCAGTCCGAGTTCCTTCAGGCGAGCCCTGATTCCAGCCATCTCCCCTGGTTGGACGCCGGACTCCAGAACGGACGACACAAACGCCGCAAACCCCGGAGCCGCCGAGCCGCCTTCCTGGAACAGCTCGGGATGGATGAAATCGAGGCCATAGAACGGATGTCCCGTGTTCTCGATCCGGCCGTACATATGCGTGCCGCAGGCCTTGCAGGCATAGCGCTGGATCGTGGCCGCCTGGTCGACGATCTGCAGCTTGTCGCCATTCTCGATCACTTTCACATTGTCGCGCGGAACGACGGCGACAACGGAGAAGATCGCGCCTTCGGGCTTCCAGCATTTGGTGCAGCCGCAAGCGTGATTGTGGGCAACGTCGCCCTTGATGGCGACCTTGACCGGCCTGTCCGAGCACTTGCAGACCAAGGTGCCGCCGGCGAAGCTGCCGGTCCCCTGTTTTACGCCGCTGTCAACCGATGGGTGGATGTGAACAGTCATGGGCCTCTCCTCCTTGTGTTTGAAGTTCCCCTATTCAGAACACGACAACCGAACGGATCGACTTGCCCTGGTGCATGAGATCGAATCCCTGATTGATCTCCTCCAGCTTGAGCACATGCGTGATCATCGGATCGATCTCGATCTTTCCGTTCATGTACCAGTCGACAATCTTCGGCACGTCCGTACGGCCACGCGCGCCGCCAAAAGCCGTTCCCTTCCAGACGCGGCCGGTCACGAGCTGGAACGGCCGGGTAGCGATTTCCTTGCCCGACTCAGCAACCCCGATCACGACGGAGACGCCCCAGCCGCGATGGCACGCTTCGAGTGCCTGCCGCATCACGGTGGTATTGCCGGTGCAGTCGAAGGTGTAGTCGGCGCCGCCGTCGGTGAGCCCGACCAGATGCTGGATGATGTCACTGACCTTGGTCGGATTGACGAAATGCGTCATGCCGAAGCGGCGGCCCCAATCCTCCTTGGCATCGTTGATGTCGACGCCGACGATCTTGTCGGCGCCCACCATCTTCGCGCCCTGGATGACGTTGAGCCCGATGCCGCCGAGACCGAAAACGACGACGTTGGCGCCAGGTGTCACCTTGGCGGTATTCACCACGGCGCCAACGCCCGTCGTCACCCCGCAACCGATGTAGCAGCTCTTGTCGAAGGGCGCGTCCTCGCGAATCTTCGCCACCGCGATTTCCGGCAGCACGGTAAAGTTCGAGAACGTCGAGCAGCCCATGTAATGGAAGATCGGCTTGCCCTTATGGCTGAAGCGCGAGGTGCCGTCCGGCATCAGCCCCTTGCCCTGGGTGGCGCGGATGGCGGTGCATAGATTGGTCTTGCCGCTCAGGCAGCTTTTGCACTGGCGACATTCCGGCGTGTACAGCGGAATCACGTGATCGCCGGCCTTGACCGACGTCACGCCCGGGCCGACTTCGCGGACGATGCCCGCGCCCTCATGACCGAGGATCGAAGGAAAGATTCCTTCGCTGTCGAATCCGTCGAGCGTATAGGCATCGGTGTGGCAGATTCCGGTCGCCTTGATCTCGACGAGAACTTCACCGGCCTTCGGGCCTTCCAGGTCGACCTCGACGATTTCAAGCGGCTTCTTGGCTTCGAATGCGACTGCAGCGCGTGTCTTCATTTTCAACTCCACTTTCGCTTTTCGAGCCGCTGCAACAACGCAGTGTGACTGGTCCTTTGCACATGCCGACGGATCATTTCTTGCCCATGCAGGAATTCTCCGCCTGGGTGTAGGCCTCCGGCTTGTCTTCCTTCTTGGCGGGACGCACACGCCCGACGGCGTCATTGGCGCGGGCACGCAGATAGATGTAGAGGTCGTCCATGTAGCAGGCGACGTTCGGATTATCGCCGAGCGCAGGCATGACGGAGTTGCCGTTCTTGCGACCGCTCGCGACTACGCCGACGAAGTCGCCGTAATTCATGGTCTTGAGTGAATTCGTGAGGCCAGGGGCGTAGGTCGATCCCATCCCGTCGGGGCCATGGCAGACGTGGCATTCCGAGTGATAGCGCCGGTAACCGGAGTAGGTGTAC
This sequence comes from Bradyrhizobium sp. CCBAU 051011, assembly GCF_009930815.1. Classification (NCBI taxonomy): domain Bacteria; kingdom Pseudomonadati; phylum Pseudomonadota; class Alphaproteobacteria; order Hyphomicrobiales; family Nitrobacteraceae; genus Bradyrhizobium; species Bradyrhizobium sp. CCBAU 051011. The sequence goes on along the minus strand of NZ_CP022222.1, from coordinate 5,194,820 downwards.
CAATCCACCGTTCCGTCGGCCCCAACCTTGAAGGTCGGATTGCCTTCCTTGTCGAGGTACTTTCCGTCCTCGGATTTGACGGCAGCCGGGTCGACCGCGTTTTCGGCGAAGGAAATTCCTCCTGATACCACGAAGATCATCGCAGCACCCACAAACCAGATTTTACGCAAGAGCTTGTCCTCGAGATTCGGTGGTAGGCGAACCGGCGCATGGAGCAACTCCATGCGCCGGAACGAAGTTGGCTCAGCTTACTGCGGCAGAGCGAATACGGTCAGAGTTCCGCCGAGCGCGGTGTAGTTGCTAAGGGCAGCGTAACCGCCGACGGCGCCGAGGCCGGCGGTGTCCACGTTCCTCGCGGCGGATTCCAATGCCCGGCCCGCCGCTGCACGGCCCGCAGCGCCCTGCCATTCAGCGGCACCCTCCGGGCTCATCAGCCCGGCCGCCAAGCCGATGCCGGCCCAGCCGCCCACGCCGGAAAGCACGGCCACGTATTGCCGGCCGCCCTGTTCGTAGGTCGTGACGTTCCCGATAATGCCGGACGGGGTCTTGAACTTGTAGAGCTCCTTGCCAGTCTTGGCATCGACCGCCTTCAGGTAGCCTTCGAGCGTTCCGTAGAACACCACGCCGCCGGCGGTAGCGAGCGCACCGGACCACACCGAGAACATTTCCTTGTTCGACCACACGATCTTGCCGGTCTTGTTGTCCCACGCGATGAAGTTGCCCATGTGGGTTTCGCCAGGAGGCGGATACATCGAGAGCGTCGCCCCGACATAGGGTTGGCCCGCAGTGTAGTTCACCTTGAACGGCTCGTAGTCCATGCAAACGTGGTTGGTCGGCACGTAGAACAGTTGCGTGTCCGGCGAATACGCCGCCGGCTGCTGGTCCTTGGTGCCGAGCGCGGCCGGGCAGATACCCTTGACGTTGACGTCCTCGCCCTGCTTGTCGGTCGAATATTGGTCGACGACCTTCGGTCGACCATAGGTGGGCGAGCTCTTGTTCATGTCGACGCCGCTGGTCCAGTTGACCTTCGGATCGTACTTCTCCGCCACCAGCAATTCGCCGTTGGTGCGGTCCATCGTATAGGCGAGCCCGTTGCGGTCGAAATGGGTCAGTAGCTTACGCGCTTGACCGCCGATCTGTTGATCGCTGAGGATCACTTCGTTGACGCCGTCGTAGTCCCACTCGTCGTGCGGGGTCATCTGATAGACCCAGCGGGCCATGCCGGTGTCGGCGTCCCGCGCAAAGATGGTCATCGACCAGCGATTGTCTCCCGGCCGCTGCTTTGGATTCCAGGTCGAGGGGTTGCCGGTTCCGTAATATATCAGGTTCAGCTCGGGATCATAAGAATACCAGCCCCACGTCGGTCCGCCGCCGATCTTCCACTGGTCGCCCTGCCAAGTATCGATGCCGGAGTCCTTACCGACCGGCTTACCTAGATGCGTGGTCTTCACCGGATCCATCAGCGTGTCGCTGTCGGGTCCCATCGAATAGCCGCGCCAGACCCGCTTGCCGTCCTTGATGCTGTAGGCAGTCACCGAACCACGAACGCCGAATTCGCCGCCCGAGATGCCGGTGAGGACCTTGTCTTTAAAAACCATCGGTGCCGACGTCCCGGTCTCACCTTTGCTGGGATCTCCGTTCTTCACCGACCAGACCAGCTTCCCGGTCTTGGCATCGAGGGCGACAAGGGTCGTGTCGGCCTGGTGCAAAAAGATTTTTCCATCGCCGTAGGCCACGCCACGATTCACCGTGTCGCAGCACATCACCGGGATGACGTTCGGATCCTGTTTGGGTTCATATACCCAAACGATCTTCTGCTCCTGGGATAGGTCAAGAGCATAGACTTTGTTCGGGAACGGTGTGTGGACGTACATCATGTTGCCGATAATGAGCGGTCCGCCCTCGTGGCCGCGCAGCACGCCGGTCGAGAACGACCATGCGACCTGCAACTTGCCGGCGTTGGCTGCAGTAATCTGGTTGAGCTTCGAGTAGCGCGTATTGGCGTAGTCGCCCGTCGGCATCACCCAATCCTTTGGGTTCTGCGACATCTTGATCAGTTCGTCATTGGCATACGCAACGCCGGCAGCGAATGCCGCCACGGCGCCGAGACAGGCAGCGGATAGCACTTTGCGCATAGTGGTTCCTCCCAGATTGAGGGTTTAGGGTTTCCGTCGAGACGGCCCATTTTCCATTCTTGGTCCCTATTCCTATCCCGTTCGGAAATGGGAAACTTGCCCAAGAGCGAAGCGCGTTTGCTCAGAAGCGAAACACAATAAACTTTTTAATTTTGGGAACGTCGAGAGCCGTCCCTCTCATGCTGCGAAGCATCAATCGTGGGCTCGTTCCCACAAGCACCCGCGCGTCCCGAGGCTGAGGTTCCCCTTGACGCAGCCGAAACTAAGTTGGAGGATTGTCAAAGGGATATTGGGAAGAATCTGCGCGACTTCCCCACGACCGCCTTAAGTCGAGGCAAATGTAGCGTCCTGTGACCGAAGCTTTTGCCGAGGTCGTGGCCTGTTCTCGAATCGGTGCTTCGACCATGTCCGATACAGTCCGCTCACTCAGCACTTCCGGGTTGGCGCCGAAGAAGCAGCTGCAAACTTGGTCAGATGCGCTGACGGATCTGTGCGGTCAGTTCGACGTCGATCCGCTGGAAGGTTCCTCGCTGGAGGGGCGGATAAACTACACGACCGTCTCGCAGTTGAAGCTGTGCCAGATCGAGGCAAGCCAGCATCGTATCGCGCACACGGTCTCAGGCACCAAGCTGAGCGAACACCCCTACGTCAAGATACTGTTCCAGACCTACGGCATCTCGCATTTCGAACAGGCCGGCCGGCGCATGGACATCATGCCCGGCGATTGTCTCGCCTATGACGTCTCCTGCCCGCACACGATCGTCAGCCCCTCGCTGACCCGGCACGAGGTCGTGATCGTGCCGAAGGAACTGCTTCACGAACGCGGCTTCCGCACGTCGAAGATGTTGCCGTGCAAGCTTTCCGCACGTAACGGCACCGGCCGTATTGCCTACGACTTCGTGCACACCGCGTTTGATGAAGCGAACCGGCTATCGCCCTACAACGCCATCGGCGTCGCCGATTCGCTGATCGATTTGCTGCTGTTGCCGTTGCGCGAGGCCGACACGATGTTCGATCGCGTCGGTCCCGAAGCAATGTACATCCGCGCCCAGGCTTTCATCCGGGAACATTTGCGCGACCCGGAGCTTTGCATCGACCAGATCTCGGCGGCGCTGGGCTGCACCAAGCGCTATCTGCACATGCTGTTCAGCGACAAGGGCATGACCGTCAGCGATTACATCTGGCGGGCGCGGCTGCTGCACTGCCGGCAGGAGCTGGAGACCCAGCATGGAAAGACGATCACGGACGTCGCGTTTTCCTGGGGCTTTTCCAGCTCGTCGCACTTCAGCCGCGTGTTCCGGAAGCATTTTGGCTTCGCGCCCTCTACCATCCACAAGGCGCATTGCATCGATCCGGCGCTGGATGCTTCCTGAGGCGAACGTCCCGGTTGAGACAACCCGCATCACGCACCTAAAAGGTTGCCCTTAGCCCTGCATAGAACGCGCGCGGCCGCGCCGGGCTGACCGAACGCGGATCGGTAAACTCCGCGCCCCCGTTGGTGAAATTGGGCACGTCACCAGTATCAAAGAACGTCCCGTAGGTCGCATAGCGATTATCGAAGATATTGTCGACGCGACCGTAGATCTGGAATGTCTTGTTGATTTGATACGAGGCGTGCAGGTTGAAAACCGAATACCCGGGCAGCCTCGCGGCCTGGTTCGATTCATCGCCCACAAAATACTGGCTGCCGACGAACAATGCATCGCCCCCGACCTTGAAGGCGTCGGTGACCGAATAGTCGATGCCCACCTTGACCCGGTTGCGAGGTATCGCCGGTATACGATTGCCTGGCTGGACCTGGATTACGTCGTCAACGGCGAATGGGCTATTGGAGCCGATCTGCAGGGCGTCGAGGAAGCGCGCATCGACTAGGGCGTAGCTGGCGTAGAGCTGCAGCGTCTTCGACGTCAGATTGACCTGGGCTTCGATGCCCTGGCGGCGCGTCCGGCCTACGTTCTGGAAATAGCCAAATCCCTGCAACTCCGGGCTCGGGATCGCCAGGATGTCATCGGCATTGGTCGCGCGAAACGCGCCGACTTTCCACCCGAGCGTGCCGATATTCAGCTCCTTGGTGCCGCGGAAGCCGGCCTCGACGGTGCGGGAGACAACCTGCTTCAGCGGCGGGTCGGCGATGAGGAATGCCGCGGCGATACAGGGGCGCGCAGGGTCGGCGCATGCGAGTTCCAGCGGGGTGGGTGCGCGATTGGCTTCGGAATACCCGGCATAAGCCGTCAGTTCAGGCATAATCTTGTAGGTGCCGCCGATCATCGGATTGAAGCGGCTGAACGTATGATTGCCGTTGAGATCGGTGCCGATCAGATCCTGAAGGACGATATTTGCATGGTTGAAGCGGCCGCCGCCCGAAATTGAAAACGCGTCCGTCACGTCAAAGGTGTCGAGCGCGTAGAACCCGGTGTACTTATTGGTGGCGCGAAGCGAGACCGGACCGATCGAAATCGGAATGCCTGATGGTCCGAGGAAGATGCCGCTACCGCTGACGACGTAATTTGAACCGATCGTGCCCAGTTCCGCGCTGGCCCCGAAGCGGGTGACGCCGGAATCGAAACTGGTGCCGACCATGAACTGGTTGTTGTGTCCGAACAACTGGTCGGTATTGGTGGCCTGCAGGGTCACCCCGGTCGTGGTCGAACGGGTGGTCGTCCGGTCGATCTGCCCCAGCACGGCGTCGGTTGGGAACGGATTTGCGAGCTGGACTCCATTGAGCCCGTTCGCCGGCGCTCCTGGCACGGTGTCTTCTTCGTTGAAGCAAAGCAGAGTCGGATCGCCAACACATGGCGCCGTCTCGGTCGGATTACCATCGACCGTCTTCTGCCGGAACGCGCGGACGCGCGCCGAGCCTTCGATCGTCCAGGTCGGCGTCACCTCGACCTTTCCGGTCAGATTGGCGTAGGCAACGCGGTTGTCGTGCGTCTGCGGCGTCGTATAGGTCGCCCCCCAATATTTCTGGAGCAGTTCGACCGGAACGGCCGCCGCCGCGCCGAAATTGTTCTTGGCAACGCCCACGTTGAGGTGAAATTCGCTGCTGTCGGTCCGGTAACCGACGTCACCGTAAAACCGGCGAATCGCCGATTCCGAAAAATTGCGATAGCCGTTGTCACGCACGCCTTCGAGCGCGCCATAGACCGAGAAATTGCCGATCTGCTTGCCATACTGCGCCGAACTCTGGATGCGGCCGAACGAGCCGCCCATCGTGTTGATTTCGCCGCCCTGATAGTTGAAGCCGTCCTTCATCTGCACGTTGACGGCACCGCCCAAGGCATTGAGACCAAACGCGGGATTGTTGGTTACGACGGTAACCGACCTGATCGCGGCAGTCGGGATCAAATCCCAATTGACAGTGTCGCCGAACGCTTCGTTGACGCGCACCCCGTTCTGGTAAACCGCCAGTCCCTGGGGTGTGCCCGAGACGGGAGATGCAACGAAACCTCGAAATTGTATGTCCGGCATGAACGGGTTGCCGGTCGTATCGCTGATGACAATACCCGGCACCTGTTGCTGCAGCGCATCCGCGATGTTCAGCGAGCCGGTGCGCGCAATCTGCCCGGCACCGACGGCATTGACCGCTGCGGCCACCTTATCGACATCCATTCCCGAGCCGACCGTCGGCGTAGGCGCGGTCGGGTAAACAAAGACCCTGCGAACATTCCTTGCGGGCGCCCGAGTTGCACCTCGGGCGCGCGCTGGTTTGGCGCTCGTCGCCGGCGCTACGACCTCGATGGCCGGCAAAACGTCGCTGGCTGCGGGTGCGGTTTGGGCCTGAGCACAGTCCAGCCCGGGAGCCAGACAGATCGAGATCGTCCCGACCACCCGTACGCGTGCACCCATATCCCCACCCCACGACATACCGGCTTGTCCCCTGCCGGTTCGATGTCGACGATACTAGTGAGAAGACAACGATACGCGCTAGCCGCAAAAGGTCTGGTTCCTCACCTTGCATTCCTCCCGACGGGGACCGGGACAAATTCCCGGACAGCAACTCGCAATCGATCAAGGATGCGACCCGTGGGGGACGACCGCCTCGACCGTTACGCCCCCATTGTCGGAGATGACATTCAGCGTCCCGCCCAGCGCCAGTATTCTCTCGCGCATCCCGACCAGGCCGAAGCCGGACTTGTGATCCGGCGCCAAGCCGCGGCCGTTGTCGCTCACGCGCACCAGGGCGCAGCCGCGACTTCCATGGATGCCTTCGGCCTGTTCGACCGTGACGCTGACGGACGTCGCGTCGGCGTGGCGGAAAGCGTTCGTCAAGGCTTCCTGGACGGTGCGGTAGATCGTCAGATCAGCGACTTCTCCGCCCTCGCCTGGCGCGCATGCAATGTTCGCCTCAATGGCAACATCGGGTCGAGACTCACGCCACAAGCGCAGCAGCACGCCGAGCGCCTCGGATAGTCCAAGCTCCGCCAGCCCGACAGGCCGCAGCTTTTCCAATATCCTGCGGTTGAATTGCTGAAGCGCATTGGTCTGCTCCATGATGGCGGTGGCATGCTTGCGCAGCGCATCGGCGCTCGGCGCACGCCCATCCTCGGAAAGCCGCGTCAGCGCGCCGGCGTGGGCGCGCAGCGTAAAGAGATACGGCCCGAACTCGTCATGAAGTTCGCGCGCAATCTCCTTGCGCTCCATATCCTGCAGCGAGACCGTGCGTTCGGCGAGCCGGCGCTTGTCCTCGACGGCCTCGCCGAGGGCGCCTGCAAGGTGATTCAGCTTGGTACAGATTACCGCCAGCTCGGGCGCGCCGCCGGGCTCGACGCGCGATGCGTACTGTCCAGCCTCGATGTTCGCCATGGTCTGCGAAAGCGCCTGCAGCGGCGCCAGCGCGCGGCCAATCACTATCATCGTAACCAGAAAGAGCGCGATGGCGAGCGCGGAGCCGACCGCGAGCTGGGTCACGATTCCGTCCCAGATCTCGGCCACCTCGTCGTTCGGATGCGAGGTGATCAGCAGCGATTGCGGCTTGCCGTGGATCGTGATCGGTACGCTCACGGTTGTGGTTTCCGGATGCACGAGCGCGATGAACCACGCCGGCGGCGACCGCTCCCCGTCGCTGTTGCCGGGGTGTTCACCTGTGGCGGCGTCGCCCTGCCGTGTGATGCTGACATGACGGAGCCGGCTGAGGTCAGACGCGATCTGGTTCAGCCGCGCATCCGGGTCCGGCGCCTCGTTCAGGCTTGGCACGATCGTCTCGACGAACTCGCGCGCCAGCCGGATGACGCTCTGATCTTCGGCGCGAACACGGGGCGCCGCCTCTACCACCAGCCGCGCGATGTTGATCGCTAAACCTAGCGTAAGCCCCACCGCCAGCAGCAAATTGATCCGGGAACGCAACGATAATTTCTGCCACATAACGTTTGCCCCAATCGCGTCGCAATCAGTTCCCCGACGAGAGGACCGTTGACAGTCGAAAAACCGACGATCAGATTGAAGCGTACAGCAATCGCGTCGGCGTTGCATGATCGGCCTCGCGCCGACGTCTACGTAACGTGATGCGATGCAACAACGCGGCCGAAGCAGCTCGGGGATCGATGTAATGCGTGTACTGATCGTCGATGACCATCCCATTGTCGCTTCCGGCTGCCGCACGGTATTTGCCGACGATCCGGAGGTCGTGCTGCTGGAGGCTGCCGACGCGGAGAGCGGTGAACGGGTGTTCATCGCTGAACGACCCGACATCTGCGTGATCGACATCAACCTGCCGACCGTGTCCGGATTCGAGCTGGCGCGGCGCATTCTTGCACGCGCCGCTTCCGCACGAATCATCATGTTCAGCATGAACGACGATCCGGTCTTCGCCGCGCGCGCCATCGACATCGGCGCCAAGGGCTATGTCGCGAAAACGGGCGATCCGCAGGATCTGGTCGAGGCTATTCGTGAAGTCGGCAAGGGCGGCGTCTATCTGCCGTCTGCGATCGCGCGAAGCATCGCCTTCGCCGGACCTGCATTCGCCCGCAGCCCGCTTTCCAAACTCACGTCGCGAGAGATGGAAATCCTCCGCCTGCTCAGCGCGGGCAAGAGCCTTTCCGAGATCGCGTGGCTGGTTCATTCCTCGTACAAGACCGTTGCCAACACATCGTCGATCATGCGCCAGAAACTTGGCGTGCGAACTTCCGCCGAATTGGTGCGGCTGGCGATCGAAAGCGGCATCGGCGTAACCGTGCCGCACGGCGCCGGAGTAGCAAGATCATGAGCATGCAGACCGTTTCGCTCAACACCTCATATGGCGGAACGCAGGGTGTC